>NZ_JBITBU010000001.1:0-373931 GCF_044452545.1 Nocardia sp. NPDC051900 | reverse complement strand
TTGGTGCTACGCGAGCCCGCGCGTGCCCGGTGGGGGGCCGGGCTCGTTTTGGGGCGGCCGCCGCGTCCGCGACGAAGGAGCAAGCGGCGGTCGCGCAAACGCGAGCCACAAAGGGGCCGCGAACACGCCGCGCGAAGGCGCGGCCAAACAACACAGCATTAGACTCCACTGGTGCGGCTGTATCGGGACGAGGCGGTAGTGGTTCGCCAGCACAAGCTGGGCGAGGCGGATCGCATCGTCACGCTGCTCACCCGACAGCACGGACTGGTTCGCGCGGTCGCCAAGGGGGTGCGGCGGACCAAGTCGAGGTTCGGGGCCCGGTTGGAGCCGTTCTCCTATATCGACGTGCAGCTGCACCCCGGACGCACGCTGGACACCGTGACCCAGGTGCACACGATGGAGGCGTTCGCCGCCGACATCATCGATGACTACGGGCGCTACACCACCGCGTGCGCCATCTTGGAGACCGCTGAACGCTTGGCGGGCGAGGAGCGTGCGCCCGCGCCCCGGCTGCACGCGCTCACCGCGAGCGCCCTGCGTGCCATCGCGGCCAAACAGCGCCCGCACGAACTGATCCTGGACGCATTCTTGTTGCGCGCCATGGGTTTCGCGGGCTGGGCGCCCGCATTGGACGAATGCGCCAAGTGCGCGACACCGGGCCCGCATCGGGCCTTCCATGTCGCGGCCGGAGGCGCGGTGTGCGTGCATTGCCGTCCACCAGGTGCGGCGACACCCGCCCCCGGGGTGCTCGATCTGCTGGTGGCGTTGCTGCGCGGGGAGTGGGAGCAGGTCGAGGCGACGCCCGAGGCGGTGCGCAGGCAGGCCAGCGGGCTGGTCGCGGCGCACTTGCAGTGGCATCTGGAACGTCAGCTGCGCACCCTGCCGTTGATCGAGCGGTCCCAGGACACAGCCGCGCGAACCCCGCATGTAGCCGCGCGGGGTTGAGTGGAAGCGAGGCAGTCGCAGGGGAGGCGCTGTCGGGCGGGACTCGTCCTCGGGCCGAGCTGAAACGAGGTAGCCGCAGGGGAGGCGCTGCCGGGCCGGACTCGTCCTCGGGCCGAGCTGAAACGAGGTAGCCGCAGGGGAGGCGCTGTCGGGCGGGGCCCGTTCTTCAGCCCGCGCCGGGCCGAGCGAAGGCGAGGCAGCCGCAGGGGAGGGCGCTGTCGGACAAAGTCCGTTCCTCAGCCCGCGCCGGGCCGAGCGAAGGCGAGGTAGCCGCCTACTCCACGAATTGGAGCTCTACCTGCGGCAACTCGTTCATGACGCGGGCGCACACGGCGCGATGCCAGGTGGCCGGGTAGCGGGTGTCCGGCTCGTGCTTGGAGTAGTCGTCGTTGGTCCGGTAGGTGTGCAGGCGGGGAGAGATTTCCCCGGCGTCGATGGCGTCGACCATGGCCTCGACCACCTGTTCGGTCTCGTCCGCGATGGCGGCGAGCTCGCGGGCCACGATGTCGGGGATCTGGAAGGCCCCTTTCTCCCACCGCTCGACGGTGCGTTCCGCGACCGCGAAGAACCGCGCGCACCACGGGACCGGGAGGCCGAGCAACTCACGAGTGGCGCGGAAACCAGCCGCGGTTCCGGTCCCTGGTAAATCGGTCACGTTCGAGAAACCCCTCCCCAGTATCACGATATGGAAAGAATAAGTCACCGGTGCCGGTCGGAACCGTGGAATTCGCGAGGAAGCAACGGGGCAGTGGGGGCGGTGCGGGCGAT
Source organism: Nocardia sp. NPDC051900 (assembly GCF_044452545.1). Classification (NCBI taxonomy): domain Bacteria; kingdom Bacillati; phylum Actinomycetota; class Actinomycetes; order Mycobacteriales; family Nocardiaceae; genus Nocardia; species Nocardia sp. NPDC051900. The sequence continues at coordinate 372,218 of NZ_JBITBU010000001.1, read as the reverse complement.
CAGGCAGGATAGAGACCGTGATCCTCCGCCGAGACTCCGCCACCGCGACCGACCCCGAGCCCGCGGGCGCCGTGCGTCCGCCCGCGCCGCATCCGTCGGGAGCTCGGCCGCCGCAGCTGCCGCCGGAACTGGTACCCAACCATGTCGCGCTCGTCATGGACGGCAACGGGCGCTGGGCTCAGGAGCGCGGATTGCCGCGCACCGCCGGGCACGAGCGCGGCGAGGCGGTGCTGATGGACACCGTGGAGGGCTGCATCGAGATCGGCGTCAAATGGTTGTCGGCGTACGCGTTCTCCACCGAGAACTGGCGGCGTAGCCCCGAGGAGGTGCGCTTCCTCATGGGCTTCAACCGTGACGTGATCCGCAGGCGTCGCGACGAGATGAACGAGATGGGCGTCCGGGTGCGCTGGGCGGGGCGGCGACCGCGCCTGTGGCGCAGCGTGATCAAGGAACTGGAGGTCGCCCAGGAACTCACCAAAAACAACACGGTGATGACGTTGACCATGTGCGTCAACTACGGCGGCCGCGCCGAGATCGCCGACGCGGCAAGGGAGATCGCGCGCCGGGTGGCGGCTGGCGAGATCGACCCGGAGAAGGTCACCGAGGCGACGGTGGCGAAATACCTGGACGAACCCGACATGCCGGACGTGGACCTGTTCTTGCGCCCTTCGGGCGAGTTCCGCAGCTCGAATTTCCTCATCTGGCAGTCCGCCTACGCCGAATTCGTCTACCAGGACACGCTTTTCCCCGATTTCGATCGCCGCAACCTGTGGGAGGCATGCCTCCAGTACGCCGCGCGGGACCGCCGTTTCGGCGGCACGAAGTGAGCGGGGGCGCGGACATGGACGCGGCGGTGACCCCGGACCGGGAACTGCAGGCACGGGCCGGGGCCTGCCTGTCGAGTTACGGCATCGACGTGCGCGTCGATGCCGAAGGGTCGCTCGGCTTCGAGTACGAGGGCGCCTTGTCGTCGCTGCGCGCGGTGAATCTGGCGCCGGGCTTGGACGTGCTGAGCCTCACCTGCGTGCTGGCCTGGGATCGCCAGCTGAAACCGCAGCTGCACAAGCGGGTCGCCGAACGCAACAACGCGCTGCAGTTCGGTTCACTCACCGTGATCGGCCACGGCAAGCTCGCGGACGTCATCTTGCGCTACACCTTCCCCGCCGCGGGGCTGGACGACAAGGCGCTCACCACCATGCTGCTGCTCGTGCTGTCCAACGCGAGCCGGGCCAGGCAGGGTCTGCTGCCCTGAGGGCATGACATCTGTCATGCCGAAGTCGTGACAGCCGTGCGAGGTTCCGGGGCGGGTTTCCCGCGACCGTAGAAGCATGACTTCAGCAACGACCACCGCGGTCCAGAGTCCGAGGCGGCCCGTGCCCGCCGTCGCGCTGCGCGACCTGCGCAAGAGTTTCCGCACCCCGGCCGGCGTGGTGCACGCTGTCGACGGGCTCGACCTGGTGATCGAGCCGGGGGAGATCGTCGCCTTCCTCGGTCCGAACGGCGCGGGCAAATCCACCACCATCGACCTGCTGCTCGGCCTGGCGCGTCCGGATTCGGGCACCGTCGCGGTCTTCGGCACGGCGCCGGAGCGAGCCGTCTCCGCAGGCCGCGTCGCCGCGGTGCTGCAATCCGGTGGCTTGCTGCCTGACCTCACCGTCGCGGAGACGGTGCGGCTGGTGGCCACGCTGCACGCGAGTCCGCGCCCCGTCGAGGAGGTGCTCGCCCGCGCGGGCATCGCGGGGATCGCCGATCGCATGGTGGGCAAGTGCTCCGGCGGTCAGCGCCAGCGCCTCCGGTTCGCGCTGGCGCTGTTGCCGGACCCGGAGCTGATCGTGCTCGACGAACCCACCACCGGTATGGATGTCGAAGGGCGCCGGGAGTTCTGGAACGCGATGCGGGAGGATTCGCGGCGCGGCCGCACCGTCCTGTTCGCCACGCACTATCTGGACGAGGCCGACGCCTACGCCGACCGCATCGTGCTGGTGCGCGCGGGCCGGGTCATCGCCGACGGCAGCGCGGCCGAGATCAAGAACCTGGCCGCGGGCCGTACCGTCGCCGCGACCCTGCCCGGCGCGGACCCCCCCGGCTGCTAGTGATCCCCGGCGTGGATGACGTCGAGTTGCGTGGTGACCGAATCCTGGTGCGTGCCAAGGACTCCGACGCCGTCGCTCGATTTCTGCTGAACCACACCGCCGCGGTCGATCTGGAGATCACCGCGCACAACCTGGAAACCGCCTTCCTCGCGCTGACCACGGCAGGAGATCACTGACATGACCACACTCGTCTCCCGGCCCGTCGCCACCACGCTCGGCGGCTTCAACCTCGGCTTCCTGCGCCTGGAGCTGCGCCGCATGCTGCGCAACCGGCGGACCCTGATCTTCACGCTGGTCATGCCGCCGTTGTTCTTCGTCATCTTCGGACTGCAATCCGATTACCGGACCCAGTCCTACGGCTCGGGCAACGTGACCGGCTACGTCATGGTGTCGATCGCGGTGTACGGCGCGATGCTGGCCACCACCAGCGGCGGCGCGATGGTCGCCGTCGAGCGTGCGCAGGGATGGAGCCGCCAGCTGCGGCTCACACCGTTGCGGCCGGTGGCGTACATCGCGGTCAAGGTCGTGGTCGCGATGGTGCTCGGGCTCGTCTCGGTGGCCGCGGTGTTCGCGGTCGGCGCGGCGCTCGGCGCCCACCTCGCACCCGCGGCGTGGGTGGAGTGCTTTCTGCTCGCCTGGGTCGGCTCGCTCGTGTTCGCGGCATTCGGCCTGTTCGTGGGCTATCTGCTGCCGTCGGAGAACGTGATGCAACTGCTCGGTCCGGTGCTGGCGGCGCTGTCGTTCGCGGGCGGACTGTTCATGCCGCTGCACGGCTGGTTCGCGACCGTGTCGAAGGTGATGCCGACCAACGGCGTAGCCACGCTGGCCCGGCTGCCGTTCGGCGACACCGGCGGTGGGTCGGTCCTCGGGGCGGTGGTCGATGTCGCGGTCTGGTCGGCGGTCTTCGTGTTCGGTGGGGCCGCGTTGTTCCGGCGTGACACCGCGCGCTGAACGCCGGCCGCGCAACCGGTCCGCTATCTGGACGGCCGGTTCCGCCGTGCGCGGCCGGTGCGGTGGGACGGCGTTCCGTGGCGTCGGCGGACAGCGCGTGCGGTCTGGATTTGCTCATAGCCGCGACGTATGCGCGATCCCGGGCGAACCGGTGCCGGTAGCGTCGCCTCCCATGATCGACCACGACCGGCGAGCCGTGCACCGCCGCCTCCGTCCCGCCCGGCCGCAGCGAGGTGGCGCATGGACGTGAAGACGGCGGGCGGCGCGCGGCCGAGAAGGTCCGCCGGTCTGGTGGACGGCATGCTCGACTGGCAGTCGTTCGGTCCCGATGGGCGGCGCAGGGGCTGGTTCGGCGCTGTCATGTCGCTGGTCTGGCTGGCCTATCTGATCGGACCGATCAGGCGGCGCTGGGCCGAGGGCGAGCCCGCGCAGGCGGTGGCCGCCATCGCGTGCGTGCTCGCGTTCGCGGCGCTGATCGTCGTCGCGTTCGTCGCGTTCCGCAGGTACGCCAAGGACGGCGCGCCCGACGACTTACCGGTCGACCGCAGGGCCTGGCTGCTGCTGGCCGCGATGGCGGCATTGTCCGTGACGATGGGGGCGCTGCTCGGCGGGGACGGTCTGCCCACGGCGCTCTATGTCGCGGTGGTCGCCGTGTTCGTGCTTCCGCTGCGCACTTCCGCCGTCGTCGTGGTCGTCATCATGACGATCATGCTGGTGGCCCCGTTCGCGGTGCCGTCGTGGCATCTGGGCGGGACGCCGTTCTACCTCGCGTTCATTCCCGTGGCCGTGTGGGTGGCCAGACAGCTCGGGTTCCGCGGCGACCGGCTCGCCGAGCTGGCTCGCAGGCAGCGCGCGGAACTGGAGATCATCGAGGAACGCAATCGCGTCGCCCGTGACGTGCACGACATCCTCGGCCATTCGCTCACCGTCATCACCGTGAAAACCGAACTCGCCCAACGACTGCTCGACGTCGACGCGAACCGTGCGCGGACCGAACTGGCCGATATCGAACGGCTCGCGCGCGAAGCGCTGGCCGGGGTGCGGGAGACCGTCGGAGGCCTGCGGGAGGTGTCGTTGCGCGGCGAGCTGGCCAACGCGCGGACCGCCCTGGCCGCCGCGAGCATCGACGCGGAACTGCCGGAACCGGCGAGCCTGCCGGACACACCGTCGGGCGAACTGCTGGGTTGGGTGCTGCGCGAAGCGGTCACCAACGTGATCCGGCACAGCGCCGCGCGCCGCTGCGCCGTGACCGTCACCGCGACGTCCATCGAGGTGGTCGACGACGGTCGCGGCCTCCCCGCCGACAGCGCGTCCGGCTCGGGGCTGGCGGGGCTGCGGGAGCGCGTGCGCGCCGCGGGTGGAACACTGACGCTGTCGACGCCGGAGGGCGGGGGCGTGCGCATTCGCGCCACGATCCCGGAATAGGAAGCGAGTGCCATGATCCGGCTGTTGCTGGCGGACGACCAGGCTTTGGTGCGCGGCGCGTTGGCCGCGCTGCTCGGGCTGGAGCACGACCTGGAGGTGGTCGGCGAGGTCGGGCGTGGCGACGAGGTGCTCGACGCGGTCGAGCGGACCGGTCCCGACGTGGTGCTGCTGGACGTCGAGATGCCCGGGATGGACGGCATCACCGTGGCCGGGAAACTGCACGCCGCCCACCCGGACGTGCGGATTCTGATGGTCACCACCTTCGGCAGGCCCGGTTACCTGCGCCGCGCGATCGACGCGGGCGCGAGCGGTTTCGTCGTCAAGGACACTCCGGCCAGGGAATTGGCCGACGCCGTGCGGCGTGTCCAGATGGGGTTGCGGGTGATCGACCCGGGCCTGGCCGCGGAGACGTTGACGGCGGGCACCTCCCCGCTGACCGCGCGAGAACGCGAGGTGCTCGCCGCGGCGGCCGACGGTGCGCCCGCGAGCGCCATCGCGAAGCGGTTGCACCTGTCGGAAGGCACGGTGCGCAACCACCTTTCGTCGGCGATCGGCAAGACCGGCACGAGCACGCGCGCGGAAGCGGTGCGCGCGGCCGAACGTCTCGGCTGGCTGTGACGGCGGGTCAGCCGACTGCCGGACGCGCGGGCTCGCCGTAGGGGAGCAGTATGCGCACGCCGAGCGCCAGCGTTTGCGGGTCGAGATCGCCGAGGATGAGGTGCTGGAGGATGAATCCCGGCAGCAGTCCGATGATCGCCTTGGCCACGGCGTCGACATCGGCGTCTGCGGGTAGCCAGCCTTTGTCGCGCATCCGTTCGGCGTAGGTCACCCACAGCGCGCGCATCGCGAGCATCGTCTCGCGGACCATCACCGCCGCCCCGGGATGCACCAGGGCCAGGGCCCAGGCTTGCGGCGCCAGTCGCACCGGCCCGTCGGGCCCGCTGCGCCGCACCACCTCCTCGGCGATCATGGTGATCAGTTCGGCGGGCGTGGGCAGTGGATCGCGGCGGATCGCCTCGTCCATGGCGATGCGCAAGGCCACCGTCGTCTCCGTGGCGAGCGCGGTGATCAGTTCGTCCTTGCTCTTGAAGTAGCGGTAGACCGCACCGGCCGATAGCCCCGATTCCGTGAACACGTCCTGCATGGAGGTCTCGTAGAACCCCTTGCGGGCGAAGCAGCGCCGCGCGGCATCCATGATCTGCTGCCTGCGGCGCTCCAGGTGTTCTTCGCTGACTCGGGGCATGAGCCCAAAATAAAACGAATATCCGTTCTTGACAACCGGATGACCTCGTGCGACGGTAGGCGCAACTAAAAAGAACGAGCATTCGATTTTTAGGGAGAAGGCCATGAACACCACGCAGCGGGCGTTCGCTCTCGGCCTCGGCGCCACCCTGCTCCAAGCGCTGATGCTGATCGCGTTCGCCTGGCCCGCCGCGCACATCGCGCCCCGTGACCTGCCGCTGGCCGTCACCGGTCCGCAGGCGGCGATGGTCACCGGCAAGCTCGCCGAGCACAGTCCGGGGGCCTTCGAGATCAGCGCGCCCGCGGACGAGGCCGCCGCCCGCGCCGCCATTCGGAACCGGGAGGTCTACGGGGCGATCGTCACCGGCGACGGACCGCCGCGCATGCTGGTCGCCTCCGGCGCGAGTCCCGCTGTCGCACAGCAACTCACCCAGATCGGGCAGCAGCTCTCCGGCGCGCCCGCCGTTGCTGTCGAGGACGTGGTTGCGGCCGACTCCGACGATCCACGGGGCGCGGCGTTCGGCGCGATGGTGTTGCCGCTGGTGATGTCCGGCATCGCGGCGGGTGTGCTGCTGGCACTGCTGGTCCCGTCGATCGGCGGCAAAGTGCTCGGACTGGTCACCTTCGGCGTCGCGGGCGGACTGCTCGGCATGGCGATCATCCAGGGCTGGCTGTCGGTGGTGCCCGGGCCGTATCCGGTGCTCGCGGCGGTCGGCGGGCTGGTGTCGTTCGCGGTCGCGGGCGCGGTGGTCGGGCTCGCCGCCGTGCTCGGGCGAGCAGGCATCGGCATCGCCGCGCTCACGATGCTGCTGGTCGGCAACCCGTTCTCCGCGGCCACGTCGGCGCCGGAGCTGTTGCCGCAGCCGTGGGGCGCCGTCGGCCAGTGGCTGCCGCCCGGCGCCGCCGCGTCGCTGCTGCGCTCGGTCGCGTTCTTCGACGGCACCGGCGCGAGCGGACCGCTACTGGTACTGCTGATCTGGAGCGCGGTCGCGCTCGCGCTGCTCGGTGCGGCCGCGGTGCGCGGTCGTCCGGCCGAGGCGCAGGCCGCGGACCGGGACGCGATCCCGGTCGGCTGAATCCGTCACCGCGGCGGGCCGCCCTCGCGGGAGGGCGGCCCGCCGTCAGCGCTTGGCCCATCGGCCGCAGCCGTTCTCGTCCTCGTGTGGCGCCACGAGTCCGGGCGGTCGGCTCAGCCCACCGTGAACGACAGGGTGGGTGCGGTGGCGGCGCCCTCTTGCTTCTGGGCGTTGTACGTCACCGTGTAAGGGCCGGCGCCAGGGGAGGGCACCACGAAGACCACGTAGTTCTTCGGGTTGTCGATGGTCTCGTTCGCGTTGAGCAACTCGTTGATCGGGCCGCGGATGTCGGCGGCCACGGTCTGGCCGTCGGGGGTCCGGACGGTGAAGTAGTCGTAGAAGATGTTCGTGCCGCCCGCGGCGATGCCGGGGCCGCCGACGAGCTTGATGCGCAGTGCGAGATCGGATTTGCCGTTCTCGTTCTTGGTGTAGCTCGGGCTGATCCGGCCGCCGGTGACCTCAATGGTCGTCTGGTCCTGCACGAGGGTGCCGGTGACGGCCAGCGCCTTCGGTTGGACGCTGTCCACCTTGCCCGCCGCGGCGAGCGGAATCTTGGTCTGGTTGTCGGCGGCCGCCCCGTACACGACGGTCATCGTGTCGATGAGGTGCTCGGCGTCCTTGGCCGACTTGAACGACGTGGTCGCGGTGCCGGTGGCGGAGCCGTTGCCGGGCACCGTCGGGCTGTCGAAGATCGCGCCGCCGTCCACCTCTTTGCCGACCAGCAGCGACGGCGTGATGCTCAGCGTGTGGTTGTCGAGAGTGGTGTTCTTGTAGGTGATGTCGACGCGCACCTTCGCGCCGCCGTATTCGTCCGGCACCACGGTCGCCTTGTCCACAGTGATGTCGAATCCGTCGTACCAGCCGGTCTTGCCGACTGTGCGGACGGTCGACTGCCCGTTCGCCGCGCCAGGCTCCGCGGCCACTCCGGTCGCGGTGGTCGACGGGACCGCCACCGGAGTGCCGTCCTCGTCCTGGCACGCCGAAAGCAATAACGCCGAGGCCACGACGAGCGCGGCCCCGGCGACGGTCACGGCCCGGCGGCGCACCGGGCGTACGGATGAGTCGGTGATCGTTGACACGCTGCCTCCCCAGCAGATGGCGGATCCTTCGTATCGAGCCCGGATCGGCCCAGGTTTCCGAGGATCTCGCCGGTGAATCTCCGCTGGTCGCAGCCGCGTTAACCCGACACGCCGGGAATCGGTGCGATCACCGGTCGCGTCGGCGCGCCGTCCCGCATGCCGTGCAGGTGCCGAACACCTCGAGGGTGTGGCTGATCTCGGTGAAGCCGTGCTCGCCCGCGATCGCCTCGGCCCACGCCTCCACCGTCGGGCCCTCCACCTCCACGGTGCGGCCGCAATGCCTGCAGACCAGGTGGTGATGATGGCCGGTGGAGCACTGGCGATAGACCGACTCGCCGGAGTCGGTGCGCAGCACATCGACCATGCCCGCGTCGGCCAGCGACTGCAGCGTCCGGTAGACCGTGGTCAGCCCGATGCCCTCGCCGCGTCTGCGCAGCTCGTCGTGTAGATCCTGGGCGGAGCGGAACTCATCGATGTCACCGAGCAGCGCGGCGATGGCGCTGCGCTGCCTGGTGCTGCGGATGCCGACCGGTTTCTGCGGAACGGCCGTGTTGTCTGGCACGAATCACCCTTCCTCGGCGTGCGCGACGGCGTCGACGACGATGTGCGCCAGATGGTCGTCGACGAGTTCGTAGAGCACCTCGCGACCCGAACGCTCACCGTGCACGACACCGGCGGCCTTGAGGATACGCAGATGCTGACTGACCAGTGGTTGCGTGACACCGAGCGCGTCGACCAGTTCGTGCACACACCGCGGTGATTCGCGCAACTGCAGCACGATAGCAATCCGAACCGGCGCGGCCAGCGCCCGCAACAGCTCACCCGCGTCCTCCAGCACGGTTCGCGGGGGTACCGGCGCCGGTCCCGGCGACCGATACGGGTTGTGCGGCGGTGCCGCGGCGGTCTCGGCGGTCATGTCACCAACTCCTTAATGGAAAGCATTACCAGTTTGCGTATGCACAGGTGCGCATGTCAAACGGGCGCGCCGAACCGTGCGGTTGAAACCGCCGCGGACGCTGCCGATAGGCTGGGCGCAATCGCGGCTATGACACAAAACTATTGTGTTCATGCAAGGCAAATTCCGACTCGCAGTGGATGGAGAATTCTCGCGTGGCACCCAAGTCGAAGGTGGACACCGTTGCCAACCTCGCCAAGCGCCGGGGTCTGGTGTACCCGTGCGGTGAGATCTACGGAGGCACCAAGTCGGCGTGGGATTACGGGCCGCTGGGCGTCGAGCTCAAGGAGAACATCAAGAAGCAGTGGTGGCGCGCCATGGTCACCGCCCGCGAGGACGTCGTCGGTCTCGACTCCTCGGTGATCCTGCCCCGTCAGGTCTGGGTCGCCTCCGGTCACGTGGGCGTGTTCAACGACCCGCTGGTCGAGTGCCTCAACTGCCACCACCGCTTCCGGCAGGACCACCTGCAAGAGGCGTACGCGCTGAAGAACAAGATCGACGACCCCGACACGGTCTCGATGGAGCTCATCGCCTGCCCGAACTGCGGCACCGTCGGCCGCTGGACCGAGCCGCGCGACTTCAACATGATGCTCAAGACCTACCTCGGCCCGATCGAGTCCGAGGAGGGCCTGCACTACCTGCGCCCGGAGACCGCCCAGGGCATCTTCGTGAACTTCGCCAACGTGATGACGACCGCGCGCAAGAAACCGCCATTCGGCATCGCGCAGATCGGCAAGAGCTTCCGCAACGAGATCACCCCGGGCAACTTCATCTTCCGCACCCGCGAGTTCGAGCAGATGGAGATGGAGTACTTCGTCAAGCCGGGCGAGGACGAGGAGTGGTACAAGTACTGGATCGAGACGCGGTTCTCCTGGTACACCGACCTCGGCATCGACGCGGAGAACCTGCGACTGTTCGTGCACCCGAAGGACAAGCTCTCGCACTACTCGGCGGGCACCACCGACATCGAGTACCGCTTCGGCTTCCAGGGCAACGAGTGGGGTGAGCTGGAGGGCATCGCCAACCGCACCGACTTCGACCTGAAGACGCATTCCGAGCACTCCGGCACCGAGCTGAGCTTCTTCGACCAGACCACCAACGAGCGCTACATCCCGTACGTCATCGAGCCGGCCGCGGGCCTCACCCGCTCGCTGATGGCCTTCCTGGTGGACGCCTACGCCGAGGACGAGGCGCCCAACGCCAAGGGCGGCGTGGACACCCGCACGGTGCTGCGCCTGGACCGCCGCCTCGCGCCGGTGAAGGCGGCGGTGCTGCCGCTGTCGCGCAACGCCGATCTCACGCCGAAGGCGAAAGACCTGGCCGCGCAGCTGCGCAAGCACTGGAACGTCGAGTTCGACGACGCGGGCGCCATCGGCCGCCGCTACCGCCGCCAGGACGAGATCGGCACGCCGTTCTGCATCACGGTCGACTTCGAGACGCTCGACGACCAGGCGGTGACCATCCGCGAACGCGACACGATGACCCAGGAGCGCATCGCGCTGGACAAGGTCGAGGGCTACCTGGCCCAGCACCTGATCGGCGCCTGAGCTACGACGCCGCGCCCCGTGGCCGATGGGCCACGGGGCACTGTCGTTTCAGCTGTTCTTGCGGGTGACGATGCCGATCGTGGTCGGGATGAGCAGCGCGAGACCCCACGGCACCGCGACCCAGAACGGCCAGAAGTAGCCCGCGCCGGTGGCCAGGTAGATCGCCACGCACAGCGCGTTCACGAACACCCACGGCGTCCACATGATCGTGATCCACTGCGGGATGCCTTTGGCGCGCACGGGCTGTGCTTCCCGTTGTGCGGGAAGGTCGGACAGCAGCGGCGTCAGCTCGCCGTAGGTCTTGGCGGCGTATACCTGTTGCAGCCGATCATCGAATTCGGCGAGCGACAGCCTGCCCTCGTTCATAGCGAGGCGCAGCCGGTCGATGATCTTCTCGCGATCGGCGTCGGACGCCCGCATGTGCTCCTGACTCACCGTGTCAGCCTAGGTCCACTCGGCCGGTGGGGCGGAGTGGTCGTCAGTGGCAATGGGATTCCGCCTTGCCGTAACTGTCGTGGTGCAGCGCTTCGCCGACGTGCTTCTGCCTGCCCAACGGCGTGAGATCGAGGTACTGGTGGGTGCCGATGAGGATGTCGCCGCCGCGGCCGTAGGACGAGTAGGTGTGGAACACCGCGCCGTCGTCGTCACGCCAGAACACGCTGGTGCCGGGCTGTTCGCCCGCTCCGTGATAGCTGTGGCCGCGTGCCTCCAACTCCGCCTTCGTACGGTAGTTGTATTCCACCGGCGCGCGGGATTCGTCCTGGGGGACATGGAAGTCGTAGTTGAAGTCGCTGTCGAACGACGAGTACATCGGGAAGGTCCAGCCCATACGCTCGCGGTACCGGTCGAGCGTCTCCCACGGACCGCGTGACACGGCCGCGAACGTGGTGTCCTGCGCGTTCAGGTGGGCCAGGTGGCCGACGTTGTCGAGCAGCATCGCGCAGCTCGGACAGCCCGCGTCCAGATCCCAGCGCCACATCATGTGGTAGACGATGAGCTGGCGGCGCCCGTCGAACAGTTCGGGCAGGGTCGTGCGGCCCGTGGGACCTTCGAAGACGTATTCCTTGTCGATCGCGACCATCGGCAGGGCACGGCGTTTCGCCGCCAGCTCGTCCAAGCGATGGGTGATCGCCTTCTCCTCGGCCAGCAAGCTGATACGCGCGGCCAGCCATTCCTCGCGTGACGCGACGGTGGGGCGGTTCATAAGGGTCTCCTCGATGCCGGGACAGTGCTCTGTACAGGTAGACGGAGCCGCCCGGCAGGAGTCATCGGCGGACCGAGGAATTCGTCCGGGGATCAGGATCGGAGCGGAACGTCCCAGAACGCCAGCTCGTGCCGGAGCCCTTCGCGAAACAGGTCTTCCGCCCGACCCGGATCAACCCCGGACTCGTCGATCATCTGCGCGCAGCGGCGGGTGAGGGCGGCGAATCCGGGATCGGCGTAGGTGTCCACCCAGCGGCGGTAGCGCGGTTCGGCGGGCGGGTGCTGGGCGAGCCGGGCGCCGAGCGTGGAGTATCCCCACATGCACGGGTAGAGCGCGGCGAGACCCTCGCCGTAGGACGCGGCGGAGTCCAGCAGAAACGCCGTGTACGCGGTGCACGGAGCGCCTTTGACCGCGCCGTCGAGGTCCGCGCCGAACTCGGCGGCCAGCGAGCGGTGCAGCGACAGCTCCTCGTGGTAGGTGGCGTGCGCGAGGTCGACCAGGTCACCGAGATGGGCGGCCGGAGCCTGCCACGCGAGGCGGGCGAACACGCGGACGTAGTCGAGCAGGAACAGGTAGTCCTGCTCCAGCCAGGACCGGAAGACCGGTTCGGGCAGAGTGCCCTCGGCGATACCGAGCACGGTGGGATGGGCGAGTTGTTCCTCCACCGCGGGAAGGCCGATTTGCTCCAGATGCGCCGCGAGACTCATACCGGCAGTCTTCCGCATCCGCCCGGTCGGTTTGCGCCCGTGCCGGCTGTGCCGCACCCTTGCCGTGTGTTGTGGGATGAGGAAGCTCCGATTCGCGTGCTGGCGCCGTCGGAGCAGCGGTTCGTTCGGCATGGCACCTACACGGGCCGGTCGGTGTCGGTACGGGGAGCGCTCGATGTGACGGCGCTGCGGGAGGCATTCGCGACCTTGCGGCGCGCGTATCCGGTGATCGGCTGCAGAATCGTGGAAGACGCTGCGGGACTGGGATATCTGTTCGGCGCGGACGAGAGGGCATGGATCCCGGTTTCCGTGCGTGAGGGCGACCTGGCGGCGATCGGCGTTCCCGCGATGGATCCGGCGGTCCAGCTGGCCTATCTGGACGTCGTGGGCTCGGGCGCGAACGAGTGGCGTGTCACGCTGTTCGCTCACCACAGCGTCGCCGACGCGGGCTACTGTGTGGAACTGCTGTCCCGACTATGGGATTTCTATACCGGCGTTTCCGAAGGTCGGCCGATAAACGTTGCGCCACAAGCGCTCCCGCAGTCTTTGGAGTGGTATGCGGCGGAACGGGGCATCACCGCGGCCGCGAAGTCCGGCTTCGAGGAGGTGACCAAGCCGCTTACGCTGGAGGCCAGGAACGTGCCGTCCGATAACGCGAAACCCGCGCCGAGTACGCTCGCCCGTCCTGTACGCGTGCGGCTCAACCGGGCGGCTACAGCGCAGATCGCCGATCTCGCACGCAAGACCGGTGTGACGGTGAACGGTTTGCTCACCGCCGCACTGCTGCGCGCGTACGCTCGTGAGACAGGCGGCGGCACAACAGCTCTGGGCTGCCTGTATCCGGTCGACCTGCGTAACAGGCTGGAGCCGCCGGTCGCCGCCTCGGCGGGTACCAACATGGCCGGACTGGCTTCCTTCGCGGGCGAGGTGGATCCGGCCGCCAGCCCGGTCGAACTGGCACAGCGCATTTCGAGTCGGCTGACGCGCGACCTGTCCGAAGGCATCGTGCAGCAGTCCGTGCTGCACTTCCCGGATTACTACGGTGCCACCAGGATTCATTCGCTGGCCGGACATATCGCGGTGACCAATACCGGCGTCGTCCCGGTGTTCCGCACACCGGCCACGCTCGAGCTCACCGACTACGAGATCGTCTACGTCTCGGCGCATCCCCGCCCGTCCGCGGGCGCGTCGGCCGCGGTCACCTATCTGGTCTACACGTTCGCGCAGGAGCTGATCGTGGGCGTGCTCGGTGGTGGCGCGCATGCCGACGGCCTGCCCGAGGCGGTGCGGGCGGAGTTGACCGCCCTGTCCGCGGCCGGCGCTCGCTGACCGGTGCAGGACCGGTTCCCTGCTGAGCCATCGACCGGTCCCGGTCTACGGCCGCACCCGGTGGCAGGATCGAGCCGTTCAGAATCTGCCGCCACGGCCGATGCGCCGGGAACCGGAGGAACCACCGTACGAGCCGGGGCTCCAGCCGCCCCCGGAGTGCCGAGCGCCGCTCGCCGCCCCGCGCAGCAGTCCTTCGAGCAGGATGCCGCCGAGCACCGCCCCGGTCTGGGCGCTGCCGGAGGGCGCCCGGTCCGCCTCCCATGCCCGCACGCTGGCCTGCGCCGCATGGAGCGCGCGCCCGGCCAGATCCGCCGCCGCCTGCGCGCGCCGCAGTGCGTCGGCGGGATCGTTCGCGCTCGATTGCTGCGCCTCGTCGAGGTTGCGCTGTGCTTCCGACAGGCGGGTGCGCGCTTCGGCGTCGATGCCGCCGCGCCGGGTGCTGATGTAATCGGCGGCCGCACCGATCCGGGCGCGAGCGTCCGTGAGCGCTCGATCGAGCCTGCGCCGCAGGTCTTCGGCGGCGAGTTTGCGGTCGGTGGCCCCCGCGACGGCGCGGTCCAGATCCGCGTCGGCGGTGACCGCGTCGTGGAAGGCGCTCAGCGGATCGATGTCGCCCGTGGCCGTCGCCTGCTCCAGAGCGGACCGCGCCGCGGTGCGGGCGTCGGCCAGTTCCGGCCCGCCGTAGTCGGCGAGCTCGGCGGCGGAGGCGAGGTCGCGGCGCAACTCGTCCAGCACACCCGGCAGGCCGTCGCGGGCCTGCTGGATGGCGCTCGACGCGTTGTCGACCGCGTCGAGCAGGGAACGCGCCTGACCGATCGCTGCCTCGGCGGAACGAATGGCGGCGACCGCGCCGCCTTGCTCGCCGACCGGTTCGGTGAGCGCGCCACGTCCCGCGTCGACGTTCTGCTCCGCGAACGTCAGGCGCTCGCGTGCCATCCGCACGTTGTCCTCGATCGGCGCGAGCACACTGGCCGGATGGGTGGCGGCGAGCCGGCTCAGCTCGGTTTCCGAGCCGGGAATCCGGGCGGTCACGTCGACGACATCTCTGGTGAGGGCGTCCAGCCGTGCCGAGGCGTTGAGCAGCAGATCGCGCATCGCGTCGAATTCCGCGACCTGCGCGTCGAGTTCCCGGTCGGCGCGCCCCACCGTGCCGATCAGCTCGACCAGCAGCGAGCGCTGTTCGTCGGGGGTCTCCGGGATCGCGTCGTCCAGGCGCTGCCGGATCGCGAACGCCGCGGCGGCAGCGGTTTTCGCGTTGTCGAGGGCGGTGCGGAAGGGCGTGGTGGCGGTGGCGCCGAACTCGCCGGTGGCGAGCTCGAGTTCCTCGCCGCTGGTGCGAATCGCGTTGTCGATTTCCACCAGCGTCTCCCGAGAGCGGGTCTGCAGCGCTTCCAACGGCAGTTCGGACAGCGCCGTCGCGTTCTCCGGATCCAATTGCCGTGCCGCCGCCAGTTCGGCCTCGAACCGTTCACGACGCCGTTTGCGCGCGTACCAGACGAGGCCGCCCGCCACCAGAATCACCAGCAGGCCGATGACGAGCAGGGCACCGACGTTCACCCCGCCGCCGCGCATGGCCGCGTCCAGTCCGGCGGCGGTCGCGACCCCCGCGTCGGCCCAGCGCCCGTCGCGCAGGGCCGGCTCGACGTGGCCGATCAGGATGTCGTCGAGTTCGGAATCGCTGATCTCGCCGGGCGCTTCGCCCTCCAGCCAATACGCGCGATCCTCGGTGGCGACCGCGAGCAGCAGGTCCCGTTGGCCGAACCCGGATATCGAGGCGGTGCGCCTGGCCCAGTCCCGCGGCTGCATCCCGTCGAAGCCGCGCACGTACACCACCCACAGCCGCAGCTGCTCGTCGGCGTAGAGCTGGTCCACCGCACCGCGCACCCGATCGCGCTGACCTTGGTCGAGCACACCGGCCGGATCCTCCACATAGGTGTTCATCCGTAGCGGCGGTTCCGCCGCGATCGTCGGAGCGCCCAGCAAGGCGATCGCGGCCAGTAGGACGCTGATCGCGAGCAAGCGGACGAAGCGGATCCGCGACGGCAGTGACATGGCACGAATCTAGCTCGCTAGCATCATTTCGTGATCACCATCGATCGCCCGTACAGCGGCCACGTGTCACCGGATTCGAATCCGCAGCAGCGCGACGTCCCCGGCGCCCGCATCGTCAAGATGTCCGTCGGCGGCATGGACAACAACTGTTACCTGGTGCAGTGCACCGGCACCGGCGCGGCCCTGCTCATCGACGCCGCCAACGAGGCGCCCCGCATCGCGGCCCTCGTCGAGCAGGAGGCGCCCGGGCAGGTCCAGCTGATCGTCACCACCCATCAGCACCGCGACCACTGGCTGGCGCTGCGGGAGACCACCGCGGCCACCGGCGCTCCCACCGCGGCGCACCCGCTCGACGCCGACCCGCTGCCGGTCCGCCCCGATCGGCTGCTCGCCGAGGGCGACACCGTCACCATCGGCGATCTGGTCTTCGAGGTCATCCACCTGCGCGGCCACACACCGGGGTCGATCACCCTCGCACTCACCGACGGGGCGGGACGCACTCACCTGTTCACCGGGGACTCGCTGTTTCCCGGCGGCGTCGGGCGCACCAGCTCCCCGGAGGACTTCGGCTCGCTGTTCACCGACGTCTCGGCCAAGCTCTTCGACCGCTACCCCGACGACACCGTCGTCTACCCCGGCCACGGCGACGACACCACCCTCGGCGCCGAGCGTCCCAGCCTTCCGGCTTGGCGAGACCGCGGCTGGTAACCGCCCCTGACGGTAACCGGTCCGGGGCCTGCACGGCTTTTGGCAGACTTGGGGAGTGGATTTGCCAACGATGCGCACCCGAGCCGTCCCGGCGCCCGAACCTGCCCGCCCACAGGGCTTCGGCGCCGGGTTGCTGCGCTGGACCCGGCGGCTCGTCGTCGGCTCCGTCGTGATGGGCGCGGTGCTGGTCGGCGGGACCGCCTTCCGCGTGTGGCAGGTCGCGCGCATCGACGACTACACGAAGGCCGACGCGATCGTCGTGCTCGGCGCGGCGCAGTACTCCGGAACGCCGTCCTCGGTGTTCGAAGCGCGACTCGATCAGGCGTACAAGCTGTTCCGGGCGGGTGTCGCTCCGCGCGTCATCACCGTGGGCGGCAAGCAGGAGGGCGATCTGTTCACCGAAGCCGCCTCGGGCAAGAACTATTTGCAGGCGCGCGGCGTGCCCGCCGACAAGATCCTCGCCGTGGAAACCGGATCGGACACCCTGCGCAGCATCGAAGCGGTGGTCACGGCGATGCGGGCGCGGGACATGTCGTCGGCGGTGCTGGTCAGCGATCCCTGGCATTCGCTGCGCACCCGCACCATGGCCCGCGACGAGGGGCTGGCGGCGTGGACCGCCCCCACCAGAACCGGTCCCGCCGTCTACACGCGGGAATCCCAGGCGCACGGCATCGCCAGGGAGACCGGCGCCCTGCTGTGGTACCAGCTCACCCACTTCTCGGCGGATTTCACCTACACGGCGGGACAGTGAGGCTCGATGAGCGCCCGGTACACCGATCACGACACCGAACGCCTCGTCGTCGAGGGCGCCAAGACCGCGGGGCTCGGACCGCCGCGCAGTGAGTTCGAGACCGGCCACCGGACCGAATTCGCCCGCGACCGGGCCCGCGTGCTGCACTCCGCGGCGCTGCGCAGACTGGCCGACAAAACGCAGGTCATGGGACCGCGAGAGGCGGACACCCCGCGCACCAGGCTCACCCATTCGCTGGAGGTCGCCCAGATCGGCCGCAGCATCGCCGACGGACTCGGCTGTGATCCGGACCTGGTGGACCTGGCCGGTCTGGCCCATGACATCGGCCATCCGCCCTACGGCCACAACGGCGAGAAAGCCCTCGACACCTTCGCCGACGCCTTCGGCGGGTTTGAAGGCAACGCGCAGAACCTGCGCATCCTCACTCGCCTCGAACCGAAGGTGCTCGAGGCCGACGGCGCCAGCGCAGGCCTCAACCTCACTCGCGCCGCACTCGACGCCGCCCTCAAATACCCTTGGGGGCGAACCGGTCCCGGCACCAAATTCGGCGCCTACGAGGTCGACACCGAGCGCCTGGAGTGGATCCGCAAGGGTGCGCCGGATCGGCGCCGCAGCCTCGAATGCCAGATCATGGACTGGTCCGACGACGTCGCCTACTCGGTGCACGACGTCGAGGACGGTGTCCTCGCGGGCCGGATCGATCTGCGCGCGCTGGCCGACCCCGCCGAACAGGACGCGCTGGCCGCGCTCGGCCAGTTCCAGCACTCGCTGGCCGCCGACGAGCTGATCGCCGCCGCGCAACGGCTCTCGGAACTGCCCGTGGTCGCGGCCGCGTCCGGATACGACGGCACGTTCACCGCTTCGGTCGCGCTGAAGCGCCTCACCAGCGAGCTCGTCGGCCGCTTCGCCACCGCCGCGATCATGGCGACCCAAGAGGTGTCCGGTCCGCAACCGCTGTCCCGGTACAACGCGGATCTGGAAGTGCCGCGCATCGTCGCCGCCGAGGTGGCGCTGCTGAAGACCGTCGCACTGCGCTATGTGATGTCCGACCCGGCACACCGGCTGCGGCAGGCCGCCCAACGCGAACGCATCCTCGCCGTGGCCGAACGCTTGCTGGCCACCGCTCCCGGCAGACTCGATCCGCTGCTACTGCCGTTCTGGAACGCCGCCACCGATGACACCGCCCGCGTGCGCGTCGTGGTGGACCAGATCGCTTCCTACACCGAAAGCCGCCTGGAGCGAGTCGCGGGCGAGTTGAAGATTTAGGCGTACCTCCGCCTTCGCTCCGGCCGTGCGCGGGCTATGGACGGACTAACGTCCGACAGTGCCTTTTCTGCGTACCTCCGCCTTCGCTCCGGCCGTGCGCGGGCTATGGACGGACTAACGTCCGACAGTGCCTTTTCTGCGTACCTCCGCCTTCGCTGCGGCCGTGCGCGGGGCTATGGACGGACTACGTCCGAGAGTGCCTTTTCTGCGTACCTCCGCCTTCGCTCCGGCCGTGCGCGGGGTCAAGGGCGATTGTCCGGCTGCGACTTTTGGACCCGTATCGGTGCTGTCACGCCGACAGATCGTCGGAGGACTCGGCTCGGGCCATTTTCACCAGCGCGCCGTGCAATTCCTTGGCCGAGGCGCTCGCTCGTTCGCCCCGCAGAATCACCTCGGTGAAGCCGTCGATCAAGGCCCGGCCCGGATCCAGCAGGCCGAGACCACCGCCGCCGCCACGCAGCGACTCGTTGATCAAAGTTCGCAAAGCTTCTTGCCGAGCCCGGAACCCACCGGCGACGTCCAGAGCCCCCGCGAATTCGCGCACCACCGCCGTGTACACCGGCCGCTCGGCAGGCCCGCGGCGACGAAAGATCCGGCGTGTTTCCACCGGAGCCGACTGCGGCGGATACAAGGCGGCGCGGTCCAAGAGCATCCAGATCGCGGCATCGGCCGACTGTTCCGCGGTCGGCTCGCGCTCCGGTCTCGGGCGCGATTCCGCGTCGTCGGTGAGCTCGACGCCCCGCAGCGGCATCGGGTATTTCGTGAGCAGCTCATCGATAGTGGACGCGATCTCACGGACCACCTGGACACCGACATTCGCGGTATCGAACCCGACGACTTCCAATCCATGCCGCGCCGACATCTCCCGCGCGATTCGGAGTGCTTCGGCCGGATCGGGGGTATCGGCCTGCTCGGCGACTGCGGGACGGTGCGCGGGGGCGCTGCGTTCGATGGGTGCGCGACCGGATTTCCGGGCGGACGCGGGGTCGGGTACGCCTGCGCCGGCGGTCTGCGGCGATGAGGCCGAATCGCTCCGGCGAACCGAGATGTGGTTCTCCGGGCTGGCGGTGCGGGCGACGGCCTGGCGAGAGCGCGCGACGTCTGATCGTGGCGATCGTGCCGAGTTATGAGCAGTGTCGACAGGATCGGACCCGTCAACGGTGTCCGTCTGCCGAGTATGTCCGGGTCGGTGCGCGGCACCGCTGTCCTCGATCGGCGTGGGCTGGCCAGGTGCGTCGGTCTGCCGGTCGAGCGGGGCAGCCTCGGCACGGTCGGGCGGAGGGTCGAGCGCGGAATCGCCCCGGCTCGTGGGGTCTGCGGTGTGACCGGTGTTGCGACTGGGTTCGAAGTTGTCTGTGCTGCCCGGCTGCTGGGTGGAGCTGCCTGCCTTGTGGGTCCGTGGGTGAGATCCGGTGTGGCGGACCGGGATGGGGTCGGTCGTAGCAGCGCTCGGCGGAGGGGATTGCGGGCCGGGCGAGGCGTCGAGCCAGGAAAAGCGCAGGGCGTCGATCCACGGAAGGCCGGGCGAGCCTGGAGAGTTATCGGTTTGCCGCCGCGTGGGTTCGTCGGTGGCATCCGCCTGCCGGGCGGGCGCGGAGCCTGCCCGCTGCTCGGCCGTGGCGTCGATCGGGGAAAGAGGCTGGGAGCGTAGGGCGGTAGCTGCCGGGGCGGGTGCCGCCTGGTCGGTGGAGTCTGTCGATCGGTGAGGTGCCGAGTCGTCGGCGCTGATCGTGGGTTGGGGGAGGTTCGCGTTGCGGATCAACCGGCCGGGCGTTGAACTTGCCTGCTGCTCGGCTGCAAGGTGGTCCGTAGCGCCGTTCTGCGGATTCGGTTCGGGGTGGAGCGTGGTAGCTGCCTGCGGGGCCGGTGCAACCTGGTCGGCGGTGTCCGTCGGTGGGTGGGGCACCGGGGCGTGGGTGCTGGCTGCCGGTTGTCGGCCGGAAAGGCGTGCGCTGTCGATCGGCTGGTCGGGCGTTGAGGTTGTCTGCCGCTTGGCGGCAAGGTGGTCCGTAGCGCCGTTCTGCGGATTCGGTTCGGGGTGGAGCGTGGTAGCTGCCTGCGGGGCCGGTGCAACCTGGTCGGCGGTGTCCGTCGGTGGGTGGGGCTCCGGGGCGTGGGTGCTGGCTGCCGGTTGTCGGCCGGAAAGGCGTGCGCTGTCGATCGGCTGGTCGGGCGTTGAGGTTGTCTGCCGCTTGGCGGCGGGGTGCTCTGTGGCGTCGATCTGGGGTTTCGGTTCGGGGTGGAGCGTGGTAGCTGCGGGTGCGGGTGCCGTCTCCTCGGCGGTGTCCGTCGGTGGGTGGGGCTCCAGGGCGTGGGTGCTGATCGGCGGTTGTCGGCCGGAGAGGTTCGTGTAGTCGATCGACGGTGTAGGTGCGGCGTCGGGAACCTGGAGGGATGCGGAGTCGGTGGGGCGATCGCTCTGAGGGGAGGACGCGGCGTCGGTCTTCGGAGTGGGCGTGGGTTGGCCGGTTCTTCGGCGACGTGCGAGCTCGCCTGCGCTGCCAAACTGATGGGTGGGCTCGATCCGTGCCGGATGGGGTGGGGTGTCGAACTGGAACGGGAGCGGCGAGTCGTCCGCGATACCGGACGTCGGGGTGGTTGCGGTGCCGAGCGTCGTGTCGTCTTGCGGGGTGACCGCCGGAAGATGCGGGGTGTCGGCTTCTTCGATGGGTGCGACACCGCCGGTGGCGTGGATCGGGGCCAGGTGCCCGGGGTCATCGGTGCGTTCAGGGAGCGCAGGTTCTGTCGTTGGCGGGACGGGCTTTGGACGGGATGCGGGGCCGGTCTCCGGAGCGGACGGGGTGTCGTCAGCCGTACCGATATGTCGCGGTGGTGCGATGGCTTCCGGCGAATCCGTTCGGCGGATCGGTTTCGGATGTTGCGTGCCGTTCGTCGCGCGGACGGGTTCGTGGTTGTCCTCGGGATCGGTCCGGCACGCTGAGGTTCGGTGCTCCTCAGCGGTGGTGCTCGTGGAGTCGGTCGGTGCGGAGGCGCCGGTGGAATCGGTTGGCCGGGCCGGTGCAGACCCGCTCCGGGGGCCCGGTGCGAGGGTCTGTTCGTTCTCCGGTCGCGGTATCGAGTCTTCGGCGATCTCGATGTCCAGACGCGGCGGAAGACCGCCGGCTCTGTCGGCCCGCGGAGCGGCTACCTCGTGGCGCGGGTCCCCGATCTGCGGGATGTCCTCGGTGCGGTGCGCTCTTTCGACCGATGGGCTGGGTGCGGCGACGGTCGGCTGATTCGGTGGGCGGCCGTCAGGGGACCGGCGGCCGGATGCGGTATCGATCCGAGGACGGGGTGTGGCGTGCTCGCCCCGGTCCGTCCGCCGGATCGACGCCGGAGCAACGGTGACTGCGGGTGCAGGGCCCTCGGCGACGACCGAGCGCCGGACGGATGCCGGCTCGTCGAGGGCGTCGGTCCGGTGACTTGCCGGTTCGAATTGCGGGTGATGCCCTGCGGCCGGTCGGCGTACGGGTGCGGACAACTCTGCCGAGACGTCGATCTCGCGGCCCGCGGATACGCGAACCGGTGTGCCCGGCACCGCCGGGTATGGCCGGACCACCCGCTTGGACCAGGGCGTCTCCTGGGTCTTCCGAGACCATGGCGTCGGCATCGCCTTCGGCGCGGGCTCGGCCGATGACTCCGGCGGAAGCACCCGGCTCTCCGGTGCGGGCGCCAGGACAGGCAGTGCTTCGGCATGATCGAGCCGGTCGCCGTCGACGAGCCCTTCCGCGGAGGCGATGGCCGCCTTCAGTTCGCCGACCGTCCGGGAAGCGTCGGCAATGAGCCGCTCCAAGGTGGATACCATCGCGCGCAGCTCGCCCGTGTCGATCCGCGACGGCTGACTCACAATGTCTCCCGCCTGTCCTCATCAGGTCTTGCCGCGGTGCGCCCGGCCCGCGCCGACACTCTGATCCCGGGTGACCGAAAACAGACTGTGGTCGCGGCTATTGTCGCTCAAATGCGCCGGACCTCTCTGGGCTGGGAAGATCGATTGTGCGTCGCCGCCGCCGAACAGCTATCGATTCGCAACCTGTTCGTCGCCCTTGTCGCTCCGCTCGTGGAGCTGAGAAATCTCCGGCCCGCCCCGCGCATCGGGCCACTTGGCGGTACCGGCTCGGCAATGCCGATGAAAAGCACTGTGCGACACGTGAATTCACTGAAGCCACAGGTTGGCTACCATGGAAGGGTGCGGATCGGAGTAGGGCTCTCCACCGCGCCCGAAGCGCGGCGAGCGGGCATGGAGGCCGCAGCGCGCGCCCGCGACCAGATCGCGGGCGAAGCGCCGTCGCTCGCTGTGCTGCTCGCGTCCCGCGTGCACACCGACGACGCCGTCGAGGTGCTCTCCGGCGTCCACCGGACGGTCCGGGTGCCCGCCCTGATCGGATGCGTGGCGCAGGCGGTGGTGGCGGGTCGCCGTGAAATCGAGGACGAACCCGCGGTGGCGGTGTGGCTGGCCTCCGGACTGCCCGCAGCGGAAACCTTCCAATTGGACTTCCTTCGCACGGCCAGCGGCGGGCTCCTCGCCGGCTATCGCTTCGACAAGGCCGCACGCGACTTCCACCTGCTGCTGCCCGACCCTTACTCCTTTCCGGCCGATCTGCTGCTGGAGTACGTGAACACGGATCTGCCCGGCACCGTCGTGATGGGCGGGTTGGTCAGCGGCGGCCACGGCCCGGAAGGCAGCCGCCTGTTCCGCGACCACGCCGTGGTGACCTCGGGCGCGGTCGGCGTGCGTCTTCCCGGCCTGCACAACGTGCCGATCGTGTCCCAGGGCTGCCGTCCGATCGGCAACCCCTACACGGTCACCGGCGCGGACGGCACGGTGATCACCGGACTCGGCGGTCTGTCCCCGATCGAGCGGTTGCGTCAGATCGTCGCCGTGCTGCCACCCGACCAGCAGGAAGAGCTCGCGCGCGGCCTGCAGATCGGGTTCGTCGTCGACGAGCACCTGGCCGAGCCCGGGCAGGGCGACTTCCTGATCCGCGGTCTGCTCGGCGCCGATCCGTCCAGCGGCGCGATCGAGGTGGGTGAGGTCGTGGAAGTCGGCACCACCGTCCAATTCCAGGTCCGCGACGCGATCGGAGCCGACCACGACCTGCGGAACGCGCTGGCGCGTGCGCGCACCGACCTTTCCGTACGTCCGGCCGGTGCGTTGCTGTTCACGTGCAACGGACGCGGCCGCCGGATGTTCGGTGTGGCGGACCACGACGCCACGACCATCGAGGACTTGCTCGACGGCATCCCGCTCGCCGGTTTCTTCGCCGCCGGTGAGATCGGGCCCATCGCGGGCCGCAACGCGCTGCACGGATTCACCGCATCGATGGCGCTGTTCGTCGAATGAGCGTCGATCTCCGGGTCTACGCCGAGCTGAACGATTTCCTGCGGCCCGGCGAGCGATACACCGTGCTGCGTCGGCCGTGCCGCCCGCACCAGACCGTCAAGGACGTCATCGAGGCAGCGGGCATTCCGCACACCGAAGTGGACCTGGTCCTCGTCGACGGAGAACCGGTCGACTTCGACCATCACCCGCGCCTCGGCGGGCGGATCACCGCGTATCCCGTGTTCGAGACACTCGACATCGGCCGGGTGACGCTGGTCCGCCCGCATCCGCTGCGGGAGCCGCGCTTCCTCGCCGACGTGAATCTGGGCGGTCTCGCCAAGCTGATGCGGCTGCTGGGTCTCGACGTGCACTGCCGGTGGGAGGCCGAGGACGCCGAACTCGCCGAGGCGTCCTCGGCCGAGCACCGGATCCTGCTCACTCGCGACCGAGGGCTGTTGAAGCGCCGCAACGTCACACACGGCGTCTACATCTGGTCGGACCAGCCGATCGAGCAGGTCGTGGAGGTGATCCGGCGGCTCGACCTCGTCGCGTGCCTGGATCCGTTCACCCGCTGCCTGCGCTGCGGCGGCGTGGTCGCCGAGGTCGACAAAGCCGAGGTCGAGGACCGCCTCGAACCGCTCACCCGTCGCTACTACGACATTTTCCGGCAGTGCCGTGATTGCGGCCGGATCTACTGGCAGGGTTCCCACCAGTCACGTCTGGTCGAAACGGTCGCGGCGATCCGCGCGGAACTGGATCGCTCGTGATTCCCCGCTCGAGGGCGCCTTCGCCCGGAACTCGCGGTGCCGAGCCGCCCGGGCGCGTCGGCCCCGGCTTCGCCTAGACTCTCTGCCGTGGCCGGACGACTTCCTGATCGCGATATCGCGGCAATACGCGAGCGCGTCCGGATCGAAGACGTGGTGGGCGAGTACGTCGCGCTCAAGCGCGCCGGAGCGGACTCCATGAAGGGCCTGTGCCCGTTCCACGACGAGAAGTCGCCGTCGTTTCACGTGCGACCCAATCACGGCCTGTTCCATTGCTTCGGCTGCGGCGAGGGCGGCGACGTGTTCGCCTTCCTGCAGAAGATCGAGCACGTCGGGTTCGTCGAGTCGGTCGAGCAGTTGGCCGACCGGATCGGCTACCAGATCAACTACGAGGGCGGCGGCACCTCGGTGCAGCGCGATCGCGGCACCCGGTCCCGGCTCGTCGCGGCGAACGCGGCCGCGCACGAGTTCTACGTTGCCAAGCTGCGCGAGCCGGAAGCCGAGACCGCGCGCAAATATCTCACCGATCGCAACTTCGACGCCGCTGCCGCGCACCACTTCGGCTGCGGTTACGCCCCGGCAGGGTGGGACACGCTCACCAAACACCTGCTTCGCAAGGGGTTCGACTTCAAGGAGCTGGAGGCGGCCGGGCTGTCCAAGCAGGGGCAGCGCGGCCCGATCGACCGTTTCCACCGGCGGCTGCTGTGGCCGATCCGCAACCTGTCCGGTGACGTCATCGGTTTCGGCGCCCGCAAGCTCTTCGACGACGACACCATGCCCGGTAAGTACATCAACACCCCGGAAACGTTGCTGTACAAGAAATCCCAGGTGCTCTTCGGCCTGGATCACGCCAAGCGCGAGATCGCCAAGGGGCACCAGGCGGTCGTGGTCGAGGGCTACACCGACGTCATGGCGATGCACCTGGCCGGGATAAAGACCGCCGTGGCCTCGTGCGGCACCGCATTCGGCGACGACCATCTCGCCCTGTTGCGCCGCCTGATGATGGACGACAATTTCTGGCGCGGCGAGATCATCTATACCTTCGACGGCGATGCCGCGGGCCAAGCGGCGGCCCTGAAAGCCTTCTCCGGTGATCAGAAGCTGGCCGGTCAGACCTACATCGCGATCGCGCCGGACGGGCAGGACCCGTGCGAACTGCGGCAGCACTCCGGTGACGCCGCCGTGCGCGATCTGGTCGCCCGCCGAACCCCGCTGTACGAGTTCGTGATTCGCGGTCTGCTGGCCGACCACAACCTGGACACCGCGGAGGGCCAGGTAGAGGCGCTGCGCCGGGCGGTGCCGGTGGTCGCGCAGATCAAGGACAACGCCCTGCGCAAGGCCTACGCCACCAAACTGGCCGGGTGGGTCGGCTGGGACGACATCCAGACCGTGGTGCGCCGCGTCGGCGAGGAAGCCAAGCGGAACCGCAACGGCGGCGGGCAGTCGGGCGCCGGGCGTGCGCCCGCGCCGCGCCAGGTGGTCGCCGAACATCCTGCGGCACGGCCGAATCCGAACGATCCCACCCTGCTGCCGCAACGTCAGGTACTCGCCGCCGCACTCCAGTACCCGGCGATGGCCGGAGCGGGTTTCGACGCGCTCGAGGCCGAAGCCTTCACCCACCCCGCCTACTCGGTCCTTCGCGGCCTGATCGCCGAGGCGGGCGGCACGGCCGCCGGGCTCGGCGGCGCGGAATGGGTCAACGCCGTCGCCGACCGCACCGAGGACCTGACCGTGCGCGCCCTGCTGTCGGAGCTCGCCAACGAGCCGCTGCCGGTGAAATCGGAGTCCGACATTCCGCGCTTCGTCGCCGGTGTCCTGGCGCGCACCCAGGAGGCCTGGGTCGGCAGGCAGATCGCCGAACTCAAGTCCAAGCTCCAGCGGGTCTCCTCGACCGAACAGCCGGAGGCCTACTTCGCCCTCTTCGGCGACCTCGTCGCCCTCGAGCAGTACCGCAAGAGCTTGCTCACCCAGGCGATGGGCAACCACGGGGATTTCGCCACCGGGGCCTAGGGTCGATCAGATCCGTGATTCCTCGCACACAGTCCGACTGGCGCGAGGATCGGTCACAGCATGTGCGGGGTCAGCGACGCAGCTGGTCGTGCGGTACCAGGACGGTGGTCCGCTCATCGATCGGCTCCATCGGTTCGAGGCGGGGGCGGGTGCTGAGCTTGTCCGCCAGTTTCTGCCTGCCGACGAGCACGAGTTTGCGGGTCACCGGGCTTTCGGTCAGCGCGCGGGTAGCGGCGCTGATCTGTTCGTAGCGAGCCCGCCCGGCCTTACTGCCGA
This sequence comes from Nocardia sp. NPDC051900, assembly GCF_044452545.1. NCBI lineage: Bacteria > Bacillati > Actinomycetota > Actinomycetes > Mycobacteriales > Nocardiaceae > Nocardia > Nocardia sp. NPDC051900. Next base: position 345,463 of record NZ_JBITBU010000001.1, on the reverse strand, counting down.
GTACGTAGCCGGCCGCCACGCCGATGATCAACCGCAGCATCTCGATGTGCTCCTCCCAGTTGCCAGTTCGCCGCCCCCATCCTGCCCGACACCCCACACGCCTGTCGATCCGGACACCCCGTGGCGACGCACCCGCCCCCGGTGACAACTCAGCAGGTAGCGACGCGATTTGGGCCTCCGCCCAGCGATACGCTAGAGTTTCTCCTCGGCCCGCCCGATACCAACCGGACGAGCCAAGGGCAATCCCCTATAGCTCAATTGGCAGAGCAGCCGACTGTTAATCGGCAGGTTTCTGGTTCGAGTCCAGATGGGGGAGCAAGAATAGGCCTCTGACCAGGAAATATGGTCAGGGGCTTCATTCGTTTGGTCCACTGATCGGACCTCGCCGAGAAAACGCCGAGAATTCGCCACCGAACGTTTCGTCGACCGGTCGTGTCGAAACCTGACCGAGTCGTCCAACGGCGTCACCATGATGATTCCGAACAGTGCGCGTTCGTCCCGGTTTCGTCGGTTGTGCGGTGCTGAGGGCCCGGCAGGCACTGCCTCGAGATCGATGCTGTCTACGCCGAGTGTGATGAGCCGAGGTTCCGGTACGAAAATCAGCGCTCCTGTCGAATGCCGTGCGAATGCGCCGCGCCACCAGGCCGCCAAGAGCGCACCGACAGTGACGCCAGGCTCGGCGTATCGAATTGTCGAACATGTGTTCGACACTGAGGTAAGCTGGCTCGGGTGAACATACATTCGATCGCGACGGCGCCGGATGCTCCAGCACCGGGATGGCCGGAACTGGCCGATGTCGATTTGCTGCGCACCCTCGTCGAAACCGAACGCCGTCGGAGGCGACTGGATGCTGCCATGCGCGCGGCCGTCGCCGAAGCCGAACGTCGTGGTCTCGCCGCAGACATCGGCTATCGGGACACCGTGGAGCTATTGACTGATCTGCTGCGGATCAGCGCCCACGAAGCGCGCCAGCGAATCGAATACGCGGCTCCGCAGGCCCGCTCGCGTTCCAGAAAGGTATGGAGGGTGCTGGCGGCAGCAAGCTGAGGCCGAGCCCGCTGCCTCGACCTCGGTTCGGAAGGCCGCCAGGACCGACTGCCCGTTCACCGTGTAAGCGCCGGCACGGGCCGCGTCCACTGTGGCTCGTTTCGAAACGGCGCAACGTCGGCCAGCAGTTGATCTCGCGAACGCGCGCACATGCCGATGATCGTGTGCGTCGAACTCCGAGGTCCCGATCAGATCACACCATGGGAGGGTTCGGCCATCTCCGCGCGTTGAGCAGGTTTCCCCGTCACGGGTGGGGAAGCGAAACTCCCTGCTGTGTAGCAAATTTGGACATTCGACCGATAGGGGACTCGGGTGCGGCGAGCGCGCTTATGTTGAGTTGGAGGTCAACGATGTCTCATTGGAGGAGAAGTCGGCGCACGGTTCGACAGTCGGTCCTGCTGGCCGCAGTCGCCGGGACGGTGGTGCTTGCTCCGGCCGCGCTGGTCTTACCGGCATTCGCAACCCCTGATCAACCCCCGGCTACTACCGCACCTGTCACCATCGCGCCCGTGACGACGGTGCCGCCGGTCACCACCGTGCCGCCGGTGACGACCGCGCCGCCGGTCACCACCGTGCCGCCGGTGACGACCACGCCGCCGGTCACCAGTGTTCCGCCGGTCACGACCGAACCGCCCGTGACGACTCCGTCATTTACGAAACCTCGTGAGCCGGAAGACCCCTACGGACCCGACGGCTTCGACGTCTGGGGCTACGACCGCTGGGGTTACGACAGGTGGGGTTACGACAGGTGGGGCTACGACCGGCAAGGCTACAACGAACGGGGCTACACCTCGCAGGGCTGCGCCCGTTCCGGCGAGGACCGGCCGGACGCCGACCGGCTGGCCTGCGAACTGCGCAGGGCGCGACCTTCTACCGGCAGCGCGGGCAGCTGAAACCCATACCGCTGCTGTTCAACACCTCGCCCATCGACTCGTAGCGCAGACGACCGCGCCGCGGGTCGACGCTGATTCGAGTCGGCTCTGGGGGGCCGTGCGCGAACCTGCTGGGTACATCGTGATGGACTCGACCGTCGGCAGCACGGCCTTGCTCTGTAAGTAGGGCCGTACCGCGCTCGCGCGCCCCTCCAGCGTCAAGAGGCCTGCGGCGATCCGCCGACTCTCGACCCCGGAGCAGTCGTTCAGCCCGCTGCCCAGAGGCTGAGTTTTTCCGGATTCCGGATCGCCCAGATGCGGGTGATCCGGTTGTCGGCGATGTCGAAGGCGTAGACCGACACGATGGTGTCGGCGAGCTGCGCCACCAGGCCGGGTTGGCCGTTCACCGTGCGCTCGAGCAACGTCACCTCGGGAGATCGGGCGGCGATTTCGATCCAAGCGCGGGCGATCCGCTCGCCGCCGTTGATCGGGTGCAGGAAGGCCGGGGCCAGGCCGCCGCTGTCGGCGGTCGCGGTCGCGTTCGGATCGAGCAGCCCGATCAGAGCTTCGATGTCTTGTGTCTCCCAGGCTCGTTTGAAGTCCCTGATCACCTCGGCGTGCCGGGTTCCCGACGACCCCTGCGCGGTGCTGATGCGGCGGCGGGCGGAAGAGGCGAGTTGGCGGCAAGCCGCAGGGGTGCGTCCGACGATCTCGGCGACCTCGGCGAAGGAGTAGCGGAAGACATCGTGCAGGACGAACGCGACCCGTTCGGCCGGTGTCATGGAATCGAGGACGACGAGGAACGCCATACTGATCGACTCGTCGAGGGTGACCCGGTCGGCGGGATCAGCAGGGGAGGGACCACCGAGCCATTCGGAACGGTCGGGCAACGGCTCGGGAATCCATTCGCCTACATAACGTTCCCGTCTGGCACGCGCCGAGCCGAGGAGGTCGAGGCAGATGCGGCTGGCGACCGTCGTCAACCAGGCGCCGGGCGCCGCCACCTCCTGCCGCTGCCGCTCGGGCAACGCGTACCAGCGCAGGTAGGTCTCCTGCACCACATCCTCGGCTTCGGCCAACGAGCCGAGCAGCCGGTAGGCGAGATTGATCAGTTGACGGCGTTCACTGATCACCGAGCGCAGGTGCGGGTCGGTCATGGGTATCGGCTCCTTCGGTCGACGCGGGCCCTACCGAATCGACGAGACAGCGACCCGATTTGTGAGACAGCCTGACATTCCGGACGGCTGTGTCGTCGGAAGGTCGTGACACTTTCAGCGAAGCAGGAGTTCCGGAAATGACCAGAATCGGCATCATTCTCGGCAGTACCCGACCCAACCGTAACGGCTCGCAGGTCGCCCGGTGGGTCATGGACGTGGCATCGCAGCGCGGCGACGCCGAGTTCGAACTGATCGATCTGCGTGACCACCCGCTGCCGCACCTGGACGAAGCGGTGCCGCCGATGTTCGGCCCGTCCGTCAACACGCATACCCGCGCTTGGGCCGAGCGCATCGCACCGTTCGACGGTTTCGTGGTGGTGACCCCGGAGTACAACGGCGGCGTCCCCGGAGTGTTGAAGAACGCCTTGGACCACCTGTTCGCGGAGTGGGTCGACAAGGCGGTCGGATTCGTCTCCTACGGCGTGAACGGCGGCGCCCGCGCGGTGGTGCAGTTGCGGACGGTCTGCGGCACGCTGGGCATGGCCGACGTGGGCTATCAGGTCGCGATCTCGGTGCTCACCGATTTCGAGAACCACACCACCTTCGTACCGGGCGAGCACCATGCCGCCGCCCTGGGCAAAACGCTGGATCAGGTCGTCGCGTGGAGCGTCGCCCTCGCACCTTTGCGCGCCGCTGCCGCGGTCGCCGTCGGGTGATCCCGCAGAAGAGACCGCTTCGCGGCCGGAAATTCATCGAATGGAGGATGCAATGACTGCCAACGATCACGGAGTTGGTTCGGTGGTATCGGCGCCCGCGCAACGCGCAGTGGACGAAGCCGAGATCAGGCGGCGGATCGACAAGTTGGCCGAAGGAATCGGGGCCAAGGATCTCGAGGGCGTGAAGCAGCTCTACGCAACGGACGTCGTCTCCTTCGACGTCGAGCCTCCGCTGCAGCATGTCGGTATCGACGCGAAAGCGAAGAACTGGGCGAACGCGTTCACGTTCTTCCATGATGTGGCCTATGAGGTTCGCGACCTGGCCCTCACCGTGAGCGACGATGTGGCATTCGGACACGCCTTCGGTCGGCTCAGCGGCACGCTGCAGAACGGGGTGGCGACGAACGGTATGTGGGTCCGGGTCACGCTCTGCTTCCGGAAGATCGACGGCGATTGGCTGATCACGCACGACCAGGCTTCTGTGCCGTTCGATATTTCGACCGGCAGAGGAGTGGCCGACCTCGAGCCCTAGCCGCTGCCTGCCGCGGTAGCCGGGCAATGCCGCCGACACGCCGCGGCCCCGGCGCGAGCGTCGCGTTCGGGGTTGCGGCGGGCAGGTTTTCACTCGGACGTCCGTGTCGGGACAGTCCGCGAGCGCGGATCGCTTAGAGTGACCAGGCTCACGATTGGGATTCGCGTAGGGCTGTAGAGGGTCCTGACCAGCGGTTTCCAGTAGGGGTGCTGGGTGTATCGGCAGGAAAACCGGGTGATTTGTGTCGGTGCCGGGCGGAATACTGACCCGCGCCCGATGAGTTCGAGCAGTCGACACCGTCTCTACAGCTGTGGCGCCGGGACGCGATCCGGTGACTCGGCGAAGGGCCACATGTTCTGTCAACGACCCATGCCTCCGGAGGTATCCGATGTCCGCCGCACCATCCGTTCCAGCCTCGGGAGGGCGGACACCGACCGTCATTCGGGTGCTGGTACTCGCTACCTTCGTGGTGATCCTGAACGAGACCATCATGATCAACGCGATTCCGCGCCTGATGGCGGATCTGGCGATCACCGACCGGGCGGCGCAGTGGGTGTCGACGGCGTTCATGCTGACGATGGCGGCGGTCATCCCGACCACCGGCTGGTTCCTGCAGCGCGTGTCGACCCGGCAGGCGTATGCCGCGGCGATGGGCGTCTTCCTGGCCGGTACCGCGTTGTCGGCGGTCGCGCCGTCGTTCGCGGTGCTGCTACTCGGCCGGATCGTGCAGGCCTTCGGCACCGCTGTGATGATGCCGCTGCTGATGACCACTCTGATGACGGTGGTGGCCGAGCACGACCGCGGCAGGGTGATGGGCAATGTCACCCTGGCGATTTCGGTTGCGCCCGCGATGGGGCCGGTGATCTCCGGCGGTGTTCTGCAAATCGCCTCGTGGCGTTGGCTTTTCGTGCTGGTGCTGCCGATCGCGGGTGTGATCACTTGGCTGGGGCTGCGGCAGCTGGAGAACGTCGGTGAACCGCAAGCCGGGCAGATCGATGTGGCCAGCGTGGCGCTGGCGGCGCTCGGGTTCGGCGGACTGGTGTTCGGGCTCAGCCGGTTCGAAAGCGACGACTTCGCGGGCCCGCTCGGCATCGTCGCCGTGGGCTCGGCGCTGATCGCCCTGTTCGTGTGGCGGCAGTTGCGCTTGCAGCGCACCGGTACCCCACTGCTCGATCTGCGCGTGCTGCTGTCGGCCACCTACACCAAGGCGCTGATCCTGATGTCGGTGGCGTTCATGGCCATGCTCGGGTCGATGATTCTGCTGCCGCTGTACCTGCAGAACCTGCGTGGCCTCAGCCCGTTGGCCACCGGCTTGCTGGTGATGCCGGGCGGATTGGCGATGGGTCTGCTCGGGCCGACCGTCGGTCGCCTGTTCGACCGGTTCGGCGGTCGCTTGCTGGTGATCCCGGGGTCGATCGGAATCGCCGTAGCGCTGGCAGGCTTCACCCAGATCTCGATGACCATGCCGTACTGGCAGTTGCTGGCCCTGCACATCCTGCTGATGGTGTCGCTGGCGGCGGCGTTCACCCCGGTGTTCACCCTGGGTCTCGGTGCGCTGCCGCAGCATCTGTACTCGCACGGCAGCTCCATGCTCGGCACTTTGCAGCAAGTCGCCGCGGCGTTCGGCACCGCTCTCGTGGTGACGGTGATGTCGGCGCGCGCCACGTCGCTCGCCGCCGAGGGAAGCGACCTCGTCGCCGCCCATCTCGACGGCATGCGCCTGGCTTTCCTCGTCTCGGCTGCGTTGGCGCTGATCGTGATCGTCATGGCGGTGCTGCTGCCGAACCGGGCCGCCGCGCACGAAGAAGCAGCCCCGGCGAAGTCCGTCGAGGGATCGGAGACCACGGCTCCCGAACTGACCAAGCGCTGAAGCGCTTCGATACGGAAGCCCCTGGACGCATCCAGCGCCAGGGGCTTCGCCGTACGCTCCTACATCGGCACTGGTGGCGGGAATGTCCGGACGACGCCGCTCAACCGCCGACGACCGCGACTACCCGGTAGCCGATGATCAGCGCGGTCAAGACCACGGGAATCGCGGCCACGCTCGGAGTGACGATCGCGCGCGCGAAATCGCGTGCGGGTCGGTCGGAATCGGGAATCATGTCGAACGGGAGCGGCCCGGATGCCAGCGGCTCACGTAGTTGCCGCGCGGCGGATGCGAACAGTTCCCGGTAACGGCGTTCCAGACTCAGGTAGTAACCGTCGAGACCCCAGAAGATCCAGGCCGGCGCCAGCGCCAGCAATATCAGGCCCGATCCTTGCCGGGCCTGTGTGGTGAGAAGCGCGAATATCACGGAGACGAGGGTCACCGACCATCCGCGCACCGTGAACGACTGCTGGCTCAATCGCGCGATGATCGACTGCAACATCTCGAGGTGCTTGATGCGATGATCCGTATCCATCCTGTCCCCAATTCCCGGCTGGCATAGGCTGATTCGGCGTGACTCGGCGCCGAATCGCCAGAGTACGGCACAGCGATGGCGCAGCCGCCCGCCCAGCGGTTGGATGCGCTGACGGTACGGAGTCGCGGGGGTACACTCGCAGCGACAAGGGGTGTGGTGTTCGGTCGGCCCTGGATCATAGGGGCGGTTGCAGGTTCGCCGAAAATTCGTCGCGCGCGAGAATTTCCGGCTGGCAACGGATTCCGAGGTAATACTTATGGCAAGTGCTGAATTCGGTCGAGAACTGCGCAAGCGTCGACTCGAACAGGGGCTGGCCCTGGGTAAACTCGCCGAACTCGTGCACTACAGCAGGAGTCATCTGAGCAGGGTCGAGAACGGGCAGAAGTCGCCGTCCTCGGCGCTGGCGCGCGCCTGCGACGCGGTCCTGTCCGCGGGAGGCGACCTGCTGGTGCTGGCGCCGTCGGCGGCACAGCCGGACCTGGATCTCGATATCGACGTCGGCGGCTCCTCGGATGCCGAGTGGAACGTTCGATTGCACGCGGACGGGTCCGGTGTGTTCCGGATCGGGGACTTCGGCGTGCCGCCGGTGACCGCGTTCCCCGCGACAGCCACCAGCTCCGCCGCCTCGTTACCCGGCTTGAGCGCGCTGTTCGAGGAGATCAAACGCCTCGGCCGGACCAGCAGTCCCAGCCTCGTTTTCCCCATGGCGGTGATACACGAACATGCCGCGGCCGCGTCCGCTCTGCGCAGTGCCGGTGAGCTACGCAGGCAACTTCTGCTGCACGCCGCCCGTACCGCGGAATTCGCCGGCTGGATGGCCCAGGAATGTGGCGACGAGCGCGGCGCGCTGTGGTGGACGACGCGGGCGGTCGACCACGCTTCCGCTGTCAGCGACGAGCACATGGTCAGCTACGCGCTCGTCCGCAGGGCGGTGCTGAGTCTGTATCGCGGCGATTCCGCCGAGACGACCGATCTCACCGAGCAAGTGCTCGCCGACCACGCCGTCCATCCCCGGATCCGCTGGCTGGCCGCGCTGGGGGCGGCACAGGGCTATGCCATCGGCTTGGACCACTCGAATTCCATGCGAGCGCTGGACGAAGCCGCAAACCTTTACGACGCCGCACATCGCACTGGGGAGAACGAGCTGGGGCCCTCGGCCCTGCACGAGCGCTCTGTCCTCATCGAGGCCTGGTGTCACTACGATCTGGGCAACCTCGAGGACGCCGCCGTACTGTTCGACCGAGCGATGTCGCGGAATCCGCAGCAGTCCGACCGTGACCGGGCGCGGTTCGGCACCCGGCGGGCGTTGGTGTACGCCGCGCTCGGCGACCTGGATCGGGCGTGCGCGTTGATCTCGCCGTTGCTCGACGTCATCAGCGCGGTGGACTCGGTGACGATCCGCGCGGATCTCCTCGATTTCGCCCGTACGGTGGGCCGTTACCGCCGACATGCCGCGCTGCTCGACATCCAACCGGCGCTGATGTCGGTCCTTGCCAAGCGTTGAGTGATCGGTTGTCCGTTGCCGCTGCGAACGGCAACGGACAACCACTGTCGCCGGCCGTCTGCTCGCTGAATGCTGAAGAGCGAGCCGCAGTTCGCGGCCCGGAGGTAGGAAAACGCCGCGGGGGCAAATGATGAGGACGAGAACGCCGCTTCGATGCGTTGCGGCCACGGTGGTAGGACTGTGCCGACCTACGGTGAATCGGCACGGCGCTCGGCTTATGCGAACACCGAGCACATTTGGCGCCGGCCGGGAGGGCGAATCGACCATAATGGGGAAATAAACCAACCAGAACCTTTCGATCCGGCGGTCAGGGGATACACGCGGTCGGATATATGACCGAACGTTTGCTGTTCGAGTCGCTCAGAGTTCGGTCCGGGTGCAGACTGTTCTCTGAAAACCGTGGTGTTTCGCTCGAGGACGAGATTCACGACCGTGAGGCATCCGAAGGATGTTACTCGGGGGTGCAACGAACTGGTCGGTTCATCCAAATCGCTCCGTCATCCGCGGCATCTATTCGCAATCACGCAGCACTGCGCTCGGTAAATCGTCCTCGAGAATTAGGTCAACTGATGGAAATATTCCTGAACTACCGCATCGTTGACAGCGTCTACGCGGTCAACGAGATATCGAAGCAGATGGCACGACACCTCGGCAGGGCGCGTGTCTTCCGGGACGTGGATTCGTTGGCCCTGGGTAGGTTGTACGCGCGCAGGATCCGCCGTGCGCTCGAGGAATGCGACACGATGGTGTCGGTGATCGGCTCGTATTGGCTCGACGCACGTGACGAACGCGGACTCCGTCGCATCGATGACGATCGCGACTGGGTGCGTATGGAACTCGTTACCGCGTTCGCGCGCGGGATACCGGTCGTCCCCGTTCTGCTGGACGACACGTCGTTGCCGAGCCCGGACCAGCTTCCGGCGGATATCCGCGCGCTATCGCAATCGCAATACTGGCATATTCGGTACCGAACGGTCGAGGAAGACGTCCGCGGTCTGCTCCGGCACCTTGCTCCAGGGGCCGACATCCGGCCGGACGGGCCGGACCGCGCGGCGCAGCAGGGCCCGCAGAACAATCAGATCAACGTGGCGAAGGACGGCAGTGTCGTGCACGCCAATCAGAACGGAACCCAGAACATCTGGCTGGGCGGCCATCACAGGAGATGACGATGCACCCGTCGCCGGGACCGAACAACAATCCCAACACGAACAATCAGATCAATCAGGCCAACAACGGCAGCAGCATCTACGCCAACAACGGCGGTCGGCAGAACATCAATATTCACCAAGGCCCCCGCCGACGCGTCTGGACGTGGTACGTGCTCGCGGGATTGCTGTTACTCGACGTGGGCTTCTTCGTCTATGGCCAGTCCGCGTACACGGCCGAATCCGGGAATTCCGGCGATCTCTCGCGTGCGTTGATCTTTTTCGCGCTCTTCGTCGCCACCGTTGCCCTCGTGCGGGTATGTGTGCGTGATCTGTTCGGTCGGCGGTAGGCGCGTGCGATGAATTCTTGTAAAGGAAATGGTTCATGAGTGTCACGTTCGATCACAGAGACGATCCGCGGCCCCCGACATTGGCGTCGCGGGAGCGTCCGGCGCTGAGCAGCAGGGAGATCGAGGTACTACTGGCGTGGATAGCGTCGGACTCGAAGGTGGAAGTCGCTCGGCGGCTGTATATCTCGCTGGGAACTGTGAACACCCACCTGGCCCGGATCAGGGACAAGTACGCCGCGGTCGGCCGGCCCGCGCCGACGAAAGCCGCTCTCGTGGCCCGCGCATTGCAGGACGCGCTGATCGGCATCGACGACCTGTGACCACGGCGTCGGCGGGCAGTCGGGCAAACGGCGGCGTGGTGACGTGGATATCGCGGAGTGGAAATGCGCTGACGCCGGCGATTCGGGTGGCGCGGAGGAAAAACCATTGGGGCGCAGGGATTTGTCGGTCGAACGGTCGACAGTGAATCACCGCCTGCGCCGGTAGCATTGGCACGCCCGGGTGGCAGGGTGAAAGGGAGTGGCACCTGATGAGTGAACCGAAGGCGACAATTCTTCCGGTATATTTCGTCGCGGACGAATCGTATTCGATGGTCGACGATGTGGCGGATCTGAACGCGGGCCTGTCCAGCTTGCTCGACACCTTGCAGGGCGAATCCATGGCCGCGGCGAAGGTGCGTTTCTGTGTGCTCGGGTTCTCCGATACCGCGGTCTGTCATCTGGAACCGACCGATCTGCGGAATCTGGAAGCCATGCCGGAACTGCGGGCGCGTGGTTCGACGTCGTTCGCGGCGGCGTTCGCCGAATTGACCAACCGGATACCGCGCGACATCGCCGCGCTGAAGTCCGCCGGCTACCTGGTCAATCGGCCCGCCGTGTTCTTCCTCACCGACGGTGCGCCGAATCCTGGCGAGGGCTGGGAGGCCGAGCACGCGCGGCTGACGAGTTTCGCGGCCCGGCCGAACATTCTGGCGTTCGGCATCGGCCAGGCCGACGCCGATGTGATCCGGCGGGTGGCGACAAACCCGCAGTACGCGTTCATCACCGCGGCCGGCACCGACACCGGCGTCGCGATCTCGAAATTCATCACTGCGCTGACGCAGTCGGTGATCAATTCGGGCCAGGCGTTGGCGACGGGACAGGCGACGCTGCAAGTAGAGAAACCCGATAATTTCGTCTCGCTCGCCGTGGACACGGTGTGATGGGCTTCCTGAGCAAGCGGGGCAAGCGCTTGCCGGATGATCCGGTGCCCGCGGATCCGGCTGTCATCGTGAACCCGGCACCGGCGGACGAGGCGATCGGACCCACCCTTCCGAGCCGCCCGGCGAGCGAGCCGATCGTAGTCGGCGCCCCCACACCCGCGTTCGAGGCGAAAGCCATCGGCACCGAGTACGGCAGGAATCCGTACCGCGCGGACACCATGATCGACGGATGGTCACGCGGACCGTTCACCATTCGCGCGGCATCGGTGCGTGGTTACCTGCACCGATACAACGGCGCACCGCGTCAGGACGATTTCGCGATCACCGCGGCGCCGGATCGTGATCGACTGATCGTCGCGGTGGCCGACGGAGTGTCCGCGGCGCGGTATTCGCACATCGGCTCGACCACCGCCGTGCGCTACGCCACCCAGTGGCTGGAAGAGCAGCCGGTGGAGGCGCTCGGCGACATCGGATGGCAATCGCTGTTCCAGAACACCGCGTGGATGCTGACCGAGCGCGCCGCCGCTGTGCTTTCGCTGGCGCAAGCCGATGCCGAGCAGGCCGAGCAGGTGCTGGCGACGACGCTGACGTGTGTGGTGTGTGAGAGCGACGCCGACGGCGCGTTGTCCGCGGTGCTGGCCGGTGTCGGCGACTCCGGTGCCTGGTTGCTGTCGGACGAGCGTTTCGTCCCGGTACTCGGCGGCAAGCAGTCGTCGGACTCTGGGTTGACCTCCTCCGCGGTGAGCGGGCTGCCCAGAGTTCCGAACGAAGTCGAGCCCATCTCGGTGACCGTCGAGCCTGGCCAGGTATTGCTGGTCGGCACCGACGGATTCGGCGATCCGCTCGGCGGCGGCGACGGCGAGGTCGGGGCGTTGTTCGCCTCGGTGCTCGCCGGGCGGGTGCCGTCGCACCTGGAATTCGCGCACACCCTGGATTTCTCGCGGGAGACATTCGACGACGACCGGACATTGGTGGCCATCTGGCCGAGGGTGAACTGACGGGATCGGCAGTGACGCAGCAGCGAGTGAAGGTGGGTCAGCTCGGCCCGTTGACCAAGCTGGCGGCCGGTGGTCAAGGGGTGGTCTTCAGCGCGCCGAGCGCGCGCATGCGGTACGCGAAAGCGGTGGTGTACAAGGAATACAAACCCGTCGTGCTGGCGAATGTGGCGGTCGACGTGTTGGAGGAGATGCCCGTTTACCTCGAATCGCTGCCCTTCGCGGAGGGCATGGACCTGCTCTCCCGGGTCGCGTGGCCGTGCAGGCTGGTCGAGGCGGACAACTCCGCCCAGGTGACCGGGTTCGTGATGCCCGCGATTCCGGACGAGTTCTTCATCAAGATGACCATGTCCTCGGCGGTGCAGTCGAAGACCGCGGAGTTCCAGCATCTGCTCAACGGTGACGGTTTCCTGGCGCGGCGCGGCATTCCGCTGACCGACCGGCACCGCTACGAGTTGCTGGCCGAAGCCGCCGAAGCGCTGACGATTCTGCACCGCCACGACATCGCGGTCGGCGACCTGTCACCGAAGAACCTGCTGTTCTCGTTACAGCCGGATCGGAAGGTGTACTTCATCGACTGCGATGCCATGCGGCTGCGGTCCAGGTCGGTCTCGGCGCAAGTCGAGACTCCGGACTGGGAGGTCGAGGTGGTCAATCCCGGAGAGGAACTGGCGACCGCGCGATCGGATGCCTACAAGTTCGGGTTGCTCGCGCTGCGGCTGCTGGCCGGAGACCAGAGCACCCGCGACCCGAACCGGCTGCCCGCCGCCGTGCCCGCTCCGGTGCGGGGACTTGTCGGCGCGGCCCTGTCGCCCGTACCGGCGCAGCGGCCCCGGCCGGGGGACTGGTTGCCCGCGCTGTCCCAGGCCGCGGCGCACGCCGCCACCCGCGCGCCGTCGCCTCCGCCACGGACCACACCGCCGCGCGGAGCGGTGGCGCCCGCCATCGTCACATCGGCACCACCGGTGATCATGCCGCCGCCCGCTGGCCGCGGCCCGTGGGCGCCTCGGATCCCGACTCGGGTAAAGGTGATCTCCGCGCTCGCTCTCCTTGTTGTCGTCGTCGGCTTGCTGGCCGGCAAGATGTCCGGCGACAACGGTCCGAGTGCCGTGGGCAACCGCGCGGCGGCCGTGGCGACCGGACCGCCCTCGGTGACCGCCACGATCGCCGTAGGCGCGCAACCCTGGGGCGTCGCGATCGATCCGACCAGCGCGAACTTGTTCGTTACCAACAGCGCGGGCAATTCGGTCTCGGTGATCGACACGAAGACGAATGTCACCGGGGTGGTTACGGCACCGGGAATGGTGAAGCCGACCGCGGTCGCCATAGATTCGGCGGCGGGGCTCGCCTATGTCACGAATGCCGGAAGCGCCTCCGTGTCACTGATCAACACGCGCAATGGGTCTTTTGCGGGAAGTATCCCCGTGGGCGCGGGGCCGTACGGCATCGCCGTCGACTCCGCCTCTCACACCGCTTTCGTCACGAATTTCGAGGCCGACACGGTGTCGGTGATCGACACCCGATCCAGGGTGGTCACCGCGACGATCCGGGTCGGTAGCCATCCGTACGGCGTGGCCGTCGACCCGAGTTCGCACAGCGTCTTCGTCGCCAACGCCGGTCCGCCCGGCGCCGTCGACCACACGGTGTCGGTGATCGACCCCGCCCTACCGGTCGTAGCGGCCACGATCAATGTCGGGAATCAACCTTGGGGCGTGGCGGTCGACTCCGACACGCGCACCGCGTACGTCACCAATCATGCCGACGGCACCGTATCGGTGATCGACGTTCGAACCCGCGCGGTCACCGCGACGTTGCGCGTCGGGCTCGGACCGGTCGGCGTGGCGGTGGACGGGCCGCGGAAGACGGTGTACGTCACCGACCACGGCCTCGACGATGTGCGTACTGCCAGCGCTGTTTCTCTGATCGACACCCGGACCGGAAAGCCCGACAGCTCGATTCGAGTGGGGAGCCGCCCGCACGGTGTCGTCGTCGATCCGGGCAACCGGACCGTCTACGTCACGAACTTCAGCGACGGCACAGTGTCCGTGATCGGTGACTGATGGCGACGCACAGCTTCCGCCATGGAAAAAGCCGATGGCCGCGGCTCATTGTGGCAGTCGTCGTCGCATACGCCACCGTCGTGGTCGTGGGCGGCGGCTCCGAGCCCGGGGCGCGTGACAACCCGGGGAGCGCCGGGGACTCCACCGCTCTCGGTCGCACGCTGGAGCCCATCGTGCGCGGAGTGCTCGACGCGCACCTCGTTCCGGGCGCGGTGGTCTACGTGCGGACGCGGGACACCGTGTGGCGACAGGCTTTCGGCACGCGAACGGTCGGGCGGAGCGATCCGGTGACCGTCGACGACTTCTTTCGCGTCGGTTCCACCACCAAGACGATGGTCGGCACGGTCGCGCTGCAGCTGGTCGGGGAGGGCAGACTGGCCCTCGATGATCCGGTGTCGAAGTACCGGCGCGGCGTTCCGAACGGCGCCGGCATCACGATAGCCGAGCTGCTGAACATGCGCAGCGGGTTGTTCAGCTATAACGAAGCACCTCAGCTCGCACGAGCGATGGACGACGACCCCGGGCGCACGTGGGAGCCGGAAGAGCTGCTGCGGCTGGGGTTCTCGTCGCCGCCGTATTTCGCCCCCGATGCCGAGTTCCGCTATTCGAATACCAATACGATCCTGTTGGCCTCGGTGCTCGAGCAGATCACCGGTGAGGACATCCGCTCGCTGCTGACGAATCGCGTCTTCGTTCCGCTCGGCCTGACGAACACGTCGTTCCCAGCCCCCGGCGACGCGTCCCTGCCCATGCCGTCCCCACACGGATACCTCTACGGCACCAACGAGTCCGCGCTCACGTCACCGCGGTTGCCCGACGACCAGCTCGCCGCGGCTCGCACGGGATCACTACTGCCGACCGACGTGACGAACCTGGATCCCTCGTGGATCGGAGCCGCGGGCGCGGCGATCTCGACCGCGGGGGATCTGGCTGCCTACGTGCGCGAGCTGGTCGGTGGCGACCGCCTGCTCGGGCCCCCGCTCCAGGCGCAGCGCCTCGACAGCGCGGCTCCGTTGAGCCGGAGCGATCCGGCGGACATCCACTACGGTCTCGGACTCGAGTCGTTCGGGCCGTTGCTCGGCCACGACGGGGCGATCCCCGGGTTCCAGACGTTCATGGGCTATGACCCGGTCACCGATATCACCGTCATCGTGTTGTGCACACTGCGCGACGGGCCCGCGGGCGGGCGGCCCGCGAACGAGATCGCCTACGGTTTCGCGCGCACGCTGATCGGCGGCTGATCCGCAGCGGTGGCCGCACGACGTGGCCGGTCACCAGGTGGGCGTCCGGCGAAGCGTCGCATGATGGGCCGGTCCATACCGTGGTAGATGGCCGCCGCGGCGAGGATCGATACGACCAGTACGACTGTCGCCCACAACGCCCAGCCGCCGATCGAGTACCGGTGCCCGCCGATGAACAGCCGGGTGACGATCACCATGACCGGGAACTGGATCATGTAGAACGCGTAGGAGATGTCACCGAGCCAGACCAGCGGCCGTCTGGCATTGAGGCCGGAGATTCCCGCCAGGTCCCTGGCGGCCAAGGTGGCTATCACCGCCGTCATCGGCGCCACCAGCAGTGCGGACATCTTGTAGTTCACCGGGACGAACCAGGTTGCGCCGTAGACGAGGACCAGCGCTGTCAACGGTGTGGTCAGCCGCGTATTGCGCCAGAGACCTTCGGCGACGAGACGGGCGGCGATGACTCCGAGGTAGAACTCCGGCAGTCGTGATGCCGGGAAAGGGTAACTGAGCCAATATGACGTCGGGATCGGAATATCGGGCTGCGCGAACCATTGTGGTGAGGCGTGAATTTCGAACTCGGGCGAGACATCGCCGCGCAGCAGCCTCGGCGCGAAGGTGTTGGCGATGCCCTTGGGGCCGTCAGCCCACAGGTAGAAACCGGTGTGCAACGCCAGGATCGCGACCAGCAGCGCCGCCACCGCCCACCACAGCCCGCGTCGCGGAATACGCGCGACCATCGGGTAGGCCATGGGAAAGCTGAAGTAGAACAGCAACTCCGCGCACAGCGACCAGGACGGGACGTTGAGTCCGCCCACCGTGGTCCACTTGGGCACCCAGGTGTGCACGAGCAGAACGTTCGGCGCCCACACCACCGCACGGCCGAGCGGGACGCTTGCCGCGACCACGAACACCAGCGCGGCGACCAGATGGGTCGGGTAGATCTTCAGAATTCGGCGGCGATAGAACAACCGCACCGGCATACCTTCGCGAAACGACCAGTAGATGACGAAGCCGGAGAGCACGAAGAAGAAGGTCACCCCCGCAGCGCCCTGCTGCATCGGAGCAAAAGTGTGAATGGTGCGGAACAGCTCCGACTTCTGGAACGGATAGGCCGGGATGAAGACCAACGCGTGCAGGACGAAGACGGCGAAAGCCGCCCACCACCTCGCGCCGGTGAGCGCGGGCAGCTCAACGGCCGGACGATAGTCGGACGGCATGGGCGTGCCGTGCGTCGCGCTCAGAGCCCGAACCGCTGGCGCACCTGCACGGCGACGGCGCCGTTGCCCTGCGCGTTGGGGTGCACCGGGGCGCCGTCGAACGGCGAGTCCGCGCCTGCGAGCCCGCTGATCCACGGCTCCTCCGAGCAACTGGCGTGCCCCGCGGTGATCGCGCGCACGTCGACGAACTCGATGCCGAGCAGCTGCGCGGCGGCACGTTGCGCGTCCTGCAGGCGATCGAGATAAGCGATGTAGCCTTCCGCGCGCGGCTGGACGACCCGTCCGACGACGGCGAGATCCATGCATGCCGCGGGCTGCCCCGGGGGGAAGATCTCCGGGTATCCGACGAGCGCCACCCGCGCGTTCGGGGCGTAGTAACGCACGAACGTGACGACCTCGCGTACGCGGTCCGCGTAGGTCGCGCCGGTCACCGCGTGGTAGTCGGGCAGCCGGTTCTGCTCCGCCGCGTCGAGCCCGCACCCCTCGACGATGTCGAGGAGGCAGTCGGTCGAGGGAAACGCGGTCCCGCTCGACGCGCCCCAGATGTCGTTCAGGCCCGCTTGGATCAGGACGGCACGTGTATCGGAGCCGAACGCGCCCTGCGCGTGGGCCTTTCGCGTCTGATGCACGAGCGTCCAGCCGTTCCCGGTGTCGATCGTGCCGCCGTTGCAGGACACGTCTACGAATCCGGCGGTGCCGGAGAGCCTTGTCGATGTGGCGAGTTTGTTCGGCCAAGAGTTCGGTGACCGAGCGCACCCGTCGTCGGCATGGCCGAGGACGGGTGCGGTGGCGGTGAACGAGTCGCCGAGGACGACCAGCGTCGCGGCGCCGGCCGGATCGGCCGTGGCGGTCGTGCCGGAGGGCAGGGCGAGCAACGAGATCGCAACGAGCGCCGCGGTGGCCATCGACCTACCTCGGACGGATCTCATCGCACACCCAATCTTTCGACAGCACAGGAGGTTCCAGTATCGCGTCGGGCCGCCGCCCGCCGCTGTCGGTCGAACGGCCGACTGCCGTGGGTACCGTGCCGGCACTAGCGTTGCCTCGTGCCTGCTCTCCGATCCGAATCCCGTCGGTTGCCGCTCGCGTTGGGCATCGTCGCGCTCGCGATCGGCGGATGCGCGCAGCCGTCGGAGTCGGCGCCCGCCGCACCGGCAGCGTCGACGTCGGCCACGAGTCCGACTTCCGCCGCGGCGCCCGCGCCGGTGTCGCCGATCGCTCCGGAGCCGATTGCTTCGGCGCCTCCGGAGGCTTCTGTTCCGGAGGCGGCTCTGCCGGAACCCGACGTGCCGGAACCCTTGGCCGAGCCCCCTGTCGGCGTACGCATCCCGCAGCCGCAGCCCGCCGCGCCGCAGCCCAGACCCGCGCCGCAGCAGCCCGCGGAGCCGCCCTCCCTTCCCGACCCTGGTTTCGAGCCGCGTTCCGGGTACTGATCTCCGCGCTGACACATGCCGGAAGAATGGTGGCGAGCGTGCGCGATTCGATTCGGCGGCGCACGCGCGGAGCACGCCATTGCCGGGGAACGCGAAGACTCGGCAAGATATTGCTCGATATCCGTCGAGCTCGGCAAATTTTCACTCTTTCGGGCATGCTTCGCCAAAGTTGCTCAGCGGCAACATGTTCGGAAGTATAATCGGTGGTGCGGGCGTGCATATCCGCACCACCGCCGGGGTGATGAGGTCTATTACTGTGCTCGTGAGCGCCTACAGAAATGCACCGCTGCGGCATCGAATATTGAAGGGCTACGTTATCGTCGCGGACGATATCGATGAAATGCATCGAAAGTTGCGACGATCGTCTCCCGCGTCGTCCGGCGGGGAGTACCCACGAGTGTGTTTCGATGCGAAGCGGCCGGGTTGTCTGTGGATCGACACGGGGCCGGTCTGGGTCAGTGATCCCACGCAGCGCGCCGAGGTCGTCGACGCCCTGGCGGAGGCGGTCTCCGCTGTCGCGGAAGGAGCGCGGAAGGCCGGTGGGTCGCTGTTGCCGTCGGGCATCTCCTGGGGCGTACCGCCGCATCGCCGAGTGTGCGCGGACAGGCATTCCATCGAGATCGCCGACGATCTGCAACGCGAAATTCTCAGCAACCTCATCCGGCGCTACGTTCCCGAACTCATCGCGCTCAGCGGGCGTGCGCTGTTCGTCGGAGGTCGTGTCGCCGGACGTGGCTCGCTTCGCCTGGCGGAATCGAAGGATCAGGTCTCGACGAGATATATCGCATCCGCTTCCGCTCGGCATTTGCGGCGGGTCGAGCAGGCGCTGCGCCGTGATGACCGCGTCTCGGGATTCGCTGTGATGGACGTGAATCCGGTGGGTGACGGTGAGTTGGGAATCCCGAATGTCAGCGTCCGATGCCTCGATGCTCAGGTCTTTCCGAGTTCAGCTGTCGCGCAGGCGGTATTGCTGCAAGCACTCGCGGTACGCGCGCGGATGATGCAGCGGGACGGACGGCGTATGCCCGCCGTCCCGCAGCGCATGCTGGACCGGAACCGATCGAACGCCATCGCGAGGGGGATGAGCGGGGAATTCGAGCACGAGGTGGACGAGCAGCGCAAGTCGCGCGAGCAGGCGACCGTTCGCCGCTCGGCGGCCGTTTCGGTGTCCGATCTGCTGGACGACCTGGACGCCGAACTGCGCGCGATGCAGATCGAGCCGCGCGAGATCCTGCCTTTGCTCTCCGCGCCGGAACTCGCGAAACTGCACCCGGAGTACGCGCAGACCGAGAACGACTTGCTGGCTGTCTGGAGCCGCCGTCGCCGAATCGGAAGCGATGAGATCGCGGCACTGCTGAGAGACCGCGCGGCGTTGGTCGACGACCAGCTGACCAAGCACAACAGGCAGGTTGCTCCGGGCAGCCTGGGCACCTTGGAAGCGGCATGGCGCAGCAGACTTACCGCCCGGCCCCCACGACGCTCGGCGCCGAACGGACGTAAAGGGCCCGCCAGGCCCGTTCGTCCGCGTCGGTCGGACGACGAGATCATCCGCGAGTTGGACGAGTTGACCGAGCAGCGCGACATGGATGAACGGCTGCGGGCTCTGCTGTCCGGTCGCCCGCCGCGAAATCTGGCTCCCGCGCTGTCGCGGCTCGGTCGTGGCAAGGAGGTTCGCCGGGTGCTTCGGCAACCGAACGCCTCCGTGCTCGAACTGGGCGGGCGCGAAGAACTCGGCGACGGCATACCGGACGAGCTGAGCGGTCGGCTGTCGCGGCACGGCCGCGTCTGCGTGCGGCTCGACGTGGCCGAGGCCGAACGGAAAGCCGCCGTGGACGCGATGCTGGGTCTGGCCCGCAGACTGCCGAAGGGAGTGTGCGCCGGATTGATCACCAACCAGGTCTACGTGCGCAAGACCGATCGCCGCGTCAGCATCGAGATGATCGTCTTGAACTCCACCGCAGCGGAGCGGTCGTGAATCGGCCGGTCAACGTCGTGCTGGACATCCGCCAGACCAGCGATCCGCCTACCGACGCGGCCGAATTGCGCGAGTTGTGGACGCGGGTCGAAAAGTATCTGGCCGGCGCCAGTCTGCGCGCCACGGAGAAGGTCGTCGTCCCGCTCCGGGACGACCAGACCTGCGTGCTGTGGATACAGGATCGACTGCGCGCTCCCGACCGGGTCGACGACACCACGGTCTTCTCCATACGAGGTGTCCTGGAGCCCGCGACGGTTCGGCACAGGTGCACGACCTGCTCGGCCGCCGGCGTGGTCACCTACGGACCCTTCCTGTGCAGCGGCTGTGACCAGGGCGATCAGCCGGGCCGGGTGTGCGACGAGCATGCCGTCGTGATCGAAGGTCGCATGACCGCGACCTGCGCGCGCCACCGGCCCGCCTGCTCGTGCGGAGCGGCGGCCACGTTCTGGTGCAACGGGGAACTGTGTCGCGGACGCAACGCGTTCTGTGACCGGCATCGGGTGGGGCACCCCGGCGGCGTGGACATGTCGTATTGCCGGGATTGCTTCCGGCAGAAATTTCCGGATTGTGCGGCGCGGGGATGCAATTCGACCGGAAGCATCGCCTGTGAGTTCGTCGTCGACGGCAGACGCGCGACTTGCGGAAACGCGGCATGCGCCAGGCACGCGTATCGCTGGCAGATATTCGGGCCGCACAAGCGGGGGCTCGGGCTGTGCCCGGAGCACGCGCTGCGGTTGAAGTCGCTGGAAGACCGTCAGATCGTCTTCCAGATCGTGGCGGGAACCGCGAATCGGCGGCGGGGCCCGCGCACCGATAACCGGCGCACATACCTGCGGCTACCGCGGTTGACGATCGTCCGGCATATCTTCATCAATTCTCGTTCCCGCAAACTGGAAATCCATTCCATCGATCGAATGTTCGGCGAACTCCAGCACGACAACCGCACCGACGGCGTCATGCGGCGTCTGTTGCAGGAGCACGAGAAGATACGCAAAGAGGATCTGGCCGCTGCCGAGCGAGATGGGGCACGCGGTCGCGAGCTGTTCGACAAGCTCACCGCATGGTTGCGGGCACGTGGCCGCGCCGAGGTGGCGAACCACATCAGTTTCGCGGACTACCGGCCGCGGTCCAACTTGCTGTTCGTCAATGTCGAGCCGGAATACCTGGGCCGGTTCATCGGTCGCGGCGGCGCGGAGAAGCGAGCGGTGTCGAACGACCTGGGTGTCAGGGTCGAAGTGGAGCGGAAATGACATCGACCGTGTGGGACAGTCGGCGGCACACATTGCAGGTCGCCCGGGGAGACGGCCTCGTCACCGGCAACATCGTCGCCGTCGGCGCCGGGGATCGGGACGACGTGGGCGGCCGGGGAGAAAACGCTCGGGTGGGCGTGCTCGAGGTGGGCGCCGACGCGTCCCGGCAGGCTGCGGTGCGGATCGTCGCCTCGGCTTCCGTCGACGAGGGTTGCGTCGTCGTCAGCACGGAATTGGTCGACGAGCTGCGGCTGGAAGTGCTCGACGAGCACGGATGGCGCCTGAGCGCGACGGCCTGCGAGCCCGCCGCTCGGATCGTCCTCGAACCGCTCACCGAGAACCGTCTCGACGACGTCAGCAGGCAGTTGCGCAATGCGAAGGACATCGTCGGCCAGCAGATCCATCTCGGCAGCGGCGACGCGTGGGTCTTCGCCGACGGCGAGTCGTTCCGGGTGCGGCAGGTCTTCGACCGCTCCGGGCGGGAGCGAACGGACCTCTGCTATATCGACCCCGAGACCGAACTGGACGTATTCCTCGCCGGCAATCGCAACGGGGTCGACATCGTGATCCTCGCCGATTGCAGTGGTTCGATGAGCTGGGACGATATCGAGGACCGCGCCGACGTCGTCCGGCTCGGGCTGCGCAGGAGATCCAACTACATCTCGCGGATGGATGCCCTGAAACGTTCGCTCATGGACATGGTCGAGATCCGTCGGCACGTGACCGGGCGGGTGGCCCGCATCGCCTTGGTGAAATTCACCACTACGTCGATGTGCGTCTTCCCGAGATCGGGCTCCATGGCCGAGATCCAGGGCCCCGACGACGAGCGGACGTTACGAGAATTCCAGGGCGCCATCGGTTTGCTGCGACCGGAGAACGCGGCGACCGACATCGGGCAGGCCTTGCACTTCGCGTCCGATCTGCTGCACCGCCACGGCGTGCCGGGCAACGACCGGTTGATCGTTCTGGTCAGCGACGGAGCCGATTGGAAGCAGCAGGGCGAGGAAACCGCCGGAGAGGCCGTGGTCGCGATCGCCGATCCGGTCTCGTTGATGGAGGAATTGCACGAGTTCCTCAACATCAACCTTCATGCCGTCGGAATCGGCGATCGCGACACGTTCATGCGCTGGTGGCAGACGAACCGGCCGGCCGGACACCAGGATCCGCACATCAGTGTGATTCCGAACCACACGCTGCTGCGGGAACTGGTGCAGGTGGGTGGTGGCGACCCGAGCCGCACCGGCGGGGTGGACGTACTCCACGGCTACTTCGCGGATCTGGGCACCGGTGTCGCGCATCATGTGGGCAAACCGTCCGACCCCGGCGGCGCCAGGCTGCAGTCGACGATCGACACACTCCATCCCGCGGGTCGCCGGATCGACAGCGAAATGAGCGGAAAACTCGCGAGCCTCTCGGAGGAATCGCTGGATCTGCGGACCCAGTTGAACGATCTCTCGCGCCGATGCGGTGAGAGCGATCTCTTCGGGCATGTGCACCACAACAAACTGCTGCACCTCGGGCGTCCGCTGCACGGTGCGCGTGATTTCACGTCCTGGATCATGGATTGCCATCACGCGTTCGGCGAGACGTTGGACCGGCGGCTCAAAGGCGAGCAACCCAAGGAACCGAAGGACCGGTACGGAATCGACGGCGTCTACGACAAGATCCGGGATTGGCGGATGGACGCGGTGCGGCGGTTCAGGAACGCCGACGGGCACGCGTTCGTCGAGGGACGGGACGCCGAATTGCTCGGCGCCGTCTGCCTCAAGTTGACGGGCCGGAAGGTCCTCGCGGACGACGACGCCGAGTCGTGGACGAGGTTGCAGGTCGGCTTGCTGGCAGGCGTCATCGAGGTGCTGCGCAACGTCAAGACCGTGCTGGAGAACGCCCCGCTGTCGGCGAGGGCGGAGCAGTATGCCGAGGTGTTCTCCGTCGAGGGCTATTAGTCCTGTGATCACCGGACGCAGGAGAAGCCGTGGCCGCTGACGTATTCGCGTGCCTGATATTCCGGGCGCGCTGGAAGGCCGAGCGAACGCCGTCGTCTCGTGGCTGGTCGCCGGGTCCCCTCCCGGTGCCGATCCCGGCCGTCGAAGCGGCGGCGGGTCGTGCAGGTGAATCGGTGGTTGCCGACCGCAGCGCTCGGACCGGGTACTTCTCCGCCCGCGTGCACGACGCGCTGTACAGCGCGCAGGACACCGGGGCCACCGGCCGTTGGCACAGACGGTCGAGCGGCGAGCCGCCGGAATGGACAGGTGCGGTAGTCCACGACTGGGAATTGCTGTTGGACGAAGAAGGCGGCTACGCCGTCGCGCACGTGCGGCTGCCTCAGCAGGCTGTCGAGGTGCTGTCCGAACTCACCAAGGTGCGCGGCGAGGGCCGCCGATGGCTGTCCGCGCTCGTCGACGACGTGACTTTCGAGCCGGTGCGACCGCGCGTCGTCACTCACTTCTGCTGGGCGGGTGATCGGATACCGGAGCCGGTTCCCGATCCGGCCGCCCTGGCTTCGTGGTCCCCTATGCGGCGATGGCAGTGGTTTCTGGCCTCCGGCACGTCGGCGGCGGACGGTTTGCCCGACCCCGCCGATCCGCGGATCTTCGCAGGCACCGTTCACCTCTCGAGTGATTGGCGCGCGGCGATTCTGCGGGACGGCGTGACCTACACCGCGCTGACCTCCACCGAGGCCACCGATTTCCACGCCGTCGCGCGCGCCTACGTGCGGTCGATTCATCTGGACGCCGTTCTGCTCGGCTTACTGCAATTGAACGCCTTGCACCGCATCGCGGATCGGATCGCGGGCATCCGGGTCGACCGCACCGGCGCGGGGGCGGTCGAGTCGCTGGAGGCGGAGATCCTCGATATCCGCGCGCGGTTGTGGTGGAACAACGTTTCCGAGCGTGGAGTGCAGGTCGCGGAGGTGCTGCGCGCCTTCCAGAATCAGCACCGGATGGCCGATCTCTACGCCCAGGTCGTCGCCGACCTCGACGATATCTCCCGTTACCTGCAAGCGCGCCGTGCGCGGCTGGAGGACGAGGCGCTCGCCGACGCGCAGGCACGACAGCGCCGCGCCGAGGAGCGCCATCGCGTGTCCGAGGATCGCGATCGCCGCAATCAGACCACCATCGCGGTGATCTCGTTCGTGCTGTTGCCGTTCGCCGTCACCTTCAGCGGCGCTGCTGTGCTCGCCGAGCCGAGTGTGTCCGCCTTCGCGTGGAGTATCGTCGCGGCCCTCGTGTTGTCACTTGCCCTCGCGGTCGCTTCCTTTCTGCGTGATCGCTGACCCGAGCGGCCGGATCCCTACGGGAATTGGCGGGCTCCGGGCAGCGGTTCGTACGGCTGTTCGCGTCGCGGTCGCGCGGGAACGAGTGAAGACGACCCGTGGCAGCGCTCACAAGGTGATTGGCTCTGCCGGACACGGGTATGCGACCCATGTCAGCCGACAAGGAAATGGGAGGTATGTGATGCCCGAGCATCGGAGCGGACCCCTGGAAGCTGTCGAAGGTGTCGTCGAGGACGCCAAGGGGAAGGCGAAGGAAGCCGCTGGCGTCGTCACCGGTGACGAGGACCTGAAGAAAGAGGGTCGCGCACAGCAGGACAAGGCCGAATCGCAGCGCGAGGCGGCGCAGAAGGAAGCCGAGGCCGAAAAGGCCCGTGCGGAAGCGGATCTCGACGAGGCCCGGCAGAGCGCGTACGAGAGCGGCAAGGACGCCTAGCTCCCGCGAGATTCGATGCGGCCGTTTGGCGGAACGGCCCGTCACCGGCCCGGCGGTGAACCACCGCCGGGCCGTTCTCAGCAATTACTCGGCGCGGGAACACCTTTGAAGCGCGCTTCCAGCCAACTGAGCGCGGACGGCACGCCGAGCACCGCGGCGGACAGATGGTCCGGGCTCGGGAATTTCTCGTATTGCACTCGCGCACCCGCGGCGCAATACCGCCGAACCGTAGCGTCGACCGACTCAACCGGGATGAGAGTGTCCTGCTCCGCCCGCCATTGGTAGCTCGGCGTGACCGGGATGTCTTCGTAGAGTTCCAGGCTGTTCTCCTCGAGCACCTCGCGTGCGCGCTTGTCGTCGGCCAGTGAGTTCGAGGCCGCGACGTCCACGATGCCGCGGCCTGCGCCGACCAGCAGGATGTCGTTGGTGCAACTGTTGGCGATCCGATTGCGGACCGACAACCCGAGCGAATTCAGCTGGTCACTCACCGGCAGCCGCGTCGGGTACTCACGCTCCAGCCCGAGGGCGGCGGCGAAAGCGAGACCGAACACCGCGTGCGGCGCGTAGCCGAGGCCCTCGATCATCTTGACCAGATTCATCGGCACCCCGCCCGAGGCGACCCCGACGAGCGACAGTTCCGGCGCGTAGGTCGGCGCCAGCGCGGCCGCCCACGCGCTCGCCATGCCTCCGCCGGAATAGCCGAGCAGGCCGACCGGGCTGTCCGCCAATCCGAGTTCGGCGACCCGCCGTGCGGCGCGGATGCCGTCCAGCGTGATCATGCCGCCGAGTTTGGCGGCGCCGTAGGCACTGGTGGGTCCGAGGTGGTCGGGGAGAGCGACCGACCAGCCGCGCAGCAGGAGGGCATTGAGCGCGGGCGCTTCGCGGATCGACAGGTTGGGGTCGCTGGTGTAGAGCACGCGCGACACCGTGCACTGGGTGCCGAGTGCGTTGATGATGTGCTGATAGGACAGCAGTGGCCTACCGGGAGTGGGATTCTGCGGCGTCAGCACGGTGGTGGTGGCCGCGATCGGCTCGCCCGCGGAGTTGGTGGAGCGGAATTTGATCATCGTGACCGTCGAGCCGGGAAACATCGGTAGCGCGGGCATCGGGCGGACGGCGAGGACGTCGCCCGGCGCGGCGTGGTCCAGTCCCGGCGAAGCGGCGTAGAACGGATCCGGATCCGGTGCGGGGTAGATCGGTTGCGCCGCGGCCTGCGGTGTGATCACACAGAGGGCGGCCGCTGCGGTGGCGATGAATAATCGAAGCATGGTTTTCGTCGACTCCCCTTCATCACAACGTGCTGTTCAGTAACGCTGGTGTGCTGAAGCCGAATGCAGCCGGACACCGGTCGCTCGCGACCGATGCCCGGACCTGCACACTGTAGGGGACGATCGGGAAAAAGCCGAGGTCGCCGCGCCGCTCGTCGACGGAGGGGCGCGCCGCGCGCCCGTCGGCTACCGTGACCCGGTGCTTTTGCTGGTCGTCGGCGTGGTCCTGCTCGGTGTGTTCGCGGTGCGATTCGGCAGGGACCGCAGGCGTCTGGGCCACGGGGTGTTCCTGCTCCTCGGGCTGGGGTTCGTCGGCGCGTGGGTGGTCGGCCGGATCATCGAGGGCGATCGCACGGTGGTGCTCGCGCCGTTGGTGGTGCTGCTGTCACCGCTGCTGGTGCTGGTGCTGGCCGGGTTGTCGATCGCCAACGGCGCGCAGTTGGTGCGCCGTGAGGGTTGGCGTCTTCCGAATCTGTTGCCGCTCGGACTCGGTATCGCCCTGTTGACGCCGTACGTGGTGCTCCTCCTGGCACTGCTGACCGAAAACATCTGGCTGGTAGTGCTTCTGGCGTCGCTCACGATGACGATCAGCTACGTCGGATTTCTGTTCGCGGCGTTCCTGTTGTATTCCCTGTGCTACGGACTGTTGCCCCACCGTCCCGGGATGGACGCGATCGTCGTGCACGGCGCCGGGCTGGTCGACGGTGAGGTGTCGCCGCTGCTGGCCGCGCGCCTGGATCGGGCGATCGAGGTCTACCGTGACGAAGCCGGCGCGGGGCGCGCCCCACTGTTGATCGCCAGTGGCGGTAGGGGAGACGACGAGGAGGTCTCCGAGGCCTCGGCCATGGGTGATTACTTGATCGACCGAGGCGTGCCGGAAGATCGCGTCGTGCTGGAAGACCGGTCGGGAACGACCGAGGAGAATCTGCTCTTCACCAAACGGCTGCTCGGCGAGCGCGGTCCCACTACGCGCATGGTGCTGGTGACGAGCAACTTTCACATGTTGCGCACGGCGATCCTGGCCCGCCGCCTCGACCTCGACGCCGAGGTGACGGGCGCCAAGACCGCCTTCTACTACTTGCCGAGCGCCTTCCTGCGCGAGTTCGCCGCGCTGCTGGTGGCCTACAAGTGGAGCAACGCGATCGTGGCCGTGGCGCTGGTGTCGCTTCCGCCGCTCGCCCTGCTGGCCACCCGCGGGTGACTCAGAAGCTCTTGTGCGGAACGCCCACGGTGAGACCGCCGTCCACCACGAACTCGGCGCCGGTCGAGTACGACGATTCGTCGCTGGCCAGGAACGTCACCAGGGCGGAGACCTCGGACGGGTCGGCGCCGCGGCCGAGCGGGATCTGGAGGAAGTCCTCCGGGATGTTCTCGGTCATCGGTGTACGGATCAAGCCGGGGTGCACGGAATTCACGCGGATCTTGTACTGCGCCAGCTCGAGCGCGGTGGATTTGGTGAGCCCGCGCACGGCGAACTTGGTGGCCGTGTAGCCGTGCAGGCCCGGGCTGCCGCGCATGCCTTCGACGGAGGAGATGTTGATGATCGAGCCGCCGCCTGCATCGATCATCGCGGGCGTAGCGGCCTGCATCCCGAGGAATGTGCCGGTGAGGTTGATGTCGATGATCCGTTGCCATTCGGCCAATTCGAACGCGACGAGCAGGTTGCCGTTCACGATGCCCGCGTTGTTCACCAGGACACTCAGTGACCCGAAGCGCTCCACCGCCGCGCCGACGGCTTTGCGCCAGTCTTCCGGCTCGCGCACGTCGAGGTGGACGTAGGCGGCGTTGTCGCCGAGTTCCGCGGCGACCGCGGCGCCCTCCTCGTCGAGCACGTCGCCCAGCACCACGCGCGCGTCCTCGGCGACCAGAGCCTTGGCGTGCGCCGCGCCCATGCCGCGCGCTCCGCCGCTGATCAACGCCACCTTGCCGGTCAACCGCCCCATCCGGGGTACCTCCGTCTCTCGAATCTGCCTGTAACACGTTACAGAAAATGCGCCTGGTGTCGACGCGTCTCGCGACGGTAGCCCAGGCGGTCGGCGGTTACGGCGTGATCGACCACGCGTCCCGGTGAGCGGGCCGTCGATGCCATTCCTGCGCGCCGCAGATGTGGAACGTGTTCTAGAATTGCGGAGGTGTGACCACTCGGGAGGTGCGCTATGACGAACCCCGGCCGAAGCGTGACGCGGTTCGGCGGACGTTTGCGGGTGCCGGATATCGCCGAGGTGCCCGGTGGCCGCCTGGTCGAGCTGGCGGGTCGAGGCCGGACCTACGTGGTCGACATCCCGGGGCCCGAGCACGCGCCCGCGCTGGTGCTCCTGCACGCCACCGCCTGCACCGCGTACCTCACCTGGTTCCCGTCGCTGGCGGAGCTGGCCCGGCGGTACCGGGTCATCCTGTTCGACCAACGGTGGCACGGGCGCGGCATCCGCTCCGAGCGGTTCACCCTGGAGGACTGCGCCGACGACGTGGCGGCCGTGCTCGACGCATTGGAGATCGACCGAGCCATCTGCGCAGGGTTTTCCCTGGGCGGAATCGTAAGCCTGCTGGCGGGACATCGCCATCCGGACCGAGTGAGCGGGCTTGTGCTGTGCGCGACGCCCTATCGGTTCCGCGAGAAATGGCGTGAGCACGCTTTTCACCGGACGTTCGGCGCTGTCGCCGCCGCTGTGGAGCAATACTCCTACCGTCGCGCCGAGAAGCTCGCGGGCCGTCTGCCCGAGCTTCCCGAGATCACGTGGGCGCCGGGACGGTTGGATCGCTGGGCGCTCGGCGAGTTCCGCAGCACCAGTGGGTGGGCGCTCACCCAGGTGCTCGCCGCGGTGGGGCGCTTCGACGCGACCGCGTGGTTGCCGGAGTTGACGATGCCGACGGCGGTGGTGATCACGACCCGAGATCGCGCGATTCCCGTCTATCGGCAGATGGAGTTGGCGACGATGATTCCGGGGGCGAGCAAGCATCTGGTCGCGGCCGGGCACGCGTCCTGTGTGCTGGAAGCCGATCGTTTCGTACTGGTGCTGCTCGAAGCCTGTGCGGCCGTCGCCGCGAAGATGTGAATCGGCAGGTCCCGTCCGGCGGCGGTGGCGGACCGGGACCCGGCGCTCAGCCCGACGTGCGTGCCGCGGCGAGCAATTCGGCGACCACGCCGGGAACGGCGTCGGCCAGCGCGGCGATGTCGGGCACCAGTTCCTTGCAGGCGATGAAGCCGAAGTTCAGCTTGTCGTTGTTCGACAGCACGGTCACCGTCAGGCCCGCGCCGTGGAACACCGGTCCGAAGGGGTACATCCCATCCACCCGGATGCCGAGGAAGTACAGCGGCATCGGGGGACCGGGCACGTTGGACACCACCAAGTTGTGCACCACCGGGTGCTTCTCCGCCAGCTTGAGCGAGGAGTACATCCGTGCGGCGAGCCGGAAGGTGTTCGGCGGGGCGTATTTGGACCAGTCCTGCAGGAAGTCGGCGCCCATCACCTCGTGCTCTTCCTTGGCTCCCCGGTTGGCCTCGGCCACCTCGCGCAGGCGTTCCACCGGGTCGGCGAGGTCGGTGCCCAGCCGCGCGAATAGCGTGGACACCTTGTTGATCCCGGCCTTGTGCCGGGTCGACTCGTGCACGGACACGGGTACGGACGCGATGAGCGAGCGGTCCGGCAACTCGTCGCGCCCGGCCAGATAGGTGCGCAGCGCACCGGCGACGACGGTCAGCACCACGTCGTTCACCTTGACGCCGAACGCGGAGCGGATCTCCTTGACGGCGTCGAGTTCGGTCTCGGTGAACGCGACGGCGCGGTGCGGGGTGATGGCGAGATTGAACGGCGTGCGTGGAGCGGAGAACGGGATGGCCATGCCCGTCTTGTTCTGGCGACGGCGCTGCGCGAAACCGGCGACTACGCCGACCGTTTTCGGCAGCATCCCGACGATGCCCGCTCGGGTCGGGAACTTCACTACCGCCTCGGCCAGTAATTGCCAGTCATTCGGTTTCGGCTCGGGGCGCCACTCCTTGTCGGGTACCTCCTTGGCGGCACCCGGCTCCGGATCGCACAGGTGCATCATCAGGTCGGCTCCGGTGACGCCGTCCACGGCGGCGTGGTGGTATTTGCAGATCACCGCGACCTTCCCGTCATCGAGACCCTCCACCACGGACATCTCCCACAACGGGCGGTCGCGATCCATGGGGCGGCTGGCGATGTCCCCGACGAGTTCGGCCAGTTCGCGGCGTCCGGCCGGCGCCGCGATCGCGATGCGGCGGAGGTGGTAGTCGAGGTCGAAATTCTCGTCCTCCACCCACACGGGATGGTCGAGGTTCAACGGCACCTCGTACACGCGGCGGCGCATCTGCGGAATCAGGGGAAGTCGCCGAGCCAGTTCGGCTTTGAAGCCGTCGAACGAGTAGCCGCCCGACGACGGGTCGAGGATCAGCAGCGCGCAGACGTGCAGATGCTGGGTCCCGGTTTCCAAGTAGAGAAAGCTGGCATCCAATCCGGTCAATCGTTCCATAGCAAAAGACTACTAGAACACGTTCTAATTTTGGGCCGGAAACGGCAGGTGTGACGACTGTCGCGGGTGGTGCCACCGTACAGCGGTGCGTGACGCTTTTGTGTGTTACCGGAAGTTCCATGTATGTGTATGATCCTTGCTACGGATATGTAGGAATCGCGCGGCGACGCGTGCGCGTGAGGATCGAGGAGTATCGATGAAGCTACTTCGCAGGGCCGGGCGGCGGCCCGACACCGACCCGGGCGCCGTGGCGCTGCACGCCCGCAACGTGCGCTTCGACTGGTCGGACACGCCGCTACGCTGGATGCCCGCCGAACCCATCGCCTCGCATCTGATCAACTCGCTGAATCTCCTGCTGCCCGAAGGGGAGCGCATGTTCTGCGCCGCCTACGCCGAGGCGCTGCCGTACGTGCGGGACGAGCGGCTGCGGGAGGCGATGCTCGGGTTCATCGGTCAGGAATCGATGCACGCCGAGACGCACGACAAGGTGTTGCACGAGGTGCTCGCCGCGCACGGCATCGATCCCGAGCCCTATCTGCGGCACGCCGAGTATCTGTTCCGCCGCACGCTCGGGCCGAGAGATGTCGAAGGCGTCGCCGAACGGCAGGTGATGGTGGAGCGGCTGGCCTTCATCGCGTGCCTGGAGCACTTCTTCGCCTACCTCGGCGACTGGGTGCTCAACGCGGATCTGGAGCGGTTCGGCGCCGACCCGCGCATGGCGGACCTGTTCCGCTGGCACGGGGCGGAGGAGGTCGAGCACCGGCACGTCGCGCACGACGTGGCCGTGTACTTCGGGGCCGGATACGTGCGGCGCGCGGCCCTCATGCTGCTGGTGTTCCCCATCTTCCTGACGTTGGTGGTGCGCGGCACCAAGTTCCTCGTCCACCAGGACCGCGACCTGCCCGATCACGGCTATCCGGGGCTGCTGATGCGGGTCTTCGGTGCGATGTGGCGCGGCGCGTTGCCCGGCGTCCCCTCGCTGCTGTGGAGTGCGTTGAGCACGTTCAGGCCCGGCTACAACCCGGAGACGGTCGGCTCCACCGCTCAGGCGGTGGCCTATCTGGCAAAGTCCCCGGCGGCGCGAGCGATCGCCTCGTGAGATCGCCGGTTCCCGACCAATTGCCCGCAGACCTGTTCGGCAGACGCGAGCGCGACCGCACCGTGCGGGTGCTCGACGCGGTGGCCTCGGCGCGACTGCGCTGGACCGCTCTGATCAATCGGCGCGATCCGCGGCCGAAGACGGACGATCGGCGGCTCGCGCTGGTGGTCACCGAGCGGCGGATCGAGGCGCACGACCAAGACGTGGTGAGCCTGCGGCTGGCCGCCCCCGACGGGCGCGCGTTGCCGCCCTGGCGTCCCGGCGCGCATCTCGACCTCGAGCTGCCTTCCGGCCGTTTGCGGCAGTACTCGCTGTGCGGCGACCCCGCGGACGTCCGCGCCTACCGGGTGGCGGTGCGCCGGATCCCCGAAGGCGGCGGTGGATCTGTCGAGGTGCACGACTGTCTTCCGGTGCGTTCGGCGATCGTGGTGCGCGGTCCGCGCAACGCCTTCCCGTTCGCCGTGCCCGGTCACGGATCGCCCGCCGCGCGTTTGCATTTCGTTGCGGGCGGCATCGGTGTCACGCCGATCCTGCCCATGGTCAGGTTGGCGCACCGGCTGGGTATCGAGTGGTCGATGGTGTACACGGGGCGCAGCCGGGATACCTTGCCCTTCCTCGACGAGTTGTCGGGATTCGGCGACCGGGTCGTGGTCCGCACCGACGACGAACACGGTCTCCCCGATGCGGGCGCCCTGCTGCCCGGCGTCGGACCCGACACCGCCGTCTATTGCTGCGGTCCGGTGCCGATGATCACCGTCGTTGCCGATGCGGTGCGGGAAATCCCCCAGGTGGAACTGCATTTCGAGCGGTTCTCGCCACCACCGATCGTGAACGGTAAGCCGTTCGAGATCGAATTCGCTTCCACGGGGGAGATCGTCGAGGTCGCCGCGGACCGCACCGCGCTCGACGCCATCCTCGCTTCCCGGCCCGACCGCCCGTACTCGTGCAGACAGGGATTCTGCCGCACCTGCAAGGTCCGGGTACTGGCCGGCGAACCCGACCATCGCGACAGCGTGCTCACCGACGCCGAGCACGAGGCGGGCGCGATGCTCGTCTGCGTCTCGCGCGCCGACGGTGGCCGCCTCGTGCTCGATCTGTGATCCGACCCGCCATTCGGCTGAGGAGAAACTCGATGACCACCACCGAAATCGCCGAACTCCCCGCGGTGGGACGCAGCGTGCGCAGCGGCGAATTCGACCTCGCCGTCTACGAATACGGCGACCCGGCCGCGGAAACCATTGTGCTGGTGCATGGTTGGCCGGACACCCATCACCTGTGGGACGCCGTTGTGCCGCGCCTGGCTCGACGGTTCCACGTCGTCGCCTACGACACCCGCGGGCACGGGCGCTCCACCCGCACCCGGCGCACCGCCGACTTCCGGCTCGACCGCCTGGCCGCGGACTTCTACGCGGTCGCCGACGCGGTCAGCCCCGATCGGCCCGTACATGTGCTCGCCCACGACTGGGGTTCGGTGCAGGTATGGGAAGCGGTGTGCGAGCCCGGCGCGGCGGCCCGGATCGCGTCGTTCACCTCCGTCTCGGGACCGAACCTGGACCACGTCGGCAAATGGATCCGCGACCGGCTGACGCGTCCGACACCGCGCAACGTGTGGCAGCCGTTCACCCAACTGCTGTCCTCGGCTTACACCTTCTTCTTCATGACCCCCGGGCTGCCGCGCGCCACCTTCGGACTGGTAGGGACCGAACGCCTCTGGCGGCGGGTCGTCGCGCTGATGAACGAGACCGAGCCGTCGAGCGTGCGTCTCGGCCCCACCTTTCGCGCCGACATCGTCGACGGCCTGCTGATCTACCGTGCGAACATCGTGCAGCGCATGCTCGCCCCGCGCGAGCGGCGCACCGAGGTGCCGGTGCAGCTGATCGTCGCCGGACGCGACGTCGCCGTGCGACCCGCCGGATTCGACGACGAACACAAGTGGACCGAGCGGCTGTGGCGGCGGGACGTCCCCGCCGGGCACTGGATGCCGTTCTCTCATCCGGAGTTGCTGGCCACCGCGACCACCGAACTGATCGACACCCTCGGCGGCTCACCGGCGCCCCGGACCCTGCGTCGCGCCGAGGTGGGGCGGACCGCGCGGCCGTTCGATGATCAACTCGTGGTCATCACCGGCGGTGGCAGCGGCATCGGGCGCGCGACCGCGCTCGCCTTGGCCCGTCGCGGCGCGGAGATCGTCGTCTCCGACATCGATCCGGCGGCGGCGAAGGAGACCGCCGAGCTGATCGCCGCCGAACACGGTGTGGCGCACGCCTATCCGCTCGACGTCGCCGATGAAGGCGCGATGCGCGCGCACGCCGAGGCGGTGCTGGCGACCCACGGCGTCCCGGACATCCTGATCAACAACGCGGGGATCGGTCAGGCCGGTGGATTCTTCGAGACGTCGGCGGAGGAATTCGACCGGGTACTGCGGATCAACCTAGGCGGGGTGGTGAACGGCTGCCGCGCGTTCGGTCCGGCCATGGCCGAGCGCGGTCTCGGTGGACACATCGTGAACCTGTCGAGCATGGCGGCCTACAGTCCGCAGCAGGGGTTCAGCGCCTACGCAACCAGCAAGTCGGCGGTCTTCATGTTCTCCGACTGCCTGCGCGCCGAAGTGGCCGGTCGCGGCATCTCGGTGCACACCATCTGCCCCGGCATCGTGCACACCGACATCGTGCGGCGCACTCGGTTCTCCGGCGTCAGCGCGGAGGAGGAGAAGCGCAAGCAGGAGCGTTACGACAACCTGTACCGGATGCGGCGCTACGGGCCGGAGAAGGTGGCCGAGCGGATCGTGAGCGCGGTGCAGCGGGATCGCGGCATCGTGCCGGTGACGCCGGAAGCCCACTTGCAGTACCACTTCGGCCGGTTCGCGCCCGGCGTCGTCCGATTCCTGGCGGCGCGGGTGAAGCTGACCTGAGATCAGGAGGCGAGAGTGCGGGCCAGCTCCGCCTCGACGGCCACGACCCGATCGGCGTCGATGCCCCACGGGTGCTCGACACCGACTCGCCGGTCCAGATCCCACAGCACGCATTCCTCGCCGGGAGCCGCCACGAACGACCACGCGACCACGGTGCGGCCGAGCTGTTCGTCCATGGTTCCGTGCGCGGGATTCGGCGGCCCGGCGCCTTCCGGGAAGTGGTGCAGGAAGCGGCCGTATGCCCTCGCGCAGAAATCGGCGTAGCGCGTGGTGCACAGGATGAATCCGTGCCATGCCTCGTCGACCGCGTGTGACGGCATGCCGATCACCTGGTTGTCACGCATGGCCGCGCCGCAGCACAGCAGCCACTGGCGCAATCCCTTGTCCACCAATTCCCGTGGCTGCCAAGGGCAGGTCTTGTAGACTGCCTCGGGCAGTTCCAGCGCGTCGACGGCGGCGCGTACGGTCGCCAGGTCGACCTCGCGCACCGGGTTTCGACGGAACCTGAAGTTCACCACAGTTCACTGTACGTGCGCGCCGATGTGCCGCTACCGTTCTGACATGAGCGCACTCATCTTTCTGATCATCCTGTTGATGGTGCTGCTCCTCGTGGCGGCTCCGATCATCGCCGTAGTCGCCATCATCCGTTCGCAGCGCAACCGCTATCAGCCGCCGCCGTACGGTGCGTGGCGCGGTGGGAACCGAAGCGGCGGATATTACGAGGGGGGTTCCACAGATCCGTTCTGGGCGGCCGGCGGAGCCGGTTTGATCGGGGGGTCCGACCAGCCGAGCGGCTGTGGCGGCGGGCATCAGCACCACCACGGCCATCATCACCACGGCAGCAGTTGCGGCGGGGGAAGCGGTTGCGGCGGCGGGAGTAGTTCCAGTTGCGGCGGCGGCAGTAGTTCCAGTTGCGGCGGGGGCAGCAGTTCCAGCTGTGGTGGTGGCAGTAGCTCCAGCTGCGGCGGCGGTTCCTGACGCACCATTTGACCTCAACACGACTTCAGGTTCCATGCTGATCTTCGTCCGAAGACGGCAAGGAACGACGAAGGGTGTGTGACATGCGGGCTGTGCAAGCCGGTGAGTTCGGTGGACCGGAAGTGCTCGTGGTTCGGGAGCTGCCGGATCCGGTGGCGGGACCAGGGGAGGTGGTCGTCGACGTGGCCGCCGCGGATGTGATGTTCCTGGACACCAGGCTGCGGAGCGGTTGGGGAACCGACTTCTTCGCGATCGAGTTGCCCTATGTGCCCGGCGGCGCGGTCGCCGGGGTGGTGGCGTCGGTCGGTTCCGGCGTCGATTCGTCCTGGATCGGCAAGCGGGTGTCGACGCCCACCGCGGCCAGCGGCATCGGCGGCGGCCTGCCGATCGGCGGATATGCCGAGAAAGCACTGGCCAAGGCGGATACGCTGACGGCCTTGCCGGAGGGGCTGACCGCGACGCAGGCCGTCGCGCTGGCCCACGACGGTCGAACCGCGCTCGCGGTGTTCGACCATGCCGCCGTCCAGCCGGGGGAATGGGTCCTGATCACCGCCGCCGCCGGTGGGCTGGGTGTGCTGCTGATCCAGCTCGCCCGCGCGGCGGGCGCGCACGTCGTCGCCGCCGCACGGGGCGCCGCCAAGCTGGAACTCGCCGAGCGGCTCGGCGCGACCGCGGTGGTCGACTACTCCGCGCCCGACTGGGCGGCGAAGGCGCGCGCCGCGACCGAGGGGGCGGGCGCGCACGTAGTGTTCGACGGCGCGGGCGGCGCGCTCGGCGAGGCTGCGCTCACGGTCGCCGCGGATGGCGGGCGTTTTTTCGGATACGGAGCCGCCGCAGGCCAATTCGCCGTACCGAACCAGGAAACCGCCGCGGCGCGCGGCATCAGCGTCTACGGGTTGTTCGACATCACCGGCGCGGACATCGATTGGCAGGCGATCGCCCGGCGCGCTCAGGAGGAGGTCGTCGCGGGCCGCTTGGAGGTCGTCATCGGTCAGACCTTCCCGCTCGATCAGGCCGACCGGGCGCATGCCGCCATCGAGTCGAGGGCGGCGCTGGGGCGCACTTTGTTAACAGTGTGAACAAACCGGCGAACTGGACAATCGACGTAGTGCGCTGCTCCGGCGACGGCGCTAGGGTGCCGGGGTGGAAACTGTGCTCGTCGTCGCAATCGTCATCGTGGTCCTCGGCTTCGTGGTAGCTGTCGTCCAGTTCGCCAGCAGGCCGCCGAAGGAAGCCGAGCCATGGGACGACCATGACGACGCCGAGGACTACGAGGACGACTGGGACGAGGACTACCGCGAGGGCTGACCCCGCTACGCCGGGGTCAGCACCACGACCGCGATAGGCCGCTTCGTCAGCTTCTGATAGGCGCTGTAGCGACCCTTGTTCACCTCGTCGACGAGCGCCCACCGCCGCGCGTACTCGGGATCATCCGGCAGCGTCGCCCGGGCCCGCACCGTCAGTTTCCGCCGACCGACCTGGATTTCGCACTTCGGTCGGGCCTTCACGTTCGCCAGCCATCCCGGCGGCCGCGGCGATCCGCCGTTGGACGCCGTCACCAGATAGTCCGCACCGTCGCGCGCGTACGTCAGCGCCGAGGTCCGTTCCTTGCCGGACTTGCGTCCCACCGTCCGCAGCAGCAGCGTCGGATTCCCCAGCAGCAGCCGATGCCCCACCAGCCCACCGCTGTTCTCGTACACCCACTGATGCGCCTTCAGCACCTTCGTGAACAGACCGGCCATACCTGACCCTCCAGTAAGTTTCCGACCCACCCACCCTAGGTCATCCCCAGCCGACTGGTCCGCACCCCACCGGACCCGGTAGCATCCCCAACGCTCGCGATTTCGCGGCACGGGGCGGTAGCTCAGTCGGTTAGAGCCGTGGACTCATAATCCATTGGTCGCGGGTTCGAGCCCCGCCCGCCCCACAAACACCCTCTGATCTGCGAAAACGTCGAACTCGACAGTAGAGTTGATCCAGAACGGCGCTGCGACAGCAATAGATTTCGTCTCATCGAGCACCCTGCGGCCGAAGGGCTCATGGATGCGAATCCGCTCTGCAGATGGGCGTGTGTTCGCCTCGCGCGCCGCTTCGCAATGGCGTCCGAGCAGTGCAAGAACCCGCCGCGCCGCACGGCGCCGAACCCCGGGAGTCCACCAGTACATCGCCTCGGGTGGTTCGACGCCGTCCGCCGTTTCCGTCGCGGCGTCGGCGTCGGCCATGGCGCGTTGTGTCTCGCGTGTTTCTCCGCGCGGCCAGTAATTCGGCCCGCCGCATCTGTGCGTAGGCGACGAGCACGGGATGCGCACATCGCACGCCGAGTGCGGCGTCGATAGGGCGACGACCTCGCCGTAATCCCCGGTCGCGATCCAGGTGACGTAACCGGAGAATCCCGGGCTGTGCACAAGGCGGTCCGGGTCAAGGGAGTCTGCCGCCAGACCTACCGCCGTGGCCAGGCTGCGCCGGGCGGCGGTGTCGGCTCCGACCGCGTGCTCCAGCCAACCTCGATATTGCGTTACCTCGGACGCGAGCGCAGCCGCATCGGCTCGTGCCGTGCGCGCTTCACGGGCGAAGGTTTCGACCATGGTGGACATGCCGCGCAGCGAGATTCCCGCCGCCTCCCTGGCGGCGCGCAACAGCACCCCAGGTTCCACAACTCCAGCCTAGCCCGGGTGTGGACGCCTGATGACGGCGAAATCGTCGGCCCGAGAACGCAGCTCACTTAACTTCGATTCAGCCCCGCCACTGGGTCGACGGTGTTCCTCGGCGGCGGGAACTCACCAACGCCGAGGGGACGAGGGGCAAAAGGGGAATGGACGCGCTCGGTTGGATCGACCCGTCGTCACCGACGGCGGAAATGGGACTCTGCTCAGGTCCGCCGCTTGGCGCGGCGGCTCGGATACGAGCTGCACTGGGCGAATATGGATACGGTGCTCGGCCTGGTCGAACAGGTCGAGTCATCCGGGGGTAGACGTGGTGTTACTACCATCGTCCGCGCACGTGGACGCGGTGACGATGGATCGGGCAATGGCTATCGTCGACGTCGAATGTGCCTCGCCACGGGCCTCATTCGGCCGCTGGCCCGCTTTCGACGGGGTGCGCCGGTGAGCGCGGCTCGGATCTCGTTCGTGATCGGCCTACCCCTCGCGGTGGTCGTCGCAATGATCGTGTGGCCGTCCGACTACGACGAATGAGAGAAGGACGCGTTATGAGGCTCACGCTGCGCGGGAGAGCCGAATCCGGGAGGGCGTATCCCGTGCGCCGCGAGTTCGGAGGTTGGGCGATCCGCCCCGATCGTGGCTGGCGTCGGCATCGGTGGGTGACTCCGCCGATTCACGTTACGTGGTCCGTCCCGGCTGACGACGGAGAAGCCGCGACGGATTGGGCGCTGGAACGCATGGGCATGTGACCAGGTAGAGACAGCGCAAAACCCCTCAGATTCGACGCTGAGGGGTTCAGGTGGCTTGCGGTCAGGCGGCGCAGACGCGGTTGAGATCGTCGGTGTAGGGGTCGAGGTCGGTGACGTTGGCATCTACCAGTGCGTCGGCGTAGGCGGTGATGACGTCCTTCTCCGCGCCCTGGGCCAGAAGGGCCAGGCCGCCCAGGCGGTCGGACAGCGCTGTCGCCGTCGCCGTGTCCATGGTGCCGCCGCTCGTGTCGATCGCGATGTTGATCAGCTCGATGGCCTTGGCGCAGAAGGGGGACTGGGCTTGCGCGGGTGCGGCGGGCAGGAAGAGTAGAGCGGCGGCGGCCGCAGCGAGCACGGCGGCGAAGGGCTTGGTCATGATTTTCCTCTCAGAACGTTGGGCTGATCGTAACCAGGCGGGAGAGCCCCTATTTCTGGTGGCTCGGTAGGTATCCGGACGCGGGTGGACACGTCGATTCGACGAAGCTGGTGTGTCGCAGCCGGGTGTGGGGCAGATGTTATTGCTCGCCGAGCTTCGCATCACCGAGTAATTCGATCAGTTCCTGCACCGCCGCTTCGACATCGGACTCGGTGTTGCCGGGCAGCCTGCGGTACTGGACCCCTTTGAGGAACTCGGGTAGCTCCACATGCTGAAGTCGGACGGGTAGCAGTGTCGCGCGGCCTTCGATGCTGGCCTGGTACAGGCGTTGGGCCTCGGTTACGCAATACGGGCTGGCGACGTAGCTGGGCGAGAGCAGCAGGACGCCGACCGCTGTCTTCGCCAAGCTGTCCATGAGTTCGTCCAGCCAGTTCTGCCCGGTGCGTATGGATCCGGTCTTCCGATAGTCGAAGACTTCCTGGAACCTGGCGTGCAGCGCCCGGCTGAACAGTTCCGCCGTGTCCCTGTCCTCGTTGGCGTAGCTGAGAAATACGACTTCTTTGCGAAGCGCGGCCGCGGTGAAATATCGGCTGGCCTGATCGACGTCGTGGAAAAGCCGGGGCTGATGTCCGATCACAGTGAGGGTTTCCTCGAAAGAGCTTCCGAGGTCGTCGCGATCCTGCCAGGACAACACCCGCCTACTGTGGCGCGGCTGGACATCCTCGAACAACGCTCCGGAGAGTTGGTCGGGCACTCTATCGGCAGGCGTGTGCGACAGGGGCAGCGTAGGCACGCCGTGGCCTGCGGCAAAGCTCGCCGCGATATATGCCGCCGGGTCGTCGAGTGCGACCACCAGCCAATCCAATTCGCGCAGCCGGCTGACGAACGTCAAATCGAGTCGAGGCGGCCAGGCCAGGTTCACCGGCTGCCACACCGCTTCCTCGAGGCTGCTTTCCAACACATCGCCGATCTCCGCCCTGGTGCTCCGGTTCAGCAGCAGGCCTACTTCTCTTCGGCGGTACGAGCGTGTTCCGGCGCGTGCGGAGATATGCGCCCGCAAACCGTCGGCGAAAGTCTCGAATGCTTTGGTGACGCGCGCGATCAGCGGCGAATAGCGTTCGTCGGTGATCTCCTGGGGGTCGTACTCCACGACTCGTATCTCCGGAGGGCACCGGAACAGGGCGCCGTACCGGTGGTCGCAGAAAACGATGCTGGGATACCGCAGGCGTGCGGCGATGCTCAACTCGAGCAGGAAGTACCGCGCTTCGTGCTGGAGCGTGCGCAGATCCCACGCCGTCTGCGCGTCTCCTGGTAGCGGGTATATGCCCACGAACCCGTCCGCGTCTCGCATCATCCGTTCCAGCCGCGTCGGGCTGGTGAAGGTCAGCCCTTCGTCCACGCGGAAGGCGACCGGTTGCACCTTCCGGATGATTCGCCAGAAGAACAGGTTGACATCGGGTGATCGGTACCGGTGACTGAGAAAGACGTTCGGCCTGCTGGAAGAGTCTGTCTCAGTTGCCATTCTGATCCGCCTGCGGCTCGGGAAGGACCGAACGCAGGCCGGATGTGTCGACGACCTGCTGTTGGCGGATCTTGGCGTACACCGCGTCGAAGGTGTAGCCCGCGATGAAACCGACGGACAGCACGAAGAACAGGAGCCGTCGCGCGCCGGGGCCCGTCAACAGATCGGGCGAGGTCGCCAGTTGTGCCGAGATGAACAAGAGGACCGCGATCGCACCTGCCGACATCCCCAGTACCGAACTTCGCGCCCAGTCCTCCCTGCGGTCGACGGCAGTGCGGATTATCGCCCCTGACGTCGCCGCCAGCAGGGAGCCCGCGATCAGCCCGACCAGGGTGAGCGATGCGTTGCCGTCCACCGCGTAAACCAGCGGGATCATCGCGAACCCGCCGATCAGCAAGAGCGCGCCGAAGAGCAACCCGATTCCGGACTTGTACTCGGCATGCCGCTCGGCGCGCGACCGCATCGTCTCCGCTGATTGTTTGCGTTCCTGCTGAGTGCGCAGGATCTCGACGACATTCTCAGCGGCGCCGGCGTTCCACTCCCCGCCCAGGATCGAAAGCTCCTCCGGCGTGGCGAGATTGCCGGTGCGTCCCATCGATACCCATGCCTTACGCGCGGCACCACCGAAAGCGGCGACGGGCGCGAGGGGAATATCGAACGCCATCGCCACCATCGCGGTGATCAATGTGGTGCGGCCGCCACCGATGAGTACGACACCGTCGGCTTCACGCAGCGAACGGTAATTAGAGACTTCCCAGTCGTCTTCCGCTTCATGACGAATTTCGAAGGCGCCGGACTTATGTGGTGGATGCGGGAAACTGGTTTCGGAAGATCCGTACGGTGGCCGGACATGGATGGAACCGGCTCTGCACGGCTCGACGGAAAGGTATCCGGCTACCACATCGCGTTCGACGAATCGCGGCGCGCTGGAATAGACGAAGAGGTCGTAGCCTGCCCTTGCCAGTTCGGCGCCGACCTCCCGCGCGGCTCGGGCGCCGTCGTCCTCGGTCCACGACGGACGGTCCTCCACCCCGCAAGGGCGTATCCCGCCGACGATCGCGATTGTGCGGCGCTCGCCGATCGAGCCGTTTCTGCCTGACTGCACCGAACATCCCCTCGTTGATCAGGTAACAGTAGGTTGGATAGTAGCGACCGGGCGGCCGTTCCCGCCGAAAATCGTTGTGCCGTAATCCGGTGCAGCGAGATTCCCGCCGCCTCAACAGCATCCGGTTTGCTCGGAATCTGCCCCCTACCGCGGAAGACCGGCTATCACACATGATCTGGCAGGGACAAGAGAAACGCCTCTGTTTCGACGCTGAGTGTTCCCGGTGCGGTCGGCACGGTGCTGCCGACTGGGCAATTCGGGCCCATCTTTCGCAGGCGTCGGGTCGGCGAAGTCGACGTGCGGACGAGATTTCGACCAGTAGTGCACGGGGGTGGTACGCGAACCCCGTACTCACCTCGGGATTCACACCGAGGGGTGAGTGTTTCCGACCCGTGGGACGATGATCTTGCGAGCTTCCTGAGAGAAGAGTTAGAGGGGTCATAAGAGGGAGCCTTCAACGGGCGAAGGCATCCCAACCGTCAGTTGAAGGAAGCACAATGACCAAAAACAAGATTATCGCAGCCGCAGCTGCGGCAGCCTGTGTGCCAATGATCGCTTTCGGTTCGGGTGTTGCTACCGGGTCCCCGGACGTAGCGCCTGTGCCTGCCCCTCCTGCAGCCGTAGATGTCTCCCAGCACGGGCAATTGCAGACCGATGACGCCGTTCTGTTCTGGGCTCCGTTCTTCTGGCCGGTCTGCTTCATCCCGCCGCTGCTCTTCGTCTTCCCGATCTGCATCGCATGATCTGCTGGACGGCATCGCTGAGGAAACGACGAACGCCGCGCGTCACGCACCCTCGCCAGATCGTGGCGTGACCGTCGGCGTTTCGTCACCTAGGAGGCGCACTCGACCAGGCTCGATCCCGCAAGATTGGTGACGACGTCTGGATGCCTGGTCTTCGAGTTCTTCAAGTAAACAGCAGTACTGTTCGCGCGGCATGGGGGGACGATTTTTCCCTTCGACCGATTGGATGCGGCATGTTCGAGAAACTTGCGGGAACAGCTGCTGCGCTCGCGGCATGCGCAACGCTGATCGGGGCGCACGCGGGCATGGTGCGCGCCGCCGCTCCGGTCGTGCTGGGCGGCGGCTCCGGCATCGTCGTCAACGATCAGGGCATCTGTACGCTCACCACGATCGGGCACGATGGCGCAGGCCGGTTGGTCGGATTCACCGCGGCTC
The DNA here is from genome assembly GCF_044452545.1 of Nocardia sp. NPDC051900. Classification (NCBI taxonomy): domain Bacteria; kingdom Bacillati; phylum Actinomycetota; class Actinomycetes; order Mycobacteriales; family Nocardiaceae; genus Nocardia; species Nocardia sp. NPDC051900. The sequence goes on along the minus strand of NZ_JBITBU010000001.1, from coordinate 302,316 downwards.
ATTGTGGTGGTGCGGGTACCACCGTCGCCGCGGCGGCCGATCGCGACGCCGGCGTGGTCGGCACCATCGCCCAGGCCAACAACGACATGGACTACGCCGTCATCGTGTTCGAACCGGACAAAGTCGTACCGGTGAGCCGCGTCGGCAACACGACGATCGCCCAGGTGGGCGGTCCCGCGCAGTTCCCGGATATCGCGTGCAAGGAAGGCTATAGCACCGGCCACACCTGCGGACTGACCTACGGAGACGTGCTGGAGTCCGGGTGGACCTGGACGCAGATATGTGTCGTCCCTGGTGACTCCGGTGGGCCGGTCGTGGTCGGAACGACACTCGTCAGCATGGTGAACGCATACGTGACGGTGCCCTGCCTCGGACCTCAGCTCGGGACGAAGATGACCGCCATCATCGACGACGTCGACGCGCGCGGTGGTCCCGGAGCCGGATTCCGTCCGATCTAGCCGGACGCCGTACCGACCACGACCGGATCGCCGAGGCGGATCTTGACCCGGTCCTCGACCAGGAACCCCTCCACCAACTCCCGCAGCCGCGCTTGCAGAGAACCATTCTGGCTCGAGCCTGGCCTGCCAGCCCTGGTGCGCTCTTCGACTGGTGCCAGCGGGTTCATGTCTGTGCGCGGAAATAGCCACCACGCTGCGGCTGCGCAGACGCTCGACCAGATCGGCGACGTTCCAGTATCGCCAGGCTTGCCCGATCCGGCCGCCCCAGAGATTCACGTCCGGCCAACAGCTCGATCAGAAACCGGTCCCGCAACCGCTCACACGCGGCGACGATCGCGGCAACCTGCTGGGTGGTCAGAGTGTGGGGCAGTCGCCGCTGCGTCTTCGATTTGATCGTGCGTCGCCGCTTGTCGCCGTCCGAACCCAGATGAGCCAGGGACGGACGCCAGAGCCCCGTAACCCGCCCGGCTTGATCAACCCACGAACCGGCCGAAATGCTCCAACCGCACTGCCCGCCAGTCGATCTCGTGTGCAGCCAGAAACGAGAAGAAGTCACGTAGATCGATCGCATACGACCGCCCGGTGCCCGGTGACCGCCCGATCGCGGTCAAATGCGCCAGAAACTCATCAACCGGCTCGATCGCCGCGAACTGTGCATCCAGCACCGTCCAGCACTCCGGACCACCGCCCGGCGCCAACACCTGCTGCACCCGCATACCCGCCTCTTGCCCACTTGAACAGCCGGAAAGTGCGGACGGCGACGATATAACCCCGCACCCGACGACCACAATCACGTCCGGCGCGTCATGGACATGCCCGAGATAACCGTGTCGAGCCCGAAACCCATCCGGGCAAAAGGTCACCTCGGCTGCCCCCTCCGCGACAGCATGGCAGAGCGTCGATGTCGGTGAACTGCGGATTCGCCCTGTCGTTGCGGCCCGGTCCGGACCCCGGTGTCCGGGCCTGATCGGCGAATCCTGTGGTGGCTGGCGCGGCGCTAACTCGGAGGGGACGGCGAGGCGTGCCTCAGCCGGAGTTGGCAGCCGATCACCGAGGTCGGAACCGCGGTGCGGATATCGTGTTCTACCCACTTCAGAGGACCCACGGCGGTGGCGTAGATGCTCGACGCTCGCGCCATTTCCCCGCGTTCGCGATGCGCCTTGATTATTGCCGCGATACTGGTAATCAACGCGCCGACCAAATCCGATTCGGTGGATGGATCGTGCGCCTCCCTGCACAGCTGCGCAAGGACGAACGCTGTCTGTTCCAGATCCGGCGCGGGCCACCGGAAGATGTACGGGCGCGTCCGGCTTCCGGCCGCGAGGGCGGACCTCCCAATTTCGTGCGCGGCGACGGCGAACGGTCCTCGCGCGTCCGGTTCGATCCGCCACGACCACAGCGCCAGCACCCCGGCGACCCGGCTCGCCGCCCACCCCCATGCCTTGCGCTCGCTGCTGGGAACCTCTGTCAGCGTTTCGTTGAAACCCTGGACTTCAGCCAGGGCGTATGCCCACAACTCGGTGTCGCCCCACAGCACCGTTTCCCTGACCGACGGCCCAAGCGAACGCGGAAGTTTCCACTCGGTCTGCGCGTCCGCCGCCGCGTGTGGATCAGATTCCCACCCGTCCCGCAGTTCGGGCAGGCTCAGGCCTGCGCCGACCTCGAGGTCGATGATCGCCGGACCGAGGCGCGCGCTGTGGGAATCACGCCATTGGGCGATGTAGCCGACGACATAACCGTCGACGACGCTGACCCGGGGCTGCAGGACGGTCCCGGCAGACCGCATCCGGCGTATCCATTCGACCTCCGAGAGGCTGACCGCAGCGGTAGCGCGGAGCATGCGCCGCAGCATTCGATGGTCCGAGCCGTCGCAGTCTTCGCGCCGCTGGATTCCCGCCAGCATCTGCTGCTCGAAGCTCACACCAGGTCGAGGCAGCCCCGGCGGCGCCGACCGATACAGGCAAAGGTCGCAACCGGTCAACGCGACATGATCCGATCAGTCGACGAACCAACGATCACCGTCGGCCGATGGGAGTGAATCTTCGCCGAATCGAGCATCCGCTCAGCCTGCCCAGTCACCAACACATCCGATATGGGGGAAACCCCTACGATCGCGACTGCTCCGGCGACTCCCCCTGTCGCTCGGCTACCGTCCGGCGAGCTGGGCGACGACCGGAGCGAACCGGTCGGCGAAGTCGGCGCCGAAGACGAAGTAGGAGAAGCCGATCTCCTCTCGGCGCCGCTGGATTTCCTCGGCGGCGGCCGCCGGATCATCCGGAAGTACGGCCAGTGCGTCCGCCGCGCGAAGCGCGGCAGGGTCGGTGTCGGGTGGCGCCATGTGCGGCGCGACAGTGTCGCCGATGACCGGCACGGCGAGCGCGAGCTCGACGTTCCCGATGGTGCGGAAGTCGCGTGCCAGCCGCTCGACCTCACCCCGAGGCTGAGCCCCCAGCGCGAACGTGACCGTGTCCGCGACCTCCGCCGCCAACGACCGGGCCTTTGGACCCAGTACGGCCATCGCCACGGGCGTGTGCAGGTCGGGGCCGTCGAGTTCGCGCAGCGTTTCGACGGTCTCACGTACCTGCGCCAGCCGCTCGTTCGGTGGCACGACGGGCAGTCCCTTGTCGCGGAGTTCGTCCTCGATTCCCGGTCTGCCGGTGCCGATGCCCATCTCGAAGCGTCCGTCGGTGAGTAGCGACAGCGAGTGCGCTTCCCACGCTGTCAGCCAAGGCGGGCGTAGCGGAGAGGCGTACACCCAGGTGCCCACGCGCAGGTCGGTCAGGGCCGCGGCGGTGGCCAGCATGGGGCCGGGCGCCGGTTGCGTCTGCGGGAAGTCGGGCACCAGCAGCGTCGAGTAGCCGCTGTCGGCGATGCGGCGCACGCGATCTCGCCACGTCGGCAGGTCGGTCCTGAGCGGGGCGACGACCCCGAATCGAAACGGTCTCGTCATGCCTGACTTCCTCTCGGAGAGCGTCGGTTCGAACAATGGATGGATCGTTCCGGTTTACCTGACCTGGGCGGGTATTGCCCGGTCCACGATCGTCCGCACCAGTTCGGCGGCCCGCTGCTCGTCGAAAATGCCGGGCAGGGTGAGTCGTTCGAGGATGAGCCAGTTCAGGGCGAGGTAGAGCAGCACAACAGCGTCCTCGTCGCCGGGCAGCTCCGACTCCCGATAGTTGCTGATATTGAAGTCGAGATCCGCGCGTACCCGCTCGGTGAGCAGCGCCTGCAGTTCGGGCCGCCGGGTGGCCTCCAGTCGCAGTTCGAGGATCGCGAGATAGCCGGTGCGGAAATGGGAGACCCGGTCGACCACCTCGGTCATGAGTTCGGTCATGGATTCGCGGGTCTGCGGTCCGCGGGATTTCGCCATGGCGGCGTCGCTGGGGATCAGCCGCTCGTAATAGCGGTGTCCGACCTGGACGAGCAGTGCGTCCCGGTTGGGGAAGTAATTGGAGGCGGTTCCGGCGGGCACTCCCGCCTCCTGATCGACCGCCCTGAAGGTCAGGCCACGTGCCCCTTCGCGGGCCAGGACCTCGATTGACGCATCCAGCAGAGTCTGCCGGCGTTCCGGATTCGTGCGCACCACTTGACACCACTCCATCTGTAGTACTACGGTTCAAATCACTTCGCACAGAGTACTACAGTTGAGGCGGTTAAGATGCGAAAGCTTGTCTACTACGTGGCGGTCTCCCTCGACGGCTACATCGCGGGGCCGCAGGGGGAATTCGACTTCTATCCGATGTGTGAGGACATGACGGCGTGGATCAACGAGCGCTATCCGGAGACGGTGCCGACGCCTCTGCGCGAGTCCGTCGGCATGCCCCTCGACACGCCGAACAAGACCCTGGACACCCTGGTCATGGGTCGCGGCACCTACGAACCGGGCCTCGCGATCGGCTGCACCAGCCCGTACAACCACTTGAGGCAGTACGTCTTCTCGAGCACCCTCGCGCCGGTGGACAACCCGCAGGTGGAGGTCGTCGACGCCGATCCGGTCGAGCTGGTCCGGCAACTGAAGAAGGAAACGGGCCTGGATATTTGGCTATGCGGCGGCGGCAATCTGGCCGGACAGCTCCTCGGCGAGGTCGACCAGCTGATCATCAAGAGCTACCCCGTGATCGCGGGCGACGGCATCAGGGCATTCACGGGCAATTTCGAGCCGACGCGATTCAAGGTCACCCAGCGCCAAGAGTTCAGCACCGGCGCGCAGGTCACCTGGTTCGACCGCGCCTGATCCGGCGCCAGACCCGCCGGAGTTCCGGCATCCCGTGGCTTCACATGAGCATTCGAAAAGGCGGAACCGATATGCGAAAGCAACGCAGCACCTTCCCGACCAAGACCAACCAGCAGCGCTTCGTGACTCGCCCCGTGCCTCCGCGCACGGTCACCAATTCCAAGGGCGGGTGGCCCCGGCACGGCAGGTACGGGGCGCGGTAGCGCCCGATCGGCGACCTGGGCTGTTCGAAATCGTTTGCCGCGGCCGGAATCGGCTGGGATGGGAGTAACAATGCATACCGACGTGATCATCGTGGGCGCGGGCCCGACCGGCCTGATGCTGGCCGCCGAGCTGCGTTCGGCCGGAGTGCGGCCGCTGGTGCTGGAGCGGCAGTCGCAGCCGCGGGACACCCCGAAGGCCGGTGGTCTCGGCGGGCAGATCCTGGAGTTGTTGCGCTACCGGGGCTTGCTGGATCGGTTCGAAGCGGCCTGCACCGATCCGATTCCGGCTCCCCGGTTCCCGTTCGGCGGTGTGCACGTGGACCTCACCCAGCTGGACGAATCCCCGATGCATGCGCTGCCGCTGCCGCAACAGCAGCTGGAGCGACTACTCGGCGAATACGTCGGCGAACTCGGCGTCGATTTCCGTCGCGGACACCAGGTGCTCGATGTGCGGCAGGACGCCGACGCGGTCACCGCGGAGGTCAACGGGCCGGTCGGGCCGTACCGGGTGACCGCCCGCTACCTGGTGGGCTGCGACGGTGCGCGCAGCCGGGTTCGTGACCTGGCCGGCATTCCGTTCCCCGGCACCGTATATCCGGAGGTGAATCGGCTGGCCCAGATCACCGTGCCCGATTCGGTGACCCGGCTCGACAACGGCGACCTCGAGGTTCCCGGGTTCGACGCCATCCGTGCGGGTTTCACGCGGACGGATCGCGGTCTGTTCGGGATGGGTGTGTCACCCGCCTCGGAGGCGTTGTCCGTCTACACGATCGAGGACGAGACCGTCGAATACGACGATGACGTGCCGATGACCGTGGCAGAGCTGCGCGACAGCATCCGTCGCGTGCTGGGAGTGGATCTGCCTGTGGCGGAGACGTTCCGGCTGTCGCGATTCACCTTCAAGGCCCGCCACGCCGAACGCTATCGCGCGGGCCGGGTCCTGCTCGCCGGTGACGCGGCCCATCTGTTTCCCGCCACGGGCGTGGCGCTCAACGCCGGAATGCTGGATGCGGTCAACCTGGCCTGGAAGCTGGCCGCCGAGGTCAACGGGTGGGCGCCAGCCGGCCTGCTGGACACCTATCACGAGGAACGCCATCTCGCCGGGGAGCGCACCATGCTGCACACCCGGGCACAGGTCGCGCTGCGGCGCGGGCACGACCCGGCCTCCGAAGCGCTGCGGGCGGTCTTCCAGGAACTTCTCACCGACGAACAGCCCCTGCGGCGCATGGCGGCCCTCATCGCCGGCGCCGATATCCGCTATCGACTACCCAATCCCAACGACCACATCTCGACCGGAACCTTCGCGCCCGACCTCACCCTGCACACCGACGACGGGACGACCAGCGTCGCCGAAGTCATGCACGCCGCACGGCCCGTCCTGCTCGACCTCGCCGACCGCGCGGACCTTCGTGATACCGCCCGAGACTGGCGGCACCGCATCGACATCCGCTCCGCCAAAGCCGAGAACCGCGAAGCCGATGCCCTCCTGATCCGCCCGGACGGCCACATCGCCTGGGCCGCGACCATCGACGAACCCGCCGACACCGCCGAGGACGGCCTGCGAGCAGCGCTGTCGTTATGGTTCGGCACACCCGCGGAAACGACGATCCCGACCAGCGATTGACGAGGGCAGGTCGTCACCGCCGATGGAGGGCTGCCGCTTCCGAACCTCCGTCGGCGAAGACGATCTGCACGTGCACGGACATCTGCTCGTCGGATGCGGCGCTGACCAGGCCGAATGCCGTGTCAGCGGACGTGTCAGGCCGGTGTCAGGGCGGTATCAGCGGGGCTCGCGACAGTATCCCTGTGAACAGTTCAGCGATTGCGGCTTCCGGGCTGCGAAAGACATACGGGGACAAGACGATCCTCGATGGTATCGACTTGGATATCGGTGTGGGCACGATCTTCTCTCTGCTCGGCCCGAACGGGGCGGGTAAGACGACGACGGTGAACGTGCTGACCACGCTGTCGAAAGCCGATGGCGGCACGGCGCGGGTCGCCGGGCACGACATCGCGACCGATGCCGAGGCGGTGCGCGCGGCGATCGGCGTCACAGGTCAGTTCGCGGCGGTGGACGATCTGCTGACGGGGGAGGAGAACCTGCGGCTGATGGCGGATCTGCACCATCTGCGGGCACACGAGAGCAAGCGGGTGATCACCGAATTGCTCGAACGGTTCGATTTGGCGGAGTCGGCGCGAAAGCAGGCGTCGACCTATTCCGGGGGTATGCGCCGGAAATTGGATCTGGCGATGACGCTGGTCACCAAGCCGGACATCGTCTTCCTGGACGAGCCGACAACGGGATTGGATCCGCGCAGCAGGCGCACCATGTGGGAGATCGTCCGGGAATTGACGAACGACGGTGTGACGATCTTCCTGACCACTCAGTACCTCGAGGAAGCCGATCAGCTGGCCGACCGGATCGCGGTGCTCGACCAGGGCCGCATAGTCGGCGAAGGCACACCTGACGACCTCAAGCGCCGGGTGCCCGGCAGCCACATCCGGCTCCGATTCACCGACGTCACGCAGCTCGATGCGGCGGCGCGGATCCTGCCGGGGGCCACCCGCGACGACGAGGCCCTGACCCTGCGGGTCCCCGGCGACGGCGGGACGAAAGCACTGCGGGACCTGCTGAATCGGCTCGCCGAACACTCGGTCGACGCCGAGGAGGTCTCCGTCCACACCCCTGACCTCGACGATGTCTTCTTCGCCCTGACCGGTCACGCCACCAAGGAGGCTGTCGCACCATGAGCACCATTTCCGCGCCGCTGGCCGATTCGTCGATCATGTTGCGCCGCAACTTCAAGCACATCGCCCGGACTCCGGTCACGATCTTCAACGCGGCCCTGATGCCGGTCGTGATGATGCTGATCTTCGTGTACGTGTTCGGCAACGCGTTCGATGTCGGCGAACAGTACATCGACTACGCGACACCGGGCATGATCCTGCTGGCGATCAGCTACGGGTTGTCGGGCACCGCGGTATCGGTGAGCTCCGATATGGCGAAAGGCGTCATCAACAGGTTCAAGGTCATGAGCGTCTCTCGTGGCGCCGTACTGACCGGCCACGTCGCGGCCACCGTACTGACCAATGTGGTGGCCATCGCGGCCGTCATAGGTGTGGCCTTCGCGCTGGGGTTCCGGCCGCCCGCGACCGCACTCGACTGGCTGGGCGCGATCGGCATCATGGCGGCGACGTCGTTCGCGGCCGCCTGGCTCACGGTCGCACTGGGGATGGCCGCGAAGACTCCGGAGTCCGCGGGCATGACCGTGGTGCCGCTGATCATGCTGCCGTTCGTGAGCAGCGCGATCGTGCCCGCCGACCAGATGGGGCAAGGTATCCGGCAGTTCGCGCAATACCAACCTTTCACGCCGATCATCGAAGCGTTGCGCGGGTTTCTCGCCGGACACCCTTCGGGTGGCTACACGGCCGCCGCGCTCGCCTGGTGCGCCGGGTTCGCCGTCGTCGGATACCTGTGGTCGCGCGCCACTTTCAACAAGCGCGTGTAGTCGCGACCAGCCGCGCATTTCACACGCCAACCAATTCACACACAGGAGACAGCCATGCCGACGTTCGAGACCCCGGAACCGATCGCCGTCACGATCGACGTGCTCTCCGGTGCGGTCACGGTGATCGCCTCGGACCGTATCGACACCGTCGTGGAGGTCCGTCCGGCCGACGCATCCAAAAAGGGTGACGTGCGCGCCGCCGCGCAAACCCAGATCGAATTCACCGCAGGCACTTTGACCGTGCGAACGCCGAAAGACTGGCGGACCTACACCCCGTTCGGCGGCAACCCGTCGATCGAGCTGACCATCGAGGTACCCACCGGCTCCCAGCTGAAGGGCACCGCCGCGGTGGGCCGATTGCTGGGCGCAGGCGAACTCGGCGAATGCGACCTGGAGATATCCGCGGGCGACATCACCGTCGAGCGCCCGCGTGATTCGGTAACCGCGAAAACCGCCAAAGGCGACATCCGTATCGGTGAGGCGTCGCGCGGCGTGCTCCGGCTGGAAACGTCCATGGGCGAGCTCCAGGTCGGAATCAGCCCGAGTAGCGCGGTGCAGCTGGAAACCAACGCCCAGCACGGGACCGTGCGCAACCGGATGCAACCGGTCGACCGGTCGCAGGGCGAGGAGGACATCGTGCGGGTGTACGCGCGCAACTCCTACGGCAACATTGTCATCCAGCACGCCACGGCCGCCTGATACTGCGCTCCCGCCACCCCGTCCCGCGCACATTGTCCAACAGGTGTGCGACACCAGGTCGGTGTCGCACAACTGTTTTCGCCATGTTCAGCAAGCGAGCGCAGTGGCGACCAGTTCACGCCAGCTCGCCTGCGCACCCTCCTTCGTCGCCTCGGTGAACCGCACTTCGCCGAGGCGACGTCGTGCTGTCTGCTCGATCCGTTCCACATCCGGTTGGGAACGGTCGGACAGGCCGCGCACTGCGGCACTCGCCGCGAGCAGCCGGACGGCCTGCTCATCGTGGTCGGCGCGTTGCGCCAGGTCGGCGATCCCGACGAGCACCTGAGCGGTCAAAGGCGCGTATCCCGCATCGGATGCCGCCTGGAAGGCCGCGTCGTGGTGTTCGCGGGCTTCATCGAGCCCGTCGGCGAGGTAGCCGAGCAGGTTGTGGGTCCGCGCCCTGACGTAGCGCTGCTCGGCATCGCTGCCGAGGAGGGTTGTCGCGAGATCGATCTGCCGGTACGCCTGCTCGGTGTCGTCGCTCCAACGAGCCAGCTCCGCCCTGGTCAGGGCGAGTTCGGCCAGTGCGTTCGGCCAAGCGGAGCGATCCGCGTGCCGCTGCGCCTCGGCCATGGCGGCCGCACTCGCCTCCGCATCGCCCAGCAGCCAGTACAGCTGAGCCTGCCGCGCCCGCATCAAGAAAACGTCCTCGATCGCGCCGACCTCGGTGACCACCGCGATCGCCTGGTCGAGATGCTCGCACGCACCGGCGAACTCACCGCGCATGGCGATTCGATTCGCCAGTTCGGTCAGAGCGAACGAGATCCCCCAGCGCTCGCCGATGGTCCGGAACTCGGCGAGCGCCGTCTCCAGATACTCGTCCGCCTCCCGCCCCTGCTGTCCCAGCGCGATCCGCGCCTTGCCGAGCTGGAGCCGGGCCAGCGCCCGCACCCAAGGCTCGTCATCGGTGAGCAGCGGTTCGAACGCGGGCAGCAACGCGTCCGGCCCCTGCAACATGCGTTCCAGCGCTGCGACGAACGCCAGCAGCGGGTATCGCCCCCGACTGCGCCGGCTGAACAGGTATGCCTTGTGGATCCATTCCTCCACTTGGTGCTCGTCACTCGGCCCGGAGCTCATGAAGTGCACGACCAGCCCGTACACCCTGGCCCTGATCTCGTCGTCCACCTCGCCGGACGTGTCGGCAGCCGCGGTGATCAGCTCCATGCCCTCGGCCTTGTGGCCGCCGAGCCACCAGTACCAGCCCGCGGCCGCCGCGAGCCGCATCGCCCCGGTCGCGTCCGCGGCCGCGAGCGCGCCACGCATCGCGACGGCGATGTTGTCGTGTTCGACCTCGAGCGTGGCGAGCCACTCCAATTGCTCGGCGCGGCGCAGGTGCGGCTCCGCGATGTCGGCGAGTTCGGTGAAGTACGCGAGATGCGCTCGGCGCGCCGAATCCGATTCGCCCGACTCCTCGAGCCGGTCCCGGGCGTACTGCTTGATCGTGTCCAGCATCCGGAAGCGCGGCCCGCTGTCCTCCACGGTACGCAGCAGCGATTTCTCGGTCAGCGCGGTCAGCAGCTCGAGCACCTCCCACCGCTCGACCGCCATGCTCTCCTCGCCCTGGGCTTCGGGCCCCGCGCAGACCTGCTCGGCCGCCTCCAGGCTCGCGCCGCCGGAGAACACCGCGAGCCTGCGCAGAACCATCCGTTCGGAGTCGGTGAGCAGCTCCCAGCTCCAGTCGACCACCGCTCGCAACGTCCGGTGCTGCGGGATCGCGGTACGGCTGCCGCCGGTCAGCAGGCGGAATCGATCATCGAGGCGGTGGGCGAGCTGGTCGAGGGACATGGTGCGCAGTCTGGCCGCGGCCAGTTCGATCGCCAGGGGGATTCCGTCGAGGGCCCGGCAGACGCGCGCCATGGTCGACAAGGTGGGAGCATCGGCCGCGAGATCCTGACGCACCGCACCGGCCCTGTCCCGCAACAGCTGCACCGCCGGGGATGACTCGATCTCGCCGGGATCCGCGTCCTGCGCGGGCAACGCCAACGGCTCGACCTGCCATAACGCCTCGCCCATGATGCCGAGCGGTTCGCGGCTGGTAGCGAGGATCCGCAGCCGCCCGCACTCTCCGAGCAGCCGGTGGGCGAACGCCGCCGCGGACTCGATCACGTGCTCACAGTTGTCCAGGATCAACAGCGTTTCGCGCTCGCGGATCGCCGCGACGAGCCGGTCCATCGGTTCCGCGTTCGGTGCGCCGCCGAGCAGCGCGTCGCGGAGTCCGAGCGCGGCGAGGGCGGATTGCGCCATGTCGCCACTCGCGCCGACGGACGCCAGTTCCACCAGCCAGGCCCCGTCGGGCAGGTCGTCGAGCATGGTTCGCGCGGTTTCGAGGGCCAACCTGGTCTTGCCCGAGCCGCCAGGACCGGTCAACGTGGTGAGCCGATGGTTCGCGATGAGTTCGCGCACGGCGGCGATATCGGCGTATCTGCCGACGAATTCGGTCAACTCGGCCCGCAGGTTCGTGTTGCGGTGGTTCTCCTCCGTTCGCACTTCGCCGCGCAGGAGCGCCACGTGTAATGCGGAGAGTTCCGGCGAAGGATCGACGCCCAGCGTGTCGGCGAGTGCCTCCCGTGCGCGCTGGTACGCGATCAGCGCCTCGGCGCCACGACCCGCGGCGCCGAGCGCGCGCATCAGCGCGGCGACGAGCCGTTCCCGCACGGGGTGCCGGGCCACCAGCTCGGTCAGCTCGGCGATCAGCTCCGTACCCCGGCCGAGGCGGACCTCCGCTTCGTACCGATCCTCCATGGCGGCGAGGCGCAGCCCCTCCAGCCGGGTGACCACCGCGTCGAAAGCCTCGCTGTCCGGTATTCCGACGTCCTGCATCGGCGCACCGCGCCACAGCTCGACGGCCTCGCGCAGGAGCTGGGCCTGTCGCGCGTCGTCACCGCCGCGGGCCTGGTCGAGAAGCCGTTCGAACCGCAGGGCGTCGACGGCGTGGGGTTCCACCGTCAGCCGGTATCCGCCCGGCTGCCCGTCGAGCGCCCCGTCCGGCAGCACCCTGCGCAGCCGGGAGACCAGTGCCTGCAAGGCATTCGCCGCGTCGGCGGGCGGTTGCTCACCCCAAATCCAGTCGACCAGCGTCGCTTTCGGGACTACGCGACCTGGTTCGAGCGCGAGCGCGATCAACAGCGCCCGCAACCGAGCGCCCGGTACCTCTATCAATCCGCCGTCGTCTAGTCGGATCTCGAGCGGTCCAAGCATCCCGATCTGCACCGGCCCATTCTGCCGTGGACTCTCGGCGGTGAACCGGGCCGCCCGTCCCCGGGGTGACAACCGCTCCGATGGCGGCGACCGACACCGGTCGGCCGCAGCGTGCGGAGATGTCGGCCGGCCGGAGAGCAAGCGCATACGCGCTCTGATCGGCTCTGCGCGGAGGCGATGCGCGTCGAGATACCTGCCGGTGCTGTAGGGCCGTTCGCTGTGTGCGCGAACGGCGCGTGCCAGGCAGTGGGTAGTGAAGGCGACCTTTTCGCCCTGACCAGGGCGAACGTCGTATCGGCGGCGTGTCAGGCCGGTATCAGGTCGGTGTCAGCCAGTCGGGCGACAGTTCTCCTGTGAACAGTTCAGCAATGACAGGGCTCAGGAAGGTGTTCCGGACGCCGCTGTGCAGCAGTGCACTTGCCCACGGTGTGCGCGCTCTCCCGGTCACCTCGGAAAAGGGGTAGCCGGTGGAACTCAGAGTGGACCGTGAGCGCTGCGTCAGCGCCGGAATGTGCGCACTGACCGCCCCTGGAGTATTCGACCAGGACCCGGAGGACGGCCGGGTGGCGCCGCTGGACCTCACACCCGCGCCCGAGTGGGAGCAGGCCGTCTGTGAGGCGGCCCAGCTGTGCCCGTCCGGCGCGATCACCATCGTTCGACAATCGCAGCGAGAGGAAACCCGATGAGTCAGACGGCCCCCATCCCGCACGGCCTCCCCCTGGAGCGCGACGCGGGACCCTTCGACCCACCCCGCGAGATCACCCGGCTGCGAGAGCTTCGCCCGGTCAGCCCCCTGATCTTCCCCGACGGTCACGAGGGCTGGCTCGTCACCGGCTACGACGCGGTCCGCCGGCTCATGGCCGACACCCGGTTCAGCTCCCGCCAGGACATCGGCATCGTCCACGTGCCGTACGAGACACCCGGCATGCCCGTCGCCACCGAACCGTCACCGCAGGTGCCGGGCTTGTTCATCGCCATGGACCCGCCGGACCACACCCGGCTGCGGCGCAAGCTGACCGGCGCGTTCACCGTCAAACGGATGAGGCAGCTCGAGGAGCACATCATCGACATCGCCGAGCGGCAATTGGACCAGATGGCGCGGCTGACCCCGCCGGTCGACCTGGTCGAGGAGTTCGCGCTGCCGGTGCCTTCGCTGGTGATCTGCGAGCTGCTCGGTGTGCCGTACGCAGACCGGGAGACCTTCCAGGTCAACTCGGCCAAGTTCTTGGTCAAGGACCAATCGCTCGAGGAGAAGATGGCGGCGTACGGCGCGATGACGACGTACCTGGCCGAACTGGTCACACGCAAGCGCGCCGAACCCGGCGAGGACATACTGTCCGACCTGGCCCGCCACGACGACCTCACCATCGAGGAGCTGACCGGCATCGCCTTCCTGCTGCTGCTCGCGGGCCACGAGACCACCGCGAACATGCTCGCGCTCGGCACCTTCGCGCTGCTGGAGCACCCCGAGCAGCTGGCCGAACTGCGCGCGGACCCGGATCTGCTTCCCGACGCCGTCGAGGAACTCATGCGCTACCTGTCGGTCGCCGACATCTTCTATCGCTACGCCACCGACGACATCGAACTCGGCGGTGAAACGATCGGCAAGGGTTCCACCGTGGTCGTCTCGCTGCTGGCCGCCAACCACGACCCCCAGCGTTTCGACCATCCCGACACCCTGGACCTGCACCGCAAGGCTCGCGGCCACCTGTCCTTCGGCCACGGCGTCCACCAATGCCTCGGCCAGCAACTGGCCCGCATCGAGATGCGCGCCGGTTTCGCCGGACTGCTGCGCCGCTTCCCGACGCTCGAGCTCGCCATCCCCGCCGGTGCGGTGAAACTCCGGACCGACATGAATATCTACGGCGTCCACGAACTGCCGGTCACCTGGACGGAGACGGCACGGTAGAACTGTCGGCCGAGCGCATGGGAACGCGCCTGCACGGCCTGTCCGTCAGCCCTGGCCGTATCGGTTGTCGGCCAGGGCGGGCATGCCCATGACGAGTCGGATCGCTGTGGCCAAGGCGCGCGGCGGGGTGGTTCGAGCCCATGCGAAAGAACCCGAAGTAGGCCGTGTGGGCCGCGACGGACCGGTGGCATGAATACCGCTCACGGACAGAATGAACACCCTCGCCACGGTTGGATCGGCATATCGCACACGAGCACCGCGGCGAAACTCTTGCGATCCCACTTTTATACTCGCCGGTAACAATTGGAATCCAGAATAGCTAACTGGTAGCTGGCGACTTATTTTTGGCTCTGACATCGCTCTTTGCGACGGAATGCTGGTTGCGAGTCGAACGCGTATTGACGGATGGGAAGCGACACGGGCAGAATCGGCCGGGTTGATCCCGGGGGTGGAGGAGTTATGCGCGTAAAAACCGATATCCATTTCACCGTCGGCGTCGATCCCACCCGGGTGTTCGATGCGGTCGCCGCGATCGAAATGCTTCCCGAATGGTCGACGCATTCGGATGCGCGCGTGGCCACCCGCGGTGAATCCGGTCGTCCGCAGCGGGTCTACGTCACCGCGGAGACTCCGCTCGGCAAGTCCGATCTCCAGGTGCTGGAATACGACTGGACCGCGGACCGAGTGTCGTGGCAGGTCGTGGACAGCTGTGTCGGCGTCGGCGGCGGTGGCTGGTTCGAAGTCGCCGAGGATCGCGCGGGCTCGCAGGTCTGGTATCACACCGAGCTGCAATCCTCGCTCTTGCTGCCCGGACTACTCCTCAAGCGCAGTGTTCGGCGGGAGGCCGAGACCGTCGTGCAGAACTTCATCGAATTCGCCGAGGGATATACCGCGCCCCCGAAATCACGCGCCGTATAGGTCGCTCCGCTTCACCATTGGATATCCGCGACCGAGTTCAAGGGGGCGGCCACTTCCTCCGGCGCCAGTTGCAGGTCCGCGTCCCGCAGCGCTTGCGGGAAGTGGAAGCGGGCTCGCTGCTCGATCTCGGTCAGCGGCACCTGGAAGACGCGGAACTCGTCGAGATCGAGCACTTCCAGCTGGTCCAGGTTCTGGCTCAGCAGGAAGCCGCGGGCCTTCAGTTCGCCGTTCTCCCGGAACGCGATGACCTTCCAGAACTCGCGCGGAATCCTGACCTGCCGGAATTCCTGGTCGTCGTCGGTGAAGACCGGGCCGCCGAACGCGCTGACCTTGAGGTCGTCGACGGTGACGTCGGCGAAGACGGCGTCCTCGAGCCGCCCCCAGACCCCATCGCGCATGCTCTGGTTGAAGTCGTCCATCTGCGGGGTGATGTTGGTGTAGAAGAACGAATCCTCGTTGGCCTTCTTGGCTTCGGGCAGGCTGCCCCACAGCAGGTCCGCGCGGCGGGCGAGGTGGCCGCGATCGAGCCGGTTGTCGCGGTACAACTCGTTGCCGACCTGGGCGTCCGCGTCGAGCCGCGCGTCCTTGACGAAGTCGATCTTCTTCCGCGACAGCTTCTTGATCGAGCCGCCGTCGATGTTCCAGGCCACCCAGATGGCGAAGCGGCGCGAGCGGCGCATCGCGAGGGAGAAATGCGTGTAGTGCAGGACATCGGCGCCGTCCAAGGTGGTCGCCACGTCGGGGCGGACCTCGGCGTCCACCTCGGGGGCCGGAATCGGCGACGCGAGGAAATTCGGGTCGTATCCGGCGACGGCCGCGGCTTCCTCCGTGGCCGGCGGGGTCAAGGTGATGCCGAGCTTCTCGAACACCGATTGCGGCAGGCAGGCGAGCGCGTGCTCGTCGGTATCCTCGCCCGTCTCGCCTGCGAAATGCAATCCGGCCAGCACGGTGCTGGTCTTGCCGTCGGGGAGCTCGAAAATCCACGCCGATCCGGAGTCGCCGCCGCTGCTGATCTCGCCGTCGACCGCGGGATGGTCCGGGTCGGGCCCGATCTCGAAGCCGCCGATGCTTCTGGTGCCCACGCCGTGATAGTCGATCTTGGCGACCACGTCGACGCGCCGCACCATGCCGTGGGTGACCTGGGTGGTCCGGCCGCTCTTGATCACCTTGTCGCCCAGCTCGGGTTCGCCGAGGCGGTCCGGGACGACGTCCAGGCCCATGATCGCGGCGCTGAACCGCCGGTTCTCGATGTCGGCGACGGCGCAGTCGCCCGCCGTGCCGAGATGGGATCGGATCAGCTTGCCGAGCCGGTTGCGGTCGACCCGGTTGTCGTCGCGCGGGCCCGGCTGCACGACGTCGTCGCCGAGCTTGCCCGCCGCGGTGTTCAGGACGTGCCAATTGCTCAGCACATACGGTGTTCCGTCGTCCCGGTCGTAGACGACGCAACCGATCGTCCCCGCCGTGGTGCTCGGGTGGGCAACGCTGATTCCCGGCACGATCGGGTCGAGACGCGACTTGCGCTCGGGCGCGGCCGCTTCGGTGACCAGCCGGAAGGCCGGCTCGAACGTGCGCTGTAGCACGTCGGTCGGTACCTCGATCCCGTCGACGGTGACGGTCTCCGGAATCGCCGACGTCCCAAGCGCTTCCAGCGCCTCCGGTTCGGACACCTTCTCGTGCACGGTGAACTGCACCGCGATCTCGCCGGTCGATTTTCCGTCGACTTGCTTGTGGCCGATGCCGATCGAGGAGATATTGGGGTCTTCGAGGAAGTTCTCTCCCTTGCTGCGGATGAATTTGCGCAGGGCGGCGAGAAGGTCATCGTTTCCGGTGTGCGTCCGGCGGGCTGGTGAATTCTTTTTGGCAGGCATGGTGACTCCGTGATCGAGGTGAGCGTGGCGTCGACGGCGTTGTCGCACCAGCTATCGCCATTCTCTGGTCACAGTCGTGCCCGCACACGAGTAGCGAACTACTCGAACGACGGGTGCCGCAATGCTGCGCAAAAGTTAGTTCGCATAACCAAAACAGTAGGTATGGCCTATGCGTGCTGTCGGTTTCAGCGACGTTAGATTTTCACCGATGTTCGGCCAAGGCTGTCGCCGTCGCGGTCACGAGGCCGATCAATCGACTTCGGTCGATGCCGGGAAGCCTGCGGGCCAGTTCGTGCTCCAGCTCCGCGCGGAACTTGTGCCGCACCGCCGAGCCCTGTTCGGTGGGAACGGCGCGAGTCACGCGGCGGTCTCCCGGGTCGGTCTCCCGGACGAGTAGCCCTCGCCGCTCCAGCCGGTCGACCATGCCGGTCACATTGGTCTTGTCACAACCGAGCGTCGCGGCCAGCTCCCCGAACGACGGCGGCCGGTCGGCGCCGAGCAGGCACAGCAATTCGGCTTGCTGACTCGTCAATTCGAGGCGTCGCGCGATCGAGGTGTAGAGGGCGCTGATCTCGCGGTGCAGCCGTGCGAAAGCGGGTGCGAGCCCCTGATCATCGGTCGGCATGGGGAAAGTCTATGTCATCGACAGTTGACATCCTCGCTGATTTAGTTGATGATCTCGACTATCGCCATGGTCATCAATGGAGGTGAGATGCCGGTCGCGATCGTCACCGGAGGATCCCGCGGCATCGGTCGCGCCATCGCCGAGCGCATGGGCGCGAGGGGAGCCGCCGTCGTCGTCAACTACCGATCGAACCGGCCGGCCGCCGAACAGGTGGTGGCCGCCATCGAGGGCTCCGGTGGGCAGGCGTGGGCGGTGCGGGCCGACGTCGCCGACCCGGCGGGCCCGCGCAGGTTGTTCGACGCCGCCGAGGAGCGTTTCGGCGGCGTGGACGTCTTCGTGAACAACGCGGGCGTCGCGCGTTTCGGCTCGATAGCCGAGGCCACCGACGAGGACTTCGAGCTGATGTTCGCGGTCAACACCAAGGCGACGTTCGTCGCCCTGCGTGAGGCCGCGAAGCGGTTGCGCGACAACGGCCGCATCGTCGTCGTGTCCTCCGGCGCGACACTGACCCACCGGCCGGGCTCGGGTGTCTACGGCGCCAGCAAGGCCGCCGTAGAGCAGCTGGTTCGGGTGCTGGCCAGGGAACTCGGCTCGCGCGGCATCACGGCCAACAGCGTGCTGCCCGGTGCGGTGCGCACCGACGCACTCGCCGCGTCAGGGGTGATCGGGGCGAATCAGCAGACCCTCCAATCTATTCCGCTCGGCCGCATGGGCGAGCCCGACGACATCGCCGACGTGGTCGGCTTTCTGGCGTCGGAGGAGGCCCGCTGGATCACCGGGGCGAGCGTGCCCGTCGGTGGGGGAGCCTTCTGAACCGCGAACGCACCGGGACGGAGACGGTCCGAGACGGAACCAGGGTGTGCGCGCCTAGATCTCGATGTGAGCGCCCATGATCACCGTGCGCTCGCGGGGTAGGCCGAACTGCTCGGCGGCGTCGGCGGTGATGTAGGAGGTGGCGATGAACAGCCGCTTGCGCCACTGGGCCATCGTCGGCTCGGTACCGGGGCGCAGCTCGATCTTCGACAGGAAGTAGGACGCACGGTCCAGCTGCAACGGTCCCTCGGTGACAGCGGGGTCGAGCAATGCCAGCGCACCGGGCACGTCTTGCGACTCCATGTAGCCGAACCGGGCGCACACGTGGATGATGCCGTCTTCGGTGTAGCCGAGGGAATCGACGCTGATCCGTTCGTCCGCCGGAACCCGCGGCACGGGTTCGGTCTCGATCGACATGATCACGACGTGCGCGTGGCGCACGTGGTTGTGTTCGGCGTTGGCCCGCAAGGCCAGCGGCGCGGTTCTTTTGCCTCGGTTGAGGAAGACGGCCGTGCCGGGGACCTCGAGTATCGACGGGTCGCCCGCGTGCAAGTGGTCGACGAACTCGCGCAGCGCCCCCTCCCGCCGTTCGCGTTCGGCGGTGACGATGTCGCGCCCGCGTTGCCAGGTGGTCATGATGGTGAACGCGGTGAGACCGATCAGCAGCGGCAGCCACGCACCGTGCACGAGCTTGGTCAGGTTGGCCGCGACGAACAGCAGGTCCACCGACAGCAGGGGGACGGCGCCAAGGGCGAGCAGCCAGAGCGGGATATTCCAGCGGGCGCGGGCGACGTAGAAGAACAACAGCGTGGTGATGGTGATCGTGCCGGTCACCGCCATGCCGAACGCGTAGGCCAGCGCCGCCGAACTGCGGAAGGCGAACACCAGGGTGAGCACCGAGACCATCAGCAGCCAGTTGATCCACGGCACGTAGATCTGGCCGACCGTCGCCTCCGAGGTGTGCGCGATGCGCAGCCGTGGCAGGTAGCCGAGCCGGGCGGCCTGGGATGCCACCGAATACGCGCCGGTGATCACCGCCTGCGACGCGATCACCGTAGCGGCGGTGGCCAACAGCACCAGCGGCAGGCGGCCCCATGCGGGCATGAGCAGGAAGAACGGGCTGCTGACGTGACCGGGATCGTCGAGGATCAGTGCGCCTTGGCCGAAATAGCTGAGGATGCACGCCGGGAACACCAGAAACAGCCAGCCACGGGTGATCGCCCGGCGACCGAAATGACCCATGTCGGCGTACAGCGCCTCGGCTCCGGTCACCGCGAGGACGATCGCGGCCAAGGCGAAGAAGGCGGTGCCGAAATGGCCGAACAGGAAGCCGAGCGCGTAGGTCGGTGACAGGGCTCGAAGAATCTGCGGATGATCGGCGATGCCCGCCACCCCGCACGCTCCGATGACGGCGAACCAGGCGATCATCACCGGCCCGAACACCCGGCCCACTGCCGCGGTGCCCCGGCGCTGCACCAGGAACAGCGTCACGATGATGACCGCGGTGATCGGTACGACGAAATCCGCCAGCGACGGTTGTACGACCTCGATTCCCTCGACGGCGGACAGCACGGAGATCGCCGGAGTGATCATGCTGTCGCCGAAGAACAGCGAAGCGCCGAAGATGCCCAGCGCCGCCAGCGCCGCGGTCTGCCGTCGGCCGTGCTGCGAGCCCCACCGCCGCAGCTGCGTGATCAGCGCCATGATGCCGCCCTCGCCGTCGTTGTCGGCGCGCAGGGCCAGCAGGATGTAGGTGACGGTGACGATGATGGTGACCGACCAGAAGATCAGCGAGACCACGCCGTACACGTTGTCCACGCTCACCGGCACCGGATGTGGGTCGGCAGGGTTGAACACCGTCTGGATGGTGTAGATCGGACTGGTGCCGATGTCGCCGAACACCACGCCGAGTGCGGCGACCACCACGCCGAGCCGCGCGGTGTCGTGTGCGCTCGTCGCGGAGGGCGCGGGGGGCCGCTCCTCGTCGGATGTGGTCGTGTGCTGCCGATCGGTCACCGAGTCCTCCTAGCGCGGGCTGTCCGGCCGATACCGTTCCCGGAGTTGGGCCGTCGGGCAGTAGCCGCCGCATGACATCCGGCGTCGTGCCTACCGCGGCTCAATACGACACGCGCGTCATGCGGATCTCGGAGATCGACATGCCCCGGCGGCGGCGGAACAATCCGCGCAGTGTTCCGGCGTTGAGATAACCCACCTTGGCGGCCACCGCGTCCACCGTGAGCGAAGTGGTGCGCAGCAGTTGCACGGCGCGTTCCAGGCGGATGTCGTGCACGAATTCCGTGGGGGACATGCCCAGTTCGGCGTGGGTGGCCCGTTGCAGGCTGCGTTCGGTGACGCCGACGGCGCGAGCGGCCTGGGATATCCGGAAATTCTCGCCGAGGTGTGCGCGAACCCAGCGTTCGAAGGCGGCGGTGACGGAATCGCCGCGGGCGATGATCTCGGGGACGATGAACTCGCGTTGCGGTCGGCCCGCGCCCACCGCCAGGTAGCGCATGGCGCGTTCGGCCAGGGCCGGGCTCTTGCTCGCGATCAGCGACAGCGCCAGGTCCATGTGCGAGAGCGCGGCGCCCGCGGTGGTGACGCCTCGACCGCGACACAGCGTGCGCCCCTCGTCGAGTTCCACGTGTGGGTAGCGGCGCCGGAAGCTGGGGCCGAGCCACCAGCTCGTGGTCGCGGGGGAGCCGTCCAGCACGCCCGCCTCGGCCAGGAAGAACGTTCCGGTGCAGGCGCCGGCGAGGTGAGCGCCCCGATCGCGGGCCGCGACCAGCCGGTCGAGCACCGGACGGCTGGCGGGTGCGGAAACCAGGTCGATCAGCGCCGCGGCCTCCAGGACGTTCACGGCGGGCACGATCATCAGATCGAATCCGTCGCCGAGCTCGTCGAGCGGGGTCGTCGGCACGGTGTGGCCGTTGCCCGACCGCACCGTGGCGCCGAACGACGCGCTGTGCACCCGCCACGGCTGCGGCGGGTCGGGCAGCTCGGTGCGCACGGCGTTGGCGGTGTTGAAGGTTTCCAGTAGGGCGGCGTATCCGAAATCGGCTACGCCGTCCACCACGAAGACGACGACGTCCATGTCGGAAACGGTACCGAAGATGTCGTTTGCGACACTCGGTTCCGCCGGAATTCTGTCCTACCGTCATCGCGAGACGGCTCGCCGCCGAGCGAACCGGGGAGCCGATCGAACCCGCCGTACCTCGTTTGGGAGCGTGACCATGATCGAAACGACCGGGACGCATCACATCCGGTTGACCGTGACCGACATCGCCCGGTCGCGTGCCTTCTACCGAGATGTGCTCGGTTTCCCCATCGCCGCCGAATCGCCAGGCAGCCCCGACGATCCGGAGGTGCGCGCCGACCCGATGCGACTGTTCGGCGGGGTGGTGTTCCAGGCCAACGGCATGTTGCTCGGCCTGCGTCCGGTCGCCGATCCGGCGGACCGATTCGATTCCGAACGTGTGGGTTTGGACCATCTCAGCTTCACCGTCCCGGCGCGGGACGATCTGGTGGCCGCGGCCGCTCGCCTGGCCGATGCGGGCATCGAACACGGGAAGATCACCGAGATGGCCGATTTCGGCATCGCGATCCTGTCGTTCTCCGATCCCGACGGCATCCATCTCGAACTCACTGCGCCCCTGTGAGTTTGCGTCCGCCCGCAGCGGGCATGCCCGATCCGGAATGAACGCTGTCCTGATGAAGGCTTGGCCGACCGGCCGTACGAGCGGTGCGGTCGTGCCGGGGAGGTAGGCCGATGCTGGTCCAGCGTGCGCGACCGCGGAAGCTGTCCGAGGATTCGGCGCTGCCGAGTCCGAGCGCACTGCTGTGCGCGCTGGGCGGCCAGCACGTGCAGGGCCCGGTGAGCCGGTGGGCGCGCGAGCTGACCGAACTGCACCGGCGGCGCCGGGAGGACGCACGGGAATCGGTCGGGACGCGGCGGCGCGCCGAGTTGGTCGAACGGATCGACACCTGGGCGGCGCTGCACCTGCCGTGCGCCGACCCCGCGGTGCGGGTGCACCACGAGAGCCTGGGGGAGATGATCGACCGGATGGCCGCCGTCGCGGAAGACGCGTTCCATCTGCTGATGCACGACGATCCGGGAGGCGAGCGCATGCACGCGGCATGGACCCGGCTGGCCGAACTGGAGATCGCCTACGCCGATCTGGTGCGCGCCATCGGGGACGGCCGTCGGCGTCTTCCCCCAGGACGAACCGGCGCTTCGGGGGCCCAGTGATGTCGGGGGTGCCTACCGGCGGTCGATCGAGTGGCCGAGCCGGTCGCATCGGACGAACGCGCTGGTCAACGTTGTCGGCAGCCGTTGTGGGGAGTGCGCGCGTCCGCGTCGCGGCCCCTCGCGATCAGCCGTCCCCGGACGAAGACGCGCGCGCCGAGCCGTGGCCGATCGAGTTCACTACGGAGGAGGGCGTAGGCTTGGCGCTCCGACGGACGGCGCGACTTCTGGGAGCGGTGCATGAGCAAGGGTGAGGGGACTCCTCCCGCTACGACGCGGACCGGCACGATCAGCGTGCGGGTGCCCGCGGTGTCCGAACAGCTCGCGATGTTGCGTGCCTTGGCCGAGACCGTCGTGCTCATGGCCGATTTCGGCATCGACGAGGTGACCGACATCCGGCTGGCCCTCGACGAGGTGGCCAGCGCCCTGGTGCTGGACGCGGTGGATGGGGCGGAGCTGGAGTGCGCGTTCGGCTTCGAGGACGACGCGGTGGAGGTGCGCGTCTCCACCGTCACGGTGTCGGACGCCAGCCCGGACGAGTCCGGCTTCGGCTGGCACATCGTGGCGACGCTCACGGATTCGGTCTCGGCCACCCGAGGCGCACACGACTCCGCTGTGGGCGGCTACCCGACCGTCGTCGACTTCCGTTGGGTGCGCGGCGGCTCGAATAATGAGTAGCGAGTCGAATCAGGTCGCTTCCAAGCGCAAATCGCGGGGAGACACCTACGACAATATCGAGCCGCTCTTCGCCGAACTGGCCGCGCTGGCCCCGGACGATCCACGCCGGGACGCCGTGCGCACCGAGCTGATCGAACGTTGCCTGCCGCTGGCCGAACACATCGCCCGCAAGTTCAGCGGCCGCGGCGAGAGCTTCGAGGACCTGTTGCAGATCGCTCGGGTGGGCATGCTCGCCGCCGTCGACCGCTTCGATCCGGGGCACGGCGCGACCTTCCTGTCGTTCGCGGTGCCGACGATCATGGGTGAAGTGCGCAGGCATTTCCGCGACTACGCCTGGTCGGTGCGAGTGCCACGGCGGCTCAAGGAGATCCAGTCCACCATCGGTCCGACGGTGGAGATCCTGTCGCAGCGGCTGGGCCGGATGCCGCGGGCGCGGGAGATCGCAGAGGAACTGGGCGCGGACCTGAACGAGGTGACCCAGGCGCTCATCGCCCGCAACGCCTACCAGACCTCCTCGATCGATGCCGCCTCGGACACCGACGACTCCGAATCCGGCGGTCCCTCGCTGCTGGACTCGCTCGGCGCCGAAGACCCGGACTTCAGCACCGTGGAGAACTACCTGGCGGTCAAGCCGCTGCTGGCGGCTCTGCCGGAACGTGAGAAGCAGGTGCTGGTGATGCGCTTCTTCGACTCGATGTCCCAGGAGCAGATCGCCCAGCGCATCGGGTGTTCGCAGATGCAGGTCTCACGGATTCTGTCGAAGACCTTGAAATCGCTGCGCGAGCAGGCGCTGCGGGACTGACCCGCGCCCCGGCGGAGGCGTTCACTCGCCGGTCAGCCCGTGGTGATGCTCGCGCATCGCGTGGACGACGGCGACCAGCAGGCGGTGCGCGGCGCGCGGGTCCGCGTCGGGCAGTTCGGCCATCGCGGCTCGGTTTCTGAGAGAGTTGGCGGGGTGAGCGCTTGGGATCGCTATGCGTCGGTGGTGACCGCCCGGACCTCGTGGGTGCTGCTCGTGGTGCTCGCCGCGGCCTCCGTCGGCCTGATCGGCGCGGTGGGCGAGAACGAGTCCGCCGGGCAGGCCCCTACCGCGCTACCGGCCTCCGCCGAATCGGCGCGAGTCGAACAGGCGCTCGAGGAGTTCCCGGACGCGGGGTCGGCCGCCGCGATCATCGTGGTCACGCGCGCCGATGACGGCGAGCTGACCGAGGACGACCGCAACGCCACCGTGGCGGCGGTGGCCCGCGCGTCGGGACGGACACCCGGCCCGAGCGACCTGCTCGCTTCGCCGGACCGGAAAGCGGCGATCGGACAAGTGCCCGTGGACGCCGCCCTGAGCGGATTCCCGCTGACCGACCGGATCGGGGACATCCGTGCCGTCGCGCGGGAGGGCCTGCCCGACGGACTCGTCCTGCAGGTCACCGGCGGTCCGGCGTTCGGCGCCGACATCGCCGACTCGTTCTCCGGCGCCAACGTCACCCTGCTGGCGGTGACCGCGATGGTCGTCGCCGTGCTGCTGATCGCGACGTACCGCTCCCCGGTGCTGTGGCTGGTGCCGCTCGCGGTGGTCGGCGCGGCCGATCGGGTGGCCACCGGCGCCGGAACCGCGCTGGCGCGTGTGACCGCCCTGACCTTCGACGGCTCGACCTCCGGTGTCACGAGTGTGCTGGTGTTCGGTGCGGGCACCAACTACGCGCTGCTACTGGTGTCGCGTTATCGGGACGAACTGCATCGGGAAGCCGACCACCGCACGGCATTGCGACACGCGGTGCGGCGCGCCGGGCCCGCGATCCTGGCCAGCAACATCACGGTGGTCGCCGCCCTGCTCGTGCTGGTGCTCGCCTCCGTGCCCAGCACGCGCAGTCTCGGTGTGATGGCCGCGCTGGGATTGCTGGTCGCGGTGGTGTTCGTCCTGCTCGCGCTGCCCGCCGCGCTCGCGTTGTGCGGACGCAACGTGTTCTGGCCGTTCGTGCCGGAGGCCGACGATCGCGACACCGCGAACGAGGGCGTCTGGCACGCGGTCGCCGCGTGGGTGGTGCGCAGGCCCGCGGTGGTCGCCGGAACCGCGCTCGTGGTGCTGGCCATCTGCGCGACCGGATTGCTGTCGACGCAGGTGGGCCTGTCGCAGACCGAGCAGTTCCGGGTTCGCGCGGAGTCGGTGGAGGGATTCGACGCCCTCGCTCGGCATTTCCCCTCCGGCGCTTCCGATCCCGCGATCGTCCTCGCGCGCAGCGACGCGGTGGTGGAGGTCGACGCGGCGTTCCACCGCACCGAGGGCGTGGTGATGACCTGGCAGACCGGCACCTCGCCGACCGGGCTGACCCGGTGGGCCGTGGTGATCGACGCGCCGCCGTCTTCCGCACGTGCCTTCGACACGATCGAGGCGCTGCGCGCGTCGGTGGCCCAGGTGCCGGGCGCCGACGCGATCGTCGGCGGCGCCGATGCCCAGGCGCTGGACGTCCAGACGGCCGCGAGTCGCGACCGCAAGCTGATCATTCCGCTGATCCTGGTCGTCGTGCTGGTGGTGCTGCTGGTGCTGCTGCGCGCGGTGCCTGCCGCGCTGCTGCTCGTCGCGGTCACGGTGTTGAGCGCGCTGGCGGCGCTCGGGCTGGGCAGCTGGATGAGCGAGCACGTGTTCGGGTTCCCGGCGCTGGACATCAGCGTGCCGCTGTTCGCGTTCCTGTTCCTGGTCGCGCTCGGCGTCGACTACACGATCTTTTTGGTGACCAGGGCCCGCGAGGAGACTCCTGGGCACGGCACCACGCATGGCATGGTGCGGGCGGTGTCGGTGACCGGCGCGGTGATCACCAGTGCGGGCATCGTGCTCGCGGCGGTGTTCTGCGTGCTCGGCGTGCTCCCGCTGATCACCCTGACTCAGGTCGGCATCGTGGTGGGCCTCGGCATCCTGCTCGACACGTTCGTCGTGCGCACGGTCGTGATCCCCGCGCTGTTCAGCCTGATCGGGCGCAAGATCTGGTGGCCGAGCGAGCTGCGGCTCGTCGAGGAAGAGGGCGACGGGCACGGTGGCGCGGATCAGTCGGCGGGCGTCCAGCCCGGGCCGCGGAACAGGTAGCCGCCGCGGGCGCGCCACGAAGGTGCGCTGCGCAGGTCCCGCCAGATCGAGGCGAACTCGTGGGTGGCGACCTTCGCCGGATTGAACGTCTCGATGTTCTTCGTCAGCCCGTAGCGGACGCGTTCGTCCTCCGGCTCGAAGGTGCCGAACAGCCGATCCCAGATGATCAGGATGCCGCCGTAGTTCTTGTCCAGGTATCGATCGTTGGAGCCGTGGTGCACCCGGTGATGGGACGGCGTGTTGAACACGAATTCCACGGGACGCCATAGCCTTGCGACGCGCTCGGTGTGGATGAAGAACTGGTAGACGAGGCTGACCGACTGTTGCAGCAGGATCATCCAGGGCGGGAAACCGGCCAGCGCCAGCGGCAACCAATAGGGCAGCGAGCTGAACGGGGTCCACGGCTGGCGCAGCGCGGTGGAGAGGTTGTAGAACTCGCTGGAGTGGTGCACCACGTGGCTGGCCCAGAACACGCGCACCGTGTGGTGCGTGCGGTGGTACCAGTAGTAGGCGATCTCGTCGGCGAAGAACAGCGCGACCCAGGTCAGCGGATGGTCCGTCGGGAGATGGAACGGAGCGGCCAGGTACGCCGCGGCGTACACCGCGACGACCGCGAGTTTCCAGCCGAGGTTCACCACCACGTTCCCCAGACCCATGAGCACGCTGGTGCGCGCGTCGCGGAACTGGTAGCCGAGTTGGTCGTTGTCGGGCAGCAGGTGGAAGGAGGCCGCTTCGAGGGCAAGGCAGAGCACGAAAACCGGTATGGCGTGGGCGATCAGGTCGAACAATGGGTCAATCTTTCGGTGCTGCTTGGGCGTCCACCAGGCGGGTGAGCAGGGCGTAGGCGGTGTCGTAGGCCGCGGCCGAATCGCGGCGGGCAATGTGCTCCGCGAGCGCGCGATGGGCGCCGGGATCGATGTATTCCTTGTTCAGGCCCAGTTCGGCGACGACTTCCATACCGATCCCGAAATAGCCGGAAACCAGGGTGTTCAACGCCAGCCGGTAGGCGAGATTGCCGGAGCCGTCCAGGATCGCCACCCAGAACGCCAGATCGGCATCGACGACGGCGCCGAACGGGGCGGTGGCGTCCGGATAGGCCGCGGCGGCGCGTTGCACCGTCGCCAGTTGGTCGGCGTCGGCGTGCTCGGCGCACAACCGGGCCGCGTCGGCGGCGACCGAACGCCGCATCACCGCGATGTCGTGCAGGATCCGTCTGGCCGGTACCGCGCCGGAGCGAGTGAGCGCGGTCAGTATGTCCAGGCCCGCGTGCGAGCGCCAGTCGAGAACCCGGGTCTTGCCGCCGGGCGTGACGCGGACCAGCCCGCTCTGCTGTACGCGCTTGAGCGCTTCGCGGACGGCGTGGCGGTTCACCTGGAACATCTCGGCCAGCTCGCGCTCGGAGGGGAGCGTCGCCTCGGGGGCGAGTTTGCCGCTCAGGATCGCGTCGATGATCTGGCCGAAGACCGTATCGGAGACGGCGGTGCGGGCGACCGCGGCGAATTCCATGTCACCGAGTCTCGCGTATAGAGGTCAACAGGTCAACTGGTTGGACCAGTTTCTGGAAAGAAAGGCGGATGCCCGCTTCATGCGGCCATCCGCCTACGACCTATCTGCCTCCGCTTTCGCTCGGCCGTGCGCGGTGCTACCCCGCGTTCACTACGGCCGTGCGCGGCGCCGGCGACGGACAACGTCCGACAGCGCACGTGCAGCGGTCAGTGCCGGAAGGCGTCCTTGACCTTCTCGCCGGCGTCCTTCAGGTCGGACTTGATCTGGTCGGTGCGACCTTCGTCGCGCTTCCCCCGGTCACCCTTGGCCTCGCCGAGCTTTTCTTTGGCCTGACCAGCGACTTTATCGGTCTTGTTCTTCGCCTTGTCGACTGTGCTCATGTCACAACCTCCTTTTGAAGCGACCGGCCGGCCATCTTCAGCCGGTCTTCTCGGCAGTAGCCCGTAATCGGGCGGCCAAACATCGGCCATTCCTCGTAAAAGCAGAAGACCCGGCGGGAAACCGGGTCTTCGCGGAAATCGTGCGTATTCGAAATCGCCGCCGAATCCGCATGCTGCGTGCGGTCTCCGGCGCGCCGGGAATTACGCGGCCGGAACCGTGGGCGGTGTCAGAAGGCCTTGCAGCACACCGACACCCGCGCCGAGGGCGGCACCGACGGCGATGGCGGGGGAGGCGACGAATCCATAACCGATTGCGGCGCCGAAGGCCATGACGGCCACCGTCCCGGTCGGGAACATCGGCAGGCCCGCGATGGCGCCGCAGATGGCGCCGATGACCGCTCCGATCGAGGCGACCGGCGCGGCCACCATGCTGCCCGCCGAGGCGCCGATGGCGGTGGAGCCGATCAGGTCGGCGGCGATGCGATCGGAACGCGACGGATCGAAGCCCGCGGAATCCAGGGTCTGCGCGATGCCTGCTTCCGGGCCCGCGATCGCGTCGTTGAACATCTTGCCCTGCTCGGGAGTCATGAAATCCGGGCGGCCGATCACCACCGAACCCACGCGCAGCGTGCCGGGCGGCGCCTCGATCGGCGCGACCGCGGGAGCCGGGGCGGCGGGGTTGGGCAGGTGCAGCCGCTGCGGCTCGACCGGCGCGAGCAGGTTCGGATCCGGCATCGGCCGGTTGACGCTCAGGTCGTTGCGGCCCGCGGAAACCGGGGGCGCGGGCGGAAAAGCCTCGGGCGGAAAGGCTCCGGGGTCCGCGGGATCGGCCGCCGGGGTGATGAGGCCAGGGCCGGGCGCCGGGGCGAACGGGATCTGGACGGAGATCTGCGGCAACAGCGGGTCGGCGGTGGCGGTCGCGGCGGCGCCGACCAAGGACAACGGAATGGCGCCCGCGACGACCAGAGTGGCGGCGCGGCGGAAGAACGGGTGTGCTGGAGTTTCGATTTCGGGTACTGCTATGCCCATGGACTTACCCACCTCATTCTGAAGAGGACATGTACCTACCCTTCTAGTTCGATTCAGAAAGCCCCACGGATGCGCGGAAGTTCGAATTATTTTCCATTGCGGCGAAACGCGCCCCTGCCAATCGAATCCGCGTGACAGCGCCGAATAGTCCTGTCGCTGTGGTCAACCGATCGCGACTGCGCGACTGCTGGTTTTCTTCAACCGAAATCAGGGAAACCACCCCCGAAACGGGGCCTTGCCCCGCTGTGCGGGCTCCGAGCCACGCAGCGGCCTGATCAAGAGCCCATCCGATCCCCGTCATGTGGGGGCGTTCGAGGTGGTCGGCGAACTGGTCAGCACGACACTCCGCGACGGCTACCTCACCTCGGAGCGGATGCGCTTCTTCGCGGCCAAGTTCCGCGAAGCGGCCCAGGCATCCGACAAAGCGGTCGAAGCGCCCCGCAGTGACATCGACACTCGGGTATCGAGCACGTTGAACCAGTCTGGCTACTGGTCCTGGGCATGTACGATGACCGTGTACGGGGTGCTGAGGAGGGGCTGCGTTCGCGGACTCCAGCGAGTTTGCGCGCAATGTTTTTCGCGGTTGGCAGCGCGCCCAAGGCGGGTGTGCGGCTCCCGTGCGGGAGGAGTTGACCACCCGATCCCCGCCGGGCAGACCCGGCGGGGACAACGCGTCAGGATGCCGCGTCGAATCCGGCGCGCAGGTCGGCGAGGATGTCGTCGATTCCCTCGATGCCGACCGCGAGCCGGACCAGGCCGGGGGTGACGCCCGCGGCCAGCTGCTCTTCCGGCGTCAGCTGCGAGTGGGTGGTGGAGGCCGGGTGGATCACCAGCGAGCGGACGTCGCCGATGTTGGCCACGTGGCTGTGCAGGCGCAGCGCCTCGACGAACCGCTTGCCCGCGTCCACGCCGCCCGCCAGCTCGAAGCCGATCACCGCGCCGGCGCCCTTCGGGGCGAGGGCGCGGCCCCGCTCGTACCACGGCGACGACGGCAGGCCCGCGTAGGACACCGAGGTGACTTCCGAACGGGTGGTGAGGAATTCGGCCACCGCCTGCGCGTTCTGCACGTGCCGCTCCACCCGCAGGCTCAGCGTCTCCAGGCCCTGGCTGATCAGGAACGCGTTGAACGGCGAGACCGCCGAGCCGAGGTCGCGCAGCAGTTGCACGCGCGCCTTCAGCGCGTAGGCGGGCGCGCCGAGTTCGGCGTACACGACACCGTGGTAGCTCGGGTCGGGTTCGGTGAAGCCGGGGAAGCGGCCGCCGGTCCAGTCGAACTTGCCGCCGTCCACGATCACGCCCGCGATGGCCGCGCCGTGTCCGCCGAGGTACTTGGTGGCCGAGTGCACGACGATGTCGGCGCCATGGGCCAGCGGCTGGATCAGGTACGGCGTGGCGACGGTGTTGTCCACGATCAACGGCACACCGTTGTCGTGGGCGACGCCCGCGATCCCCGGGATGTCGAGGATGTGGTTCTGCGGGTTGGAGATCGTTTCGCCGTACAGCGCCTTGGTGTTCGGGCGGATGGCGGCTTTCCACTGCTCGAGGTCGTCGGGGTCGTCGACGAACGAGACCTCGATGCCGAGCTTGGGCAGCGAGTAGTGGAAGAGGTTGTAGGTGCCGCCGTAGAGCCGGGGGCTGGACACGATGTGGTCGCCCGCTCCGGCGATGTTGAGGATCGCGAAGGTCTCCGCGGCCTGTCCGGAGGCCAGCAGCAGAGCGGCCACGCCGCCTTCCAGGGCGGCGATGCGCTGCTCCACCGCGTCCTGGGTCGGGTTCATGATCCGGGTGTAGATGTTGCCGGGCTCGGCCAGACCGAACAGCGCCGCCGCGTGCGCGGTGTCGCGGAAGGTGTAGGAGGTGGTCTGGTAGATCGGCAGGGCGCGGGCGTTGGTCGTGCCGTCCGGAATCTGTCCGACGTGGATCTGCTTCGTCTCGAAGCTCCAGTCCTGCGACAGGTCGGGTTCGGTCATCGGGAAGGTCCTCCTTCTGGTGAGTGATCGAGCTGGTTGGGACGGCGGCTAATCGGTGATCAGCCTGGTGTCGACCGGAGTGCGCCCGGTCGTGAGATCCAGTACGGGGCAGTGCGCGTCGACGGCCTGCTGGAGTTCGGCATAGCGCTGCTCGGTCTCGGGCCCGCTGAGGCGGACGGTCACCCGCACCGCCTGGAAGCCGGGGCGAACATTCTCATCCAAGCCGAAGAACCCGCGCACGTCGAGATCGCCTTCGGCGCTCACCGCCAGTTCGTCGACCGTGATGCCGAGGCGCTGGGCCCAGAACCGATAGGTCACCACTTGACAGGCGATGAGCGACGCCAGGTACACCTCGACCGGATTGGGCGCGGTGTCCGCGCCGCCGAGCGCGGGTGGTTCGTCCACGCGCACGGTGTGCCTACCGAGCGTGATCGCGCTGCCCACTGTCCCTTCCGGAGTCCCGGAGGCACGGAACACCACCAGCGCGTTCGCCGGGTCGTCGGCCACCGCCTTCGCCGTCGCGTCGGCGATGTCGTTGAGCGGGGTGCCCACATCAGTTGTCATGTCCACTGACGCTAGAAACCGCAGGGGGCGACGGCGATAGTTACATTCGGACTGAGTGCAAGGATGGTGCGCGGTGCTGCGTCAGTCCGCGGGTTCGCTCTCCGGTTCCGGCGGTGGCGCGGTGGCCGCGTCGATCTGCTCGCCGAGGTAACGCAGGACCACCGCGGCGATCGCGACGACCGGCACGGCCAGGAACGCGCCGACGATCCCGTAGAGCGAGCCGCCCGCGGTGACCGCGAGCAGCACGATGACCGCGTGCAACTGCATGCTGCGACTCTGCAACACCGGTTGCAGCACGTTGCCCTCCAGTTGCTGCACGGCCACGACGATGCCGAGCACGATCAGCGCGGTGACGAAGCCGTTGCCCACCAGCGCGACCAGCACCGCGAGGGCGCCCGCGACGAAGGCGCCGACCATCGGCACGAATCCGCCGAGGAAGGTGATCACCGCGAGCACCAGCGCCAGCGGTACCCCGAGGATGACCAGACCGGCGCCGATGAGCACCGCGTCGACCAGGCTGACCAGCGCCTGGGTCCGGATGAACCCGCCGAGCACGACCCAGATCCGGCTGAGCACCTCTTCCAGGTGCCTGCCGCCGCGGCTGCCGGAGACGCTGTGCAGCCAGGGCAGGAAGCGCGGCCCGTCCTTGACGAAGAAGAAGCTCAGTACCAGCACGAGGAACAGGGTGATCAGCGCCGACGTCGCGGTGGTCACGCCGCTGAATACGCCGGTGGCGATCTGCGCGGAACTCGACTGCAACCGGGACACGATGGCGTCGACCGCCGAATTCAACTGCTCTTCGCGGATTCGCAACGGCGGCCCCTGCAACCAGTCGCGCACCTGGTTGACGCCCGCGCTCGCCTTGTCGGCCAGTTCCGGGACCTGGTCGACCACCGAGGGCACGATCAGCGCGATGACACCGGCGAGCACGCCGAGGAAACCGAGCACCGCGAGCGAGGCCGCCGCGGCGGGCGGCAAGCCGCGGGCGGTGAGCCAGCGCACCGGCGGCCACAGCACGGTGGCGATCACGATCGCCAGCGCCACCGGCAGGATCACCACCCACAGCCGGGCGACCAGGAAGCCGAGCACCCACGCGCCCGCCGCGATCGCGACGATGCACACTGCCCACTTGGCCAGCCACAGCAGGCCCACACCGATGACATCACCGCGATCACGCGGCGTGAGTTCGTCCGGTTTGTCGCTTTTGCTGCGTTCGCTCACCGGCCCAGTCTGGCACGCGCCACGAGATCGAGCGGGACTCGTGATCAGGCGACGCGGTCGATTCCGGGTCCTGTGCGCACTGGAGTCGCTGTTTGGCCCCGGCATCCCCGGTCATCACCTGAGCAGGTCATCGGAAGGGTGGTTGCCGTGCGGTGTGTGGTGTTCGGTGCGACCGGCTACATCGGCGGACGACTGGTGCCGGAGTTGCTGCGCGCGGGTCATTCGGTTCGCGTGCTGGCACGCACACCCGGCAAGCTCGCCGAGGCCCCCTGGCGCGATCGCGTCGAAGTGGTGGCGGGCGACGTGACCTCGGCCGCCGACGTGCGCGGCGCGCTGGCGGGGCAGGAGGTGCTGTACTACCTGGTCCATTCGCTGACCCGCGCCGACTTCGACACGGTGGACCGGGAGGCCGCCACGCTGGTCGCGGCCGAGGCGGCGCACGCGGGGCTGACCAGGATCGTCTACTTGGGCGGCATCGTCCCGGGTGCGCAGCGGCTGTCGCGGCACCTGGCCTCCCGCACCGAGGTCGGCGAGATCTTGCAGGCGGGCGCGGTACCCGCCCTGGTGCTGCGGGCCGCGGTGATCATCGGTTCCGGTTCGGCTAGTTTCGAAATGCTGCGCTATCTGACCGAGCGTCTGCCGCTGATGGTCACCCCGCGCTGGGTGCGCAACCGGATCCAGCCGATCGCGGTGCGTGACGTGCTGTATTACCTGACGCGGGCGGCGACGCTGCCCGAAGGCGCGGGCGGCGCGTTCGACATCGGCGGCCCGGACGTGCTGACCTACGTGCAGATGATGCGCGCCTACGCCGAAGTGGCCCAGCTGCCGCGACGGCTGATCGTGCCGGTGCCGGTGCTGACGCCGTGGTTGTCGGCGCAGTGGGTGAATCTGGTGACCCCGGTGCCGCGCGCGATCGCCGTTCCGCTCATGGAGTCGCTGATCAACGACGTGGTCTGCCGCGACCACGCGATCGCGGGCCTCATCCCGGACCCACCGGACGGACCGACCGGTTACCGCAGAGCAGTGGCGTTGGCGCTGGAGAAGATTCGCGATCTGGACGTACCGACCAGGTGGTCGGACGCCCATCCGCCGGGCGCGCCGTCGGACCCGCTGCCCACCGACCCGGCGTGGTCGGGCGGGTCGCTGTACCGGGACGTGCGCGAACGCCACACCGATGCCGACCCCGCCACGCTGTGGCGGGTGATCGAGGCTATCGGGGGCGAGCACGGCTGGTATTCCTTCCCGCTGGCCTGGTCGCTGCGCGGTTGGATCGACCGGCTCGCCGGCGGCGTCGGTCTCGGCCGTGGACGCCGCGATCCACACCGGCTGCACGAAGGGGAGGCGCTGGATTGGTGGCGGGTGGAGCGGATCGAACGACCTCGGATGCTGCGCCTGCGCGCCGAGATGCGGGTACCGGGACGGGCGTGGCTCGAGCTCGCGGTCGAGCCGGACGGTCCGGGCGCCACCTACCGCCAGTGCGCGGTGTTCGAACCGCACGGACTGGCCGGACATCTGTACTGGAAATCCATCGCGCCGTTCCACGCGGTCATCTTCGGCGGGATGGCGCGCAATATCACCGGCGCCGCGGAATCTTCCCGCGCGCGGTGACGCGGCCCGCTCACCCGGCTATCCGGTGGCGGGGGTCGCCAGCGCCGCGGCGATCAGCGGCCACGAGTTGTGCAGGTCCTCTTGCCAGTAGCCCCAGGAGTGCGTGCCGGAGGGACGGAAGTCGAACGTCGCGGGGATGTTCAAGGCGCGCAATCGATCGCTCAGCTCGTGAGCGCACTGGTTGATGATCGCCTCCAGGAAGCCGCCGGTGACGAGCTGGCTGACCAGTTTGTCGCGATTGCCGTCGATGCCGGGCCCGTCGGGCCGGTCGAACGGTCCCGGCATTCCGGTGCCGGTGGAGACGTAGATGGCAGTGCCGCGCAGTCGATCCGCGTGCAGGTACGGGTCGTTGGCGGCCCATCGGGGATCGGTGGGCGGGCCCCACATGTTGAGGGCGTTGCCGCGCCAGCGGGTGACGACGGCGGCGACCATGGCTTGGCCTTGCGGATCGCTGGTGCGGACGCACCCGCTGTAGGAGCCGACGGCTCGATAGAGCCCGGGTGCGTTGAGGGCGAGCTGGAATACCGAGGTGGCCGCCATGGAGATTCCGGCGACGGCGTTGGCGCCGTTGCCGGCGAAAGTGGCGTCGATCAGCGGCGGCAGTTCTCTGGTGAGAAATGTCGTCCAGCGTTGCCTGCCCAGCACCGGATCGTCCGTCCGCCAATCCGCGAAATAACTTCCTTCGCCGCCCATGGGCACGACGACATTCACTTGTTTGTCCCGGAAGAAATCCTCGATATCGGTCCGATCGGTCCAGTTGCTTCCTTCCGAGCCGCCGCTGGCTCCGTTGAGCAGATACAGCGTCGGCGCGGGTGCCGAATTATCCGGTGCGCGGATGACTTTCACCGGGATCGTGGTGCTCATCGCGGCGGAATGGATCCGCACGTCGGTCAGCCGACCGGTGCCCGGCTCGATGCCGACCACTCGGGCGTCATCCGCGGTCACCGTGTCCGGTGGCCGGGCCGTAGGTTCCGCTGTCGCCGCAGGCCAGGCCGGTGACAGCGGTGTAGCGGCGAGCGCGAGCGCGACGGCGATCGAGGTGATGATCGCGCCTGGCCTGCCTGTCGTTCGTGCCCGCACGCAAGACCTCCGAACCTGCTTCGTGCACCGTAGTGGTGGCGAAAGTAGGGCGCGGTCACGCTGTCCGGCAAGCGCTCGCGGGCATTCTTGGGAAACTCGACGACCCGCCCGCGCCGTCTGCTGGTGGTGGTCACAAGATTCCGTGCTACCCATGGTCGTCGGATGATCGAAGTCGTTAACTTTCATGGGGGTTCAGCCGAGGATTTCTCCTCGCCGGCACGAATCGAGAACACCTGTGGTCAATTTCGGTTTCATCGACGAATGGCATCCCGCCGCGGGAAAGCTCACCAGTTGGCGCGCGGCACCGGAATCGCTCGCCGCGGCGCGCCGTGCCCCGGCGCATCCGGCGCCGCCGTCGCATCAGCAGGAGGAATACCTGCGCACCACATACCGCAATGCCGATGCGGGTTTCCGCGTTTCGCGGGTGTGCATGCTCGCGTTCACGATTCCCGGCGTCCCGGACCATGCCGCGCTCACGCGCACGGTCGACGCGTTCCTGCGCAGGCACGACACGTTCTGGAGCTGGTTCGTCCGCACCCCGGAGGACCGGGTGGAGCGCCGGGTACTCGACCCTGCGGACATCCGGATGGCGCCGACCGAACACGGCGTCCACACCGAAAGCGACACCATCCGAGCGCACGTCTTCGCCGAGACGCCCGGCCCGCTGGACTGGGACTGCTTCAGTTTCGGCGTCATCGAGCACGCGGAGTCGTTCACGATGTACGCGGCGGTGGATCACCTGCACACCGACGGTGTGGCACAGGCACTGTCGTGCGTGGACCTGCTGACGCTCTACGGCAGCGAATTGTCCGGCGGCAGCCTGACTCCCGCGCCGGTGACCGGCCACATCGCGTACTGCGAGCGCGAGCGCCGCCACAGCGCCGAGCTGACCGCCGACTCACCGCAGATCTCCGTCTGGCTGGATCTGCTGCGGCGCAACGGCGGTGACGTGCCCGGTTTCCCGGTGGACCTGTGGGTCGGCGGAGACGAGCACGTCCGGGGCGCGCAGGTGACCACCGTCCTCATCGACGAACCGGGTGCGCTGCGCTTCGAGGAGGCCTGCCGGGCGCACGACGGCCGGTTCACCGGCGGACTGTTCGCCGCGGCCGCGCTCGCGGAGATCGAATTGGCGGGTGGCGACTGGTATTTCGGTCTCACGCCGGTGAACACGCGCCGCACCGACGGCGAGGCCGCCTCGGTGGGGTGGTACACGAATCTGATCCCGGTGGCCTTCTCGGTGGGCGCCGAGCAGTCGTTCGCGGACGTGGTAGCCGCGGCGCAGCAGGCATATGACCAGGGCAAAGACCTGACCGACGTGTCCCTGCACCGGGCACTGCAACTGGCGCCGCCCGAACTCGGTATCCGCACTCGGCCGGGTTGGAACGCACGCATGCTGTCCTACCTGGACATTCGCAAGATGGCGGGCGTCGAGATGTTCGACAAGATCGACGGCGGCATGTTCGCCAACCGCGGCAGTTCGCGCGAGGTCTACA
The DNA here is from genome assembly GCF_044452545.1 of Nocardia sp. NPDC051900. Lineage (NCBI taxonomy): Bacteria > Bacillati > Actinomycetota > Actinomycetes > Mycobacteriales > Nocardiaceae > Nocardia > Nocardia sp. NPDC051900. The sequence goes on along the minus strand of NZ_JBITBU010000001.1, from coordinate 264,998 downwards.
TCTGGATCAACAGGTTCACCGACGTCACCACCCTCAGCCTGCTGTTCCCCGACACGCCGCAGGCGCACGAGGCGATCGGGCGCTACGTCACCGCCATGCAGGCGATCGTGGCCGACGTCGCCGCGAATGGCGACCGCGCGGTGCGGGTCGGCGCCCTTCCATGAGTACGCGGGCGAGCATCGCCACCGGCACGCCTTCGGTGGTCGTCGGCCCGGCGGAGTGGGCCGCGCTGGGCGCGTGCCTGCTCGCGGTGTTCATGCAGATGCTGGACATGACGATCGTCAACACCGCGCTGCCGAGCATCGCCAAGGACCTGGCGGCGCCCGGTTCGGCGCAGGTGTTCGTCGTGGCGGGCTACAGCCTGGCCTTCGCGGGCACGCTGATGACCGCCGCGCGGATCGGGGAGTCGATCGGGCGGCGGCGCGTCTTCCTCGGCGCCATGGCGGCGTTCACCATGGCCTCGGTGTGGTGCGGCCTGGCCCACCTGCCCGGCGAGCTGATCGCGGCGCGCGCTGTCCAGGGCCTGTCCGCCGCCGCGATGTCCGCGCAGGTCATCGCCATCATCAGCGCGGTGTTCCCGAAGGGCAAGCAGCCGTTGGCCTTCGGGTTCTACGGCGCGGCCGCCGGTCTGGCGGCCATCGTGGGGCCGTTGCTCGGCGGCGCGGTCATCGCTTCCGATCCGTTCGGCCTGGGCTGGCGCGCGATCTTCCTGCTGAACGTGCCGCTGTGCGTCCTGGGGTTGCTGCTGGCGCACCGGCATCTGCATGTCGGCAGGCCCCCGACCAGGGAACGGCTGGATGTCGCCGGCGCGCTGCTGGCGAGCAGCGGACTGGTCGCCCTGCTGTATCCGCTCGCGGCCGGACGGGAACAACACTGGCCCCCGCAGCTGTTCGGGCTGCTCGGCGTCGGGCTCGGGCTGCTCGTCGTATTCGTCTGGCATCAGCGCAGGCGGCTGCGGGCCGGGGAAAGCCCGCTGCTGCGGATCGATCTCTTCGCGGACCGGGGTTTCGCGGTCGGCTCCGTGCTCACGCTGCTGTTCTTCGGGATCTTCGCCGCGTTCTTGTTCACCGTGTCGGTGATGGCGCAATCCGGGCTGGGATTCACCGCCTTGCGAACCGGAATCCTGGTGCTGCCCTTCGCGATCGGCGGCGCGTGTGGCGCGCTCGCCTCGCCGATCCTGGTGGCGCGGCTCGGCAGTCGCGGGCTCACCCTCGGCGTGCTGGTGTTCGCGGTCGCCATCGTGGTCATCGCGCTGACCGTCGACCCCGAGGACGCGGCGATCGATCTGGGGCGGCTCGCCGTACCGGTCTTCGCCGCCGGAGCCGGGATGGGGCTGTTCGCCGCGCCGCTGCCCGCGGCCATGATGGCGGGCGTCGCGGAACGGGCGACCGGTTCGGCGTCCGGAACGGTGCCGACCGTGCAGCAGGTCGGCAGTTCGCTGGGCGTGGCGGTGCTCGGCGCGCTGTTCTTCCGCCGGGTCGACGCCGACACCGACCTCGGCGTCGGTCATGTGAAAGCCGTTCTGGCGGAGTCGCTGACGAACTCTCCGGCGACGACCGCCCAGCGCGACGGTGTCGTCACGTCGTTCGCCTACTGCGCCGAATCGGCGCTGCGTTCGCCGACCCCGCACCTCGACGCGCACACCTGTCCCGGCGCGGGGGCCGACGTGGCCGGACAGATCGCCGCCGCGCACACCTTCCTCGCCGCCTGCGTCACTGTGCTGTGGATGGTCGCGGCGATCGCGCTGGTGCTCGTCGTGCTCAGTCTCGCGCTGCCGTCGCGGAACGGGGAGCCACGGTGACGGCAACCGGCGTTGTGCACTACGACCGCGCGTGGTCGCACGACGAGCTACTCGAACGCAAGCGGCACCGCACCGTCTCGGTGGTCGTTCCCGCTCTGAACGAGGAGGACACCGTCGCGGATGTGGTGGCCTCGATCCGTGACCTGGTCGGCACCTTGGTCGACGAGCTGATCGTGCTCGATTCCGGCTCCACCGACCGGACCGCCGCCCGTGCCCGAGCGGCGGGCGCGACCGTCTATTCCCGCGAGCAAGCGCTGCCCGCCGTGCCGCCGTGTCCGGGCAAGGGGGAGGTGTTGTGGCGGTCGCTGGCGGTGGCGTCCGGTGATCTCATCGTGTTCGTCGACGCGGATCTCGTCGCTCCCGACCCGCGGTTCGTGCCGTCGCTGCTCGCACCACTGCTGTCCGACGACCGACTGCGGTTGGTGAAAGGGTTCTACCGCCGCCCGTTCGGCGACGCTCCCGACGGCGGCGGACGCGTCACCCAACTCGTGGCCCGGCCGCTGCTCACCGCGCTCGCGCCGGAGCTGGCCGAGTTGCGCCAGCCGCTGGGCGGCGAGTACGCGGCCACCCGGGAACTGCTGCGGTCGTTGCCGTTCGCGCCTGCCTACGGCGTCGAGATCGGCATCCTGATCGACACCTGGCGCAGGCACGGGGCCGGCGCCATCGGGCAGGTCGATCTCGGCGCCCGCGTGCATCGCAATCGGCCGCTGCGTGAATTGGCCGAGATGAGCAGGCAGGTGATCGCGACGCTGCTCGACCGGTTCGGAATCCCCGATTCGGGCGTCGCGCTGACGCAGTATCTCCCGGACGGCTCGAGCTGGCATGCGGTGCCGGGCGCGGCGCCCGCGGCCGATCGGCCGCCGATGGCCACGCTGAGCGGCACCGGTATCCGCTGACGGCGATAGCGAATCGGCGGCGGGTGAACCGGTATCGCCGCGGCGAACACTCCGCATCCGGCCCGGGCCGGCCTTACCCTGATCCCGGTGACGATCGCGGAGTGACGACGGCTGGGAGCTTCGATGGGCGCGGCATTGGTCAAGGGGCAGAACGGTGTGCTGGACCTGGCTCACCTACTGGTGTCGGTGCGCACCGAGGCGGCGGTCGATGTGTCGGCGCTACTGGTGACCGAGGTGGGGCGCGTGCGATCCGACGCGGATTTCGTGTTCTTCAACCAGCCCAGCGCGCCCGGTGTCTCGCTGGCGGCGGGAACGCCCGGAGCGCTGTCGGTTTCGCTGGGTGATCTGCCCGCGGACATCGCCCAGTTGCGTGCGGTGCTCACACTCGACGATCCGGCGCAGACCTTCGGCCGGTTCGCGCCGCCGGTCGTCACGGTCGCCGACGCCGCGGGAAACGTTCTGTACGAGTACCGCATCGAAGGGTTGAGCAGCGAATCCGTTGTGATCGCGCTAGAGCTGTACCGCCGCCATGGGGCGTGGAAGGTGCGTGCGGTCGGGCAAGGCTATGCGGGTGGGTTCGCCGCGCTGGTCACCGATCACGGGGTGAGTGTGGACGAGGAACCCAGCGGTGCGAACGTTCATTCTCCGGATCGGCCGGTGCCTGATCTCGCCCCGGCGGCGGACGTGTTCACCGTTCCCGGCGAGGCGAAGCTCTCCTTCGAAAAGCGCGCGAAACTGGACCTGCGCAAGCGTGAGGTCGCGAAGGTCCTCATCGACAGGAACGCTTTCGGCATCCGTGCCCGCGTCGTGCTGGTCATCGACAAGACCGGCAGCATGCAACGGCAGTACCGCGATCAGGTGGTGCACCGCGTCGTGCAGCGGATGATTCCGGTGGCCACCCAGCTCGACGACGACGGCACCCTGGAGGCGTACCTGTACGCCCTCTCGTTCGCCAAGCTGCCCGACATCACCGTCGAGCACGGTGACGACTGGGCACGGACCTATCTGCATCTCGGCGGAACCCACGGCGACATCGATTACGACCGGCTCGGCGGCCGCAACGACGAACTGCCGGTCATGCGCGACATCATCGACTCGTTGCGCCCTGGTGGCCGTCCCACGCTCGTGTTGTTCTTCACCGACGGCGGCTTCGCCAAGAAGCGCGAGATCACGGCGCTCATGCGCGAAGCCGCGCGGTTGCCCGCCTTCTGGCAGTTCGTCGGGCTCGGTCGCGCCAACTACGGTCTGCTGCGCGCTCTGGACGAATTGCCCGACCGGGCGGTCGACAACGCGGGTTTCTTCGCCCTCGACGACATCGATCAGGTCGACGACGCGCAGCTCTACGCCCGTTTGCTCGGGGAGTTCCCGGACTGGCTGCGCGCAGCGCGAAACGCGGGCATTCTGCGCTGACAGCGCGAACCTGCCCTGCTCACCGCGCATCGCCCGCTTGTCATAGCGAAAAGCTATAGCGGTTCGCGATTCGTCCGCGGCGGATCAGCCGATGACGGCGTTCATGATGGTGCCCGCGCTGGTGGCCACCACCCCGCCGATCATGGCTCCGGCCACCATCTTCGGTGACTCGAGCCCGCCGCCGGTCCACTTCTCCCAGGCGAAGCGGCCACCGGCGTAGATGATGCCGCAGATGCCCGACAGGAGCACGAACCACGTCAGGTAGCGGACCAGTTGGAGGAACTTGTCGGAGATCGGCGGTGCCTCGGGGCTGGGATTGCCGATCTGCGCCAGGGTGTCGTAAGCGGCGGCCAGGATCATCGTCGTTCGCTCATTCTGGATTCGGGACAGGGGCAAGTGATTCGCTGAGAAGATCGTATCCGTTCGCTCGCCGCGATGCAGTCAGGTCCATGTAGCGCAGGGAAGTTCGTGTTTTCTTCGCCCGCGCCCGGGTAGCCGAACTTCTGAGCCTGCTGCCCGTTCCGCCGCTGGGCGCGAAGGTTCCGCGCAGTGCGCACACCGCGGCGGCGTCTGGGCCCGTATCCTGGTTCGTGGCCGAATTCATCGGTGGTCGAACGGCTTTCGCAAAGCGGCTGGTCGGCGGCAGGGTCGTATTCGAGCGTAGAGGGAGTAGACGGTGAGCATCATTCTGGCGTCGGTCGGCGATTCGTTCACGACGTTGGCGCAGATCGGCAATCCGACCCCGGAGGCGCCGCCCCTGGCGGACAAGCTCTTACAGTTCGTCCGGTACCTGACCTGGTTCGCGCTCGCGTCGGGCATCGTCAGCATCATCTACGCGGGCGGCAGATTCGCCTGGGAGAAGTGGAGCGGCGGCGGATTGCAGTCGCCGAAGATGATCGCGGGCGCGATGATCGGCGGGGTGGTGGCCACCAGTGCGGGCACCATCATGAACACCGTCCTGGAATTCTGAGCGAGGGCGGCGCTCCTTCCCGCGTGTTCTCGCGGCGAACCTCCGCAAACGCCCTCGAGCTGCGATTTCCGTCGCGGAGTTCGGTCGCGCTCCGGTGCGGTGCCGATAGGATCGGAGGCGGAGCGGATCATGGACGAGAGGACCGAGGGCAAGCCCACGATGTCGCGGCGCACGGCGCTCGGCATCGCGGTGTCGTCGGTGGCCGCGCTCGGATCGGCGGCATGCGGCGGATTCGGCCAGGATTCCGGGCCGCATCCCGTCCCAGGTGACGCCGCCACGATCGCCAAAGACGCCTACATATTCGGCTACCCTCTGGTGCTGCTGGACGTCACCCGGGTGGCTGCGGAGATGGTCACGCCGATCAACCGCTTCCACCACGCCGTCTCGCTGCCCACCCCGGCGCAGCGAGACGTGGTACGGCTCGACCGCGACACGCTGCGTTCTACCGCGTGGCTCGATGTGGCGAGCGAGCCGATGGTGCTGAGCGTCCCCGCGCTGGACGAGGGCCGGTTCTGGCTGGCCAAGGTGACGGACGCCTGGACGAACAACGTGCACAACCCCAGCAGCCGTCGGCCGGCGACCGAGTCGGCCGGGCCGCCGTATACCTATGCGGTGACCGGTCCGAGGTGGTCGGGTGCGCTGCCGAAAGGTCTCACGCCGTTGCCGATGCCGACGCCGACGGTGTGGCTGGTCATCCGGATCCAGGTCGACGGCGAGAGCGATCTCCCGGCGGTGCGCGCCGCGCAAGAGGGATTGCGATTGGTGCCGTTGAGCGCTTGGGCGGCGGGCACCGAGCCGCCTGCGCCCACCGGGACCGGGCAAGCGAGCGTACAGCCGCCACCCGAGTGGGTCGCCGGGATGGACCCGCGGGTGTTCTTCGACCGGATGTGCGCGTTGCTGTCGACCAACCCGACCGCGCCCGAGGACGCGCCCGCCATGCGGCGGTTCGAGAAGATCGGGATCCGGCCGGGTGGCACAGTCGAGGGCATCTCGAATACCGAGCTTGCGGCGGCGGTGGAGACCGCACGGCAGCAGATCCCGGTGTCCCTGGGTGCGCGGACGGTCAACGAGAACGGCTGGCTGGTCGACCCCGACGTCGGCAGGTTCGGCACCAACTATCTGCTGCGCGCCGCCATCGCCCACGTGGCGCTCGGCGCCAGCCTGATGACCGAGAACGCCTACTATCCGACGCTGTTCGCGTCGACGGACGCCGGAGGTGGTACGGGCCGATTCCGGCTGCATTTCGCGCCCGGCCAGTTGCCGCCCGTGAACGAGTTCTGGTCGCTGACCGCCTATGCCGCCGACAACTATCTGGTGCCCAATCCGGCCGGCATCTACGCGGTCGGCCATCCGGATCCGGTGACGGTCAACCCCGATGGGTCCGCCGACATCGCGTTGCAGTACACCGACCCGAGGGCGGGCGTCGCGGCCGGGAACTGGCTGCCGATTCCCGAATCCGGACAATTCTCGCTGACCCTGCGCCTGTACGCGCCGAAGGCGGAGGCCGTCCAGGGGCGCTGGCGTCCCCCGCCGCTGTTACCGGCGCTCTGACGCGATTCGCGCGAAGTCCCGCCGCCGCTCTCGGCGATCGGGTGACAGGCACCGCTGGCCGGTCGACGCGTTCTGGTCGTTGGCCGTCTATGACGCCGAGGACTATCTCGTGCCCAACGAGGCCGAGATCTACTCGGTGGGCCACCTTGTACCCGTCGTGCTCAATCCGGACGGTTCGCTCGGTCTCACACTCCAGCAGCACGATCCCGGTCCCGGCGTCCCCAGTCCCGGAATCCGATCCGTTCTCGGCGAGCCTGGCGTTGTTCGCGCCCAAGCCGGTGGTGTTGCAGAGGCGATGGCGGCCGCCGCCGCTGATCACGCTGCGCTGAGTCAGTCGTCGCCCGCCCAACTCCAGCGTGGGACCTCGCGGATCGGGTGCAACTCCGAATCGCTGGCCGCATGCGAATTCTGCTGCGCCACCTGTGATCCGAATGCGACGTGCTCATAGACCGCGGTGCGGAACTCTTCGTTCTCCAGCAGTCCGGCCTCCTCGAAGGTCTGCATGTACACCTCGACGAAACGTTCCCGCTGCTCGTCGGTGATCCGCAGGCCGCGGTGCACCGCGATGATGTATTCGAATCCGAGCTCCCGGGTAAATCGATCCGGGCCGCCGAACGATTCGGCGGTGAACCAGGTGAGATGGTCGACGTGTTGCGGCAGTCGTTCGGTGAACAACGTCTTCAGCACCGGGTCGCTGAGCGCTTTGTCGTAGAACGCCGCTTCGACACGATGGAGCACCTCGTCGCCGCCGACGTGGTCGTAGAGACTGGGCATGGCACCTCCGGCCGGAGTAGGGCTGCTGCTCTCATTAGAGGTGGTCCGCCGCGTCGGTGTACACGTGAATCGGGGTAATGGCCGATACCTGCCACCTCCGTCCGTGGTCCGGTGGGCGGACCGGCGGCATGAAAAGTAAACGGGTTTTACTAAACGCTGTTCACAAAGCTCGGGTTCTGTGGTTGCATCGCTGGTGACCGTGTTCGCCAGGTCTGCGCACAGACCGCCGTAGGAGTTAGCCGTGACCGTGACCACGCCCTCGATCCCGACGGGGTTCGACTTCACCGACCCCGATCTACTCGCCACCCGCCTGCCCATCGAGGAGTTCGCCGAACTGCGCCGCACCGCCCCGGTGTGGTGGTGCGCTCAGTCCGATCGGGCCAGCGGATTCGACGACGGCGGCTACTGGGTCGTCTCCAAGCTCGCGCACATCAAGGAGATCTCCAAGAATCCCGAGGTGTTCTCCTCGCACGAGAACACCGCGATCATCCGGTTCAACGAGGAGACCACGCGCGAGCAGATCGACATGCTCGGCGACATGCTGCTGCTCAACCAAGACCCGCCCAAGCACACCAAGACCCGCCGCATCATCTCCAAGGGCTTCACCCCGCGGGCGGTGGAGAGTCTGCGCGCCGCGCTGACCGAACGCGCCGCGCGGATCGTGCACGAGGCCAGAAAGTCCGGCAGCGGCGACTTCGTCGAACAGGTCGCCTGTGAACTGCCGTTGCAGGCCATCGCCGAGCTGATCGGCATCCCGCAGGAGGACCGCAAGAAGATCTTCGACTGGTCCAACCAGATGATCTCCTACGACGATCCCGAGTTCGAGGGCGATCACCACGCCGCCACCGCCGAGGTGATGGGCTACGCCTGGAACATGGCCGAACAGCGGCGCGCCTGCCCGGCCGAGGACATCGTCACCCAGTTGGTGAACGCCGATATCGACGGCGAGCACCTCGGCTCGGACGAGTTCGCGTTCTTCGTCATCCTGCTGTCGGTGGCGGGCAACGAGACCACGCGCAACTCGATCACCCACGGCATGAAAGCGTTCGTGGACCATCCCGAGCAGTGGGAGATCTACCGGCAGCAGCGTCCGCGCACCGCGCCCGACGAGATCGTCCGATGGGCCACCCCGGTCACGGCCTTCCAGCGCACCGCCACACAGGACACCGTGCTCGGCGGCCAGGAGATCAAGAAGGGCCAACGGCTCGGACTGTTCTACAGCTCGGCCAATTTCGACGAGGAAGCGTTCGCGGATCCGTTCACCTTCGACGTGCTGCGCGATCCGAACCCGCACGTAGGCTTCGGCGGCACCGGCACGCACTACTGCGTCGGCGCGAACCTGGCCCGGTTGCAGATCGATCTGATGTTCAACGCCATCGCCGACGTGATGCCCAACCTGCGTCAGGTGTCCGAGCCGGTGCGGCTGCGGTCGGGCTGGCTGAACGGGATCAAGCGCTGGGACGTCGAATACGCTTGAATCGATCAGTGCAACAGTCCAGACCACGGGGGCGCGCGCCGGTGGTGACCGACACCGACATCCGGCGGGTGGCCAGCGCGCTGCTGGTCGAGCGCGGGCCCGATGCGGTCACCCTGCGTGCCATCGCGCGCGAACTAGGAGTCACCGCGCCCGCGCTGTACCGGTACTACGACTCGCTGGAAGACCTGCTGGAGCGGCTGCGGCTGGACTTCTGCGCCGACCTGGCCGGGGAACTGACCGCCGAGATCGCCACGCTGCCCGACGACGGCGCCGCGCAGTTCTTCGCCATCTGCCGCGGCTTCCGGCGCTGGGCGCTGACGCACACCAGGGAGTTCACCCTGGTGTTCGCCTCGCCCGGCGCGGGCCAGGCCCGCGCGCTGCGCCGCTTCGACGAGCCCTTCGGTCGGGTTTTCCTGGCCGCGGCGGGCAGGCTGCTGGCGAACTACGACATCGTCACGCCGTCGACGGACGTCATCCCGCCGGAGTTGCGTGAGGATCTGGTGCACTTCCAGACCGAACTGCTGGCGGCGCTGTCGGAGTCGGGTCAGAAGTTCCCCGCCGAGAAACTGGATCTGGGTGTGACGTACCTGATGATCCAGATCTGGGCGCGGCTCTACGGCCACGTCACGCTCGAGGTGTTCGGGAACTACCCGATACCGCTGGACAATCCGGAGATCCTGTTCGACGCGATGCTCGCCGATCTGGGCCGTACCGCGGGCCTGCTCGGCGAGTGAGCCGGGTTCAGATGCGGGCGCCTTTGGCCCGGTTGCACGCGCGGCACAGGATCTGGAGGTTGGCTGCGCTGGTCGCGCCGCCGCGGCTGAGCGGGATGACGTGGTCGAACTCCAGGTAGTGCCCGTCGCCGCATTCGACGCAGCGGCCACCGTCGCGCTGCCACACCTCCGCTTTCACCTCTTGCGGGATGCTGCGGGTGTCGCGCTGGCCTGGCGTGAGAACGAGACGTTTGGCCACGCGCAGCGCGCCTTCCAGCGCGGCCGAGACGTAATCCGGATCGTCGACGGCGAAGGTCGCGCCGCCGCGCGCGGACGTGGCCGCGAGTACCACCGTTCCCTGTTCCGCGTGCACGGAAACCACTCGTGACCACGGCATCTCGATGCCGGTGTCGGCGCCGACGAAACGCAGCTTCTTGTTGCTGCCGATCAGCCTGCCCTCGGTGAACTTCGGGCCGCGTGCGAGCTGACGCACGTGCGTCGCGGGCAGATCGAGGTGCACCGTCTCCTCTGGGTCCAGGTGCAGGCCGGGTGTGCGGACGATCGGCAGATCGCCCGTACGCAGCCGGTAGAGGGTGTGCCCGCGATGCATTCGCCTGCGCAGATCCTCGATCAGCGGTCCGCCGAGCGCGAGTTCGGTGACCGCGTGCTCGAACAGTTCCAGTTCCGCGTGCCGTACTTCACCGTCGGCGAAGGCGAAGGTCACCAGCCGCTCCACATAGGTGAGCCCCGCGTCGCGCAGGACCGCGCGGCCCGCTTCGGCGTCGATGCGCTGGTAACGCAGTGATGCCCACAGGTCCGCCCACTCGGGGCCGTGTGGCCCGTGGCCGGTGAGCACCCGCCACGCCCTGGTGTGCCAGTGGACGAGGTACTCCTCGATCTCCTGGGCGCATCGCTGGCACGGCGCGAACCCACCGAAGAACTTGCGGCGCAGCGTGTTTCCGCAGCGTGCGCAGTGGCGGTCGCCGGGCGGGGGTCGGAGATACCGGTCCTCGGTCCATATGGTGCCGTCCCACCAGCGCATGGTCTGCGGGTTGTCCGGATCCGGGTGCCAGTCCGCGACTTCGGGGTGCGGCGGCGGAGGAGCGGGCGGTGCGGTGTCGCGGCTGTGCCGGTGGAGGTCGACCGTGCGGTGGGTGTGTGGGCGCGGCAGGGGAGATGTATCGCCACGGTCGAGCACTTCGGTGCGTGGCCGGGCGGGGGTGTCTACGCCCGGGCGTACTTCGGTCCCTTCGAGCTGCCCGGGCGAGTCGTCGGTGCGGATGGGTTCGCGTTGGACCGGCGTGTTTTCGGCGAGATCCGTTCCGATTTCGGCGGGAGTTTCCCCGTTTCGCGCGGAGTGGCCGGAGGGCAACGATCCGTGGGGGAAGCGTCGGGCCGAGGTCGGGTCGCGCCGAGCGGACCGTTCGGTGGCGGGTTCCGCTCCGGCCGGAGAAAGTCGTTCTTGCGCGGACGGATTCGCCGCCGGGCGTCGCACCCGGAACGGGTTGGCGGGATGCGTGGTGCGGGCGGGCGCCGAGGGATCGTTGACCTGGACGCCGAACTCGGTGACCAACCCGGCCAGTCCGCTGGACCAGCCCTGGCCGATCGCGCGGAACCGCCACTGCCCGTCGCGGCGGTAGAACTCGCCGAACATCAGCGCCGACACCGCCTCCGCGTCATCGATCTCGTACGTCACGACCGCCCCGTCCACCGAGTGCACGGCGACGGTGAGCCCGTGGATGTCGCCGAAGGTGCCGTCCTCCAGCGAGCCGGAGACGACGATGCGGTCGACGTCGGCTTCCGTGCGCGGCAGCGACACGCTCAGCCGCGCGGTGCCCGGCGCGGGCTCCTGATCGAGGGTGACCGCCTGCGAAACGTGCCGCGGCGCGTTGTAGAACACCAGGTCGCGATCCGAGCGCACCGCGCCCGACGCGTCCAGCAGCAAGGCATGCGCGTCCACGGTGTGCTCCGATCGCCATGAAACGACCACGGCTAGAAGGGATGTCGGTACCGCTGCGTTCGCGCCCTTGCTGAGTTTCATGGTGCTCGAACTATGCCATGAGCCTCCGACACGCCGAACGCGCGACGGCCGGTCCTTCGGCGGGGCGTGCGGCACAGTGTTCCCATGACGAACCCGAAACGCCCGGGTCGTAAGCCGCCGACCCCGAAACTGCCCGGTGGGCGTGTGCCCGGCCCGGCCGACGTGCTGGCCGCCGCCCAGGCGGCGGTCGAGGCGGCGCAGACGGCCGCGGGCCAGGCGCTGGAAGCCGCTCAGCTGACCGCGACATCGGCGTTCGACACCGCGGTGCGGCTGCCGCCCGCGTCCGCTCAGCTGGCCGCACAACTACCCGGCTTGATCGAGAGCCTGTCGACCGCGATCGAGCGGCTCAACTCCACCATCGATCGGCTCGACCGCACGTTGGCCCTGGCCGATCCGGCCTTCGCCGCCTACGACCGCCTGCTGCCCCGGCTGGAGGCGATGATCTCACTCGGGGAGGACGTGCTCGGGCGGTTGGCGAAGCTGCCCGGCTTCGCCTTGCTCGCCAAGCTGACCGGCTTGAGCGCGCCGGAACCGCCCGCCGAGGAGCCGCCCCGCCGAAAGTCCGGCAAGCGGCACAAATAGTCGAGGTCGGACACTCAGCGGTGCGCGTGGTCGGCGGCCGCGCGCAACGTGGCGGCCGCCTTGAGCAGAACCTCGTGATACTCGTCGGCGGGATCGGAGTCGAGCACGATGGCCCCGCCCGCGCCGATCCGCCAGCTCCCGCCGTAGCGGACGGCGGTGCGGATCACGATGTTCAGGTCCGCGGTGCCGCCGAGACCGAGGAAACCGATGGTGCCCGAATAGATCCCGCGCGCTTCGGTTTCCAGCGCGTCGATGATCTCCATGGTGCGCAGCTTCGGCGCTCCGGTCATCGAGCCCCCGGGAAAACAGGCTCGCAGGCAATCGACCACGCCGACCTCCGGCCGCAGCCTGCCACGTACCGTCGATACCAGTTGGTGCACGGTCGCGTACTGCTCGGTGGCCATCAGTTTGGGGACGTACACACTGCCGATCTCGCAGACCCGGCCCAGATCGTTGCGCAGCAGATCGACGATCATGAGGTTTTCCGCCCTGGTCTTCGGGCTGTCGGCCAGCTCGCGGCGCAGGCGCTCGTCCTGCTCCGGCGTCGCGCCGCGCGGGGCGGTCCCCTTGATCGGCTTGCTCTCCACGATGCGGCGGCGGTCGACCTTGAGGAAGCGCTCCGGGGACGAGCAGGCGATGTCGAGATCGTCGAAGCGCAGGTAGGCGGCATACGGGGCGGGGTTGCACCGGCGCAGGGTGCGGTAGAAGTCGAGGCCGTCGGCCGCGGTGGCGGGGATCGTGGCGCTGTCGGTCAGAGTGATCTCGTAGGACTCCCCGGCACGCAACCGCTGCCCGCAGACCGCGATGTCGGCGAGATAGCGCTCCCGGCCGCGGGTGAGCAGTGGCGCGACGGCGTCACCGTCCGGCGGCAATTCGAGTGGCGGTGGATTGGTCCAGGTCGGCAGGGTGTCGAGGGTTTCGCGGGTGTCGCGCAGCCAGTCGGCGGCGGACCGGGCGGTCTCCACGTCGTCGCTCAGCGCCAGCAGATGGGTCCGCTCGCCGACGTGGTCGACCACCACCATCCGGTCGGCGAAGATCCACTGCGCGTCCGGGGTCGCCGCGCGATGCGCCGCGTTGCCGCCGCAGTCGGCTTTGACCTCGTAGCCGAGATAGCCGACGTAGCCGCCGACGAAATCGAAGGGGAGATCGGGCAGTTCGAGCTTGCGTGCGCGCAGCTCGGCGGCCAGGAACTCGAGAATGCCGCCGGGTGCGGTGCGCCGGTGCCCGTCGGACGATTCCACGGTCACCTCGCCGTCGCCCACGCGGTAGCGCAGCACCTCGGCCAGCGGACCGCTCGCGTCGCCCAGGAAGGAGAACCGGTCGGCCCCCGGTTCGACGTGCTCGCTGTCCAGCCAGAACGCGGTGGGGGAGTTGGCGTACAACTGCACGAACGCGCTCTCGGTGTCGATCGGCCGTTCGAGGACGGCCCGCTGGAGCCGGAAGGTCCGCGGCACCGTGCCATCGGAACCCGTGCGCCCGGCGGGACGCTCGAGTTGGGCTGCCGCGGCGGGGAACTGCTCCGGTGCGAGCGGCATCGGCGAGGCCGCGGTGCGTGTGGCGGAAAGCGGAAGGCCTGCGGCGACCGGCTCGGCGACGAACTCACCCCCGGCGTCGATCGATGGGCTCGCCGCAGGGACGGCGCGCCTGTTCCGGTGCGCCGTGGTGAGTCTCGCGAAGTTGCGCAGCAGAGCCGCGCCGAACTCGCTGGCGATCGATTCCGGATGGAACTGCACGCCCCATTGCGGTCGCGTGCGGTGCCGCACACCCATCACGACGCCGTCGCCGGACAGCGCGGTGACCTCCAGATCGTCCGGCAGCGGCCGCAGCGCGCACAGCGAGTGGTAACGCACGGCGGTGAAGCCCTGCGGAACGCCTGCGAACAGGTCCTGGCCGTCGTGCTCGATGTGATCGAGGTATCCGTGCCGGGCCGCGGGCGCCTCGGCGACCACGCCGCCCGCCGCGACCACGATTCCCTGATGGCCCAGGCAGACACCGAGCAGCGGCAGGTCGCTTTCGCGAATCACCGCCGTGGAGATCCCTACGTCGCGGGCCACGTCCGGTCGCCCCGGCCCGGGCGAGACGACGACGTTGTCGTAGCGTCCCAGATCGAGTTCGGCGACCGTGCGCGCCTCGTCGTTGCGCACGACTGTCGGCTCGACGCCGTTCACCGCGCTGATCAGCTGGTACAGGTTGTAGGTGAACGAGTCGTAGTTGTCGATCAACAGCGTGCGCATGGTGCCCGAAACCCTACGCCGCGCCGGTGGTAGCCAACTGTTGTCATCTGCCTTCAGTTCGGGTCGGCAGGTGGTGCACAATGTGGGGCATGTCTGTTGCGCAACCGGTCGATGTGGATCCCGCGGTCGTCGACTTCGCCGTCGTCGGAAAGTGGATGGATGAGCAGGGTCTGTCCGGCGGTGAGTTCGAGGACGTGACCGCGCTGGGCGGCGGAACACAGAACATCATGCTCCGCTTCACCCGCGGCGGCCGGACCTACGTGCTGCGTCGCGGCCCGAAACATCTGCGCCCGAAGAGCAACGACGTGATCCGGCGTGAGGCCAGGCTGCTCGGCGCGCTGGGCGGCGCCGAGGTCCGCGCGCCCAGGGTGATCGCGGCCTGCGCCGACGAGTCGGTCCTCGGCGCGGTCTTCTACCTGATGGAGCCGATCCGCGGTTTCAACCCGCAGAACGAACTGCCCGAACTGCATGCGGGCGATCCGGAGATCCGCAGGCAGATGGGCCTGTCCGCGGTCGAGGCCATCGCGCGCCTCGGCGCCTTGGACTACCAGGCGCTCGGGTTGGCCGACTACGGCAAGCCGGAGGGTTTCCTGGAACGTCAGGTGCCGCGCTGGCTGGGTGAGCTCGAGTCCTATTCGGCCAACGAGGGCTACCCCGGCCCGGAGATCCCCGGTGTGGCGGCGGTGGGCGAGTGGCTGGACCGCAATCGCCCCGCCCAATGGACCCCGGGCATCCTGCACGGCGACTGCCATCTGGCGAATATGATGTTCTCCTTCGACGGCCCGCAGGTCGCGGCGATGGTCGACTGGGAGATGTCCACCATCGGCGACCCGCTGCTGGACCTCGGCTGGCAGATCGCCACCCGCCCGGAGCCGGGCACCACGGGAGCGGCGCTGGTGGGCAAGCTCGGCGCGGTCGGCGGGCTGCCGACGGCCGAGGAGATGATCGCGCACTACGGGCAGTTCTCCGACCGCGACCTGAGCGCCATGTCCTGGTACACCGTGCTGGCCTGCTTCAAGCTCGGCATCGTCCTGGAGGGCACGCATGCCCGCGCGTTCGCCGGTAAGGCCCCCAGGCAGGTCGGCGACTTCCTGCACGCGATCACGCTGGAACTCTTCGAGCGGGCGCACCGGCTGATGGAGTGAACTGTCGGGATGTGCTCGATAGTTGGCCGGATATCGGTGGAAGGCGCGATCCGGCCGCGCCTAGGTTGAGCGCATGCCGATCGTTCCCGATGTCAAGGACTGGACCTGGGTGCTCGAGCGCCCTTGTGCGCAATGCGGTTTCGACGCCGCCGCGACCAGCTACGCAGCCGTACCGACGCTGACCAGGGACACCGCGGTCCGCTTCGCCGCGGTGCTCGACCGTCCCGGCGTCCGCCTGCGGCCGGACGAATCGACCTGGTCCGCCCTGGAATACGGCGCACATGTGCGTGACGTCTGCCGCCTGTTCGACACTCGCCTCGGCCTGATCCTGGCCGGTGACCCCGGGGGCGAGCCGCCGCGCTTTCCGAACTGGGACCAGGACGCGACCGCGGTGGCCGACCGCTACAACGAGCAGGACCCGGCTCGGGTAGCCGCGGAGCTGGCCGATGCCGCCGAGCGGGTGGCGCGCTCCTTCGCCTCGGTGCCGCCCGAGCGCCGTGGTCTGCGTGGCGCGCGCGGCGACGGGGCGGAGTTCACGGTGGAGTCGTTCGCGCGGTACTTCGTGCACGATCTGCTGCACCACGTGCACGACGTCCAGGGCTGACGCGTCGCGGAACTGTAACGCGTTCGGTTATTGGGTCACGCTATACCGACGATTTTTTCGAGCGGTACTAGAACGCGTTACATTTTTCTCGTACTGTGGGTGCAGTCACATATAAGCACGTGCATGCGAGAGGGTCGACAGGAATGAAGACGAAGGGCGCGATCCTGTGGGGGATCGACCAGCCGTGGTCGGTGGAGGAGATCGAGGTCGGTGACCCGGTCGCCGGCGAGGTGCAGATCCGGATGGAAACCGCGGGCATGTGCCACTCCGACCACCACATCGTGACCGGCGCGACCCCGATGCCGTCCTTCCCCGTCATGGGCGGGCACGAGGGCGCGGGCGTGATCACCAAGCTCGGCCCGAACTGCCCGGCCGATCTGCAGGTCGGCGACCACGTGATCCTGTCGTTCATCCCCGCCTGCGGCCGCTGTCCGGCTTGCGTGGCAGGACACATGGCGCTGTGCGACCTGGGCGCGGGTCTCCTGCTGGGGCAGGCGATCAGCGACGGCACCTATCGCATCCAGGCCCGCGGCGAGAACGTCATCCCGATGTGCCTGCTGGGCACCTTCGCGCCGTACATGACGGTGCACCATACCTCCGTGGTGAAGATCGATCCGAGCATTCCGTTCGAGGTGGCCTGCCTGGTCGGTTGCGGCGTCCCCACCGGTTTCGGCTCGTCCACCCACGTCGCCCAGGTCGCTCCGGGCGAGACCGTGGTGATCGCGGGCATCGGCGGCGTCGGCATGAGCGCCTTGCAGGGCGCGGTGCTGTCGGGCGCGTCGAAGGTGGTGGCGATCGACCCGAATCCGTGGAAGCGCGAGCAGGCGCAGAAGTTCGGCGCCACGCACACCTACGAGAGCATGGCCGCCGCGATCATGCCGCTGTTGGAGGCCACCGAGGGCCGGATGGCCGAGAAGGTCATCCTGACCATGGGCGAGATGCACGGCGAGTACATCGAAGAGGGCCTGATCCTCACCTCGAAGGCGGGCACCCTGGTGGTCACCTCGATGGGCCGGATGGACGAGAGCGACGTCAAGCTGAACAGCTTCCTGCTGTCGATGCTGCAGAAAACTGTGAAGGGCTGCATCTTCGGCGGCGGCAATGCCCGCCAGGACGCGCCGCGCCTGCTGTCGCTGTACAAGTCCGGCCAGCTCAACCTGGACGACATGGTCACCCGCAGCTACTCCTTGGAGGAGATCAACCAGGGCTACCAGGACATGCTGGACGGCAAGAACATCCGCGGGATCATCAAGTACACCGAAGCCGACTGGTAGACCGCACCGCCGCTCGGCGAGCGCGGTGGCGATCCGTGCGATCAGCTCGTACGGCACCGCTTCGCCGAGCCGGCGATCGAGGCGCTCAGATCCGGCAGCGCAGCAGGGCTTCGCGCAGGTTGCGGCTGCGGACGTCGTCGAGCACGGCCAGACCCAGCCGGTTCATCGTGTACCCGAAACCGAGGCCCGTTGCGGGATCGGCGAATCCGAACGAGCCGCCCAGCCCCGTGGTGCCGTAGGCGCGTTTGTCGGAGCCGAAGCGGAAAGTGCCGCGCGACTTGCGGAAGCCCAGGTGATAGCGGCTCTTGGTGTGCAGCACCAGATCCTCGGCGGGGACGTCGTCGGCGGTCTCGGCAGCGGCGAGCCGGTCCAGCACTGCGTCGTCGATCGGCAACGCGCCGGTGCGAGCGGCGGCCGCGCCGTAGACCTTCGCCAGCGCGCGGGCGTTGCCCACTCCGTTGGATCCCGGCAGTTCCACTTCGAGGAACTCGCGCCGGGTCGCCCGCGCCGGCGCTCCGCAGCGCGGATTGGTCAGCGCCGCGTAGGACAGGCCGCGTTTGGCATAGATCTCCGCGCCGATGCGCAGCGGAAGATCGCGTTCGTAGCGCAACACGTCCAGCCCCTGGGTGGCCGACATCGTGGCAATGCGGTCCATGCTCTGCTCGGCGGGCAGGCCGATGAAGAAATCGACGCCGAGCGGTGCGGCGATGTCCTCGGCGAAGATTCGCCCGAGCGTGCGGCGGCGCGGGTCCACCCGGCGCAACAGCTCGCCCTGGTACAGGCCGAGGGTGATGGCGTGATAGCCATGCCTGGTGCCGGGCCGCCAAGCCGGTTTCTGTGCCGCCAGAACGGTCGCGAGCCCGTCCAGGTCGGCGACCTGAGGCAGTCGCACGACCTCGCTCAAGCCGGACAACCCCGCCTGGTGGTCGATCAGCTGACGCACGGTGACCGCGTCCTTGCCGTGGGCGGCGAACTCCGGCCAGTACTTCGCCACCGGCTGCTCGTAGTCGAGCAGGCCCCCGGCCACGGCGGCGGCGACGGTGAACGCCGCCATGCCCTTGGTCGAGGAGAACACCGGCACGATCGTGTCCCGCTCCCACGGCAGCGTGCGCCTGCGATCGCGGAACCCGGCCCACAGGTCCACCACGGGGCGCTCACCCGCGTAGACCGCGACGGCGGCGCCGATTTCGCCGTGACGCTCGAAATTGCGGCGGAAGGCGTCGGCGACCGGCTCGAAACCGGGCGCGACGTCGCCGTGAACAGTGGGCGTTTCACTCATGGTGAATCGATGGTAGCTACGCGGTTCTCGTAGGCTCGCGGTGTGCGTTCACTCGAGCAGATCCGGGAATGGCCGGTCCGCCACGCGGCGGCCGCGGTGGTCACCGCCGACGGCGGTGCCGCGAGCGAAGGCGACGTGCAGCGGGTGTTCCCGCTCGCGTCGGTGACCAAGCCCTTGGTGGCGTACGCGGTGCTGGTCGCGGTGGAGGAGGGCGCGGTCGAACTCGACCAGCCCGCGGGCCCGCCCGGCGCTACGGTGCGTCATCTGCTGGCGCACACGTCCGGCCTCGCGTTCGACACCACCGACGTCCAAGCCGCGCCGGGGACCCGGCGGATCTACTCCAGCGCGGGTTTCGAGGTGCTCGCCGAATTCGTCACCGCGCAGACCGGGATCGCGTTCGACGAGTACCTGCGCGACGCCGTGTTCGAGCCGCTGGGCATGACCGCTTCGGTGCTTGCCGGTCCGGCCGGGCACGCGGCGCGGTCCACCGCGGCGGATCTGGCCCGCTTCGCCGCCGAATTGCTGCACCCGCAGTTGATCTCGGCGCAGACGCACGCCGAGGCCACCTCGGTCCAGTTCCCCGGCATGAACGGCGTCCTGCCCGGCTACGGTTCGCAGCGCCCCAACGACTGGGGATTGGGCTTCGAGATCCGGGACGGCAAGACTCCGCACTGGACCGGTGGCACGAATTCGCCACAAACCTATGGACATTTCGGCCAATCCGGGACATTTTTATGGGTTGACCCGAGAACGGGGTTGGCGTGTCTCGCCCTGAGCGACGAGAATTTCGGCGACTGGGCGCGCGCGGCCTGGCCACCGCTGAGCGATGCCGTCATCGCGGAGGTGACCGCCACGCGCAACACGGTCACGAAGTAACACGTGTAACTTCGGGCACTCCAGTACACTCAGGCAACGCCAGTTCGACGAATCGTTGGGGAAGACGTTCCTCGTCGAAGCTGGAGGTGTTGGTGGTGCGCGCATCGAGTCAGTTCGCGGACGCGACGGCGGGTGTGGTCTACATCCACTCGTCGCCTGCCGCGCTGTGCCCGCATGTCGAGTGGGCGCTCACCTCGGCCCTCGGCGCCCCCGCGAAACTGCGTTGGACCGCCCAACCGGCCGACGGCCAACTGCGCGCCACCAGCGAGTGGATCGGCCCCGTCGGCACGGCGTCGAAGATCGCCCAATCGTTGCGCTCCTGGCCGGTTCTGCGCTTCGAGGTGACCGAGGACCCCAGCGACGGCGTGGACGGCGAGCGCTACAGCTTCGTTCCCGGCCTGGGCCTGTGGCACGGCTCGACGAGCGCCAACGGCGACGTCATGCTCGGCGAGATGCGCCTGCGCGCGATGCTGCAGGCCACCCGGGAACTCGGCAAGTACTCCGCCTACGACCTGGCCGAAGAAATCGACCGCGCCCTCGGCACCGCGTGGGACGAGGACCTCGAAATCTACCGCTACGGAACGGAATCCGGCGCGGAGGTCACCTGGCTGCGCCGGGACGTGGGGTGAGGACTCCAGCTGTCGCCACTGCCGTGTCATTCGCGGGAAGCACCCTGGCCGTGTGACCACGGATTCCGGTAGCCGTCCGGAATCATGGTGTCGAACAGTGCGCGCGCATCCGCGGGCAGCCGCAGCAATTCGACGTACGAGCCGAGTGATCCCCCGGCGAGGTAGACGAACTCCATGCCGATCTCCGCGATAGCGCAGTGTTGGACGATCTCGGCGCCGCCTGCCAGCGCCTCCGCCAGTGCGGCATCGAAATCGTCTGGCACCCAAGCGATATGGTGCAGGCCGGGACCGGACCGCTCGAGCGCTTCGGTGTACAGGTTCGCCCCCGAGACCGGTGCGATCAATTCCAATTGCTGCCCGCCCGCGTAGCCGAGCGAGCTGTCGATCGTGTAGTCGGCCGGCGCACCGCGATAGCTGCACGAGTCCGGGCCGAAACGCATGCGGGGCATGCGGACCCATTTGTCGACTCCGTAGCTTTCGGTGAATTCTCGTTCCGCCGCCTCGATGTCGTGGACGACCCACGCCAACTGGAAGATCGGTCCGGATGCGATGCTCATTCTGGTGCTCCTCAGGTGCTTCAGGGATGGGGTGCTTTCGCCGGAACGGCGCAAGATGAATGTGCGGTTCAGTAGTCGGCGAGGCGGATGGCGTTTGCCGCGCGCTCGAGCGGCTTGATGATCGGGCGCAGCGCCAGGCCCTTCCACGGCATGTGCCGCAGCATGCGCAGCATGGTGGTCTGGGTCCGGATCGCGCGCTGGTCGGACGCCACCATCTGAGTGGCGTTGTTCCAACCCAGCGTCAGGTTCCGGGTCACATAGTCCTGCATGGCGCGCTGGTAGCGATCGAAGGCGGCGTTGTGGTCGCCTGCGGCCGCTTTCAGCTCGCCGGCGAGGACATACGCGCCGACCAGTGCCATGCTCGTGCCCTGCCCGGACAGCGGCGAGGGGCAGTAGGCGGCGTCGCCGACGAGTGCGACGCGGCCCGCGGACCACTGGTCGAGATGGATCTGGCTGACCGAGTCGAAATAGAAGTCGGGCGATTCGGGCATGGCGCGTACCAAATTCGGTGTCTCCCAGCCCGCATCGGCGAAGGCGTCGGCCACCAGCTGCTGCTGCGCGGCGCGGTCGCGCCGGTCCGGCAGTTGTTCCGGGGCTTGGAAGATGAACTGCGCTTTGGCCGACGAACGGCGGGTGCTGTACACCTGCACCACGCGCCCCGGAGTCGGATGAACCAGTTCCCAATGGTCGAGATCCAAGTGGTTCGGCACCGAGATCACGCAGGCCGCCATGCCGGTGTGCCGGGCGAATCGCTCCTCTGGCCCGAACGTGAGGCGGCGCACCGTCGAATGTATGCCGTCGGCGCCGATCACCAGGTCGAAGACTCGCGGCTCTGCGTTGCGGAAGCGCACGGTCACGCCGTCGGGCTGCTGGGCCAGCCCCGTGATCGAGTCGCCGAACAGGTACTCGACCCGGCCCTTGGTGGCGTCGAACAGGATGTGCGCGAGATCGCCGCGCAACACCTCGTCGTCGCCGGGCGACCGCAGTCCGATCAGCTCGGGACCCAGGGTGGCCAGCGCCTTACCCGAGTCGTCGACCCACGCGCCGCCACGCATCGCCGTCGAGGCCGCGCGGACTTCCGGCAGCAGCCCCATCCGCTCGATGACCTCCATCGCCACGCCTCGAATGTCGACCTTGTAGCCGCCCTCCCTCAGCGTGGGCGCCTGTTCGACGACGGTGACGGTGAACCCGTGGCGAGTCAGCCAGTAGGCCAGTGCCGGACCGGCGACGCTCGCGCCGGAGATGAGAACGGTTTTGTTGGTGAACTGTCGCGTCGTTGTCATGGGAACAGCGTCGGCCGCGGCGCTCACCACGCGCTCACCATCGGCTCACCGCCCCGCACCGAGCAGGGCCGCCACCTCCTCGATCGAGCGCCCGACGCCGCGGTCAAAGGCGGCGCGGAACTCGTGTTCGCCGAGTTCGGCACGGCACCGCGCGGCGGTCTCGGCCGCCGCACCGTCACCCGCGGCGGGCCTCCCGCGCAGCGAATCGGCAGCGCCGAGCAGCAGCGCGGCCCGCGCCGGATCGCCGATCACCGCGGCGGCCTCCGCCAGACCGGCCACCGCGGCCGCGGCCACCGACCGGGATCGGTCACGGGCCAGCTCGAAGGCCTCGCGGTGCGCCGCCTGCCCGGCTTCGCTGTCGGCTTCGGCGAGCGAGACCCAGCCCAATCCGATGAGGCTGCGCGCACGGGCCTCGGCCATGCCGAACGAACCGTTGTCGGGCAGGGCGACGGCCGTGCCGTAGTACTCCCTGGCGCCGATGAGGTCGCCCGCCGCACGGCGCAGATCGCCGAGTCCGCGTATCGCATTGGCGTACATGTCCGTCGCGCCCGCCGCCCGGGCCGATTCGGCGGCACGCTCATAGGCGGCGCGGGCTCCGTCCGCGTCGTGGCAAGCGTCCTGGCGGGCGAGGAGGTCGCCACGCCGGTTGAGCAGGTCGGCGGCCTCGTCACCCGCGCCCAACTCCGTTTGCAGGGCAACGGCCTCGTCGATCAGGTCCAGCGCGACCGCCCGCTCACCGCGCCAGTCGGCGACGGCGGCGAGTTTGTCCAGGGTGGTGGCGATCGCCCAGCGGTCGCGGGTGGTGCGGAAACCTTCGAGGGCACAGTGGAACTCGGGTTCGGCCGCCACCGGCTCGCCGGACATGAGCAGGTGCAGTCCCGCGCCCAGCCGTAGGAACGCCTGCGACCACGGGTCGGCACCGAAGAGCAGGCGCTGCCGCTGCGGCGGCAGGTCCAGCAACCCGCCGACGGTCGCCAGCAGGAACACCAGATGCGGGCGTTGAAGGGGTTTCTCGACACCGGACAACTCCGTGACCGCGCGGGTGACCGCGACCGGCAGTCCGTTTCCCGCTCGCGCGGCGATCGCCGCGCACAGGCCGTATTCCTCGACGTCGGCCGCCGGATCGAGTGCGGGCAGCAGCTTGCCCGCGAGCTCGACGGCACCGCCCGGATGACCGCGCAGCCACCAGCACCACGCGTGCGCGGCGATGAGTCGTTGTGCCAATGGCGGATCGGCGGTCACCGCCCAGCGCAGCGCCACCTGCACGTTGTCGTGTTCGGCGTTCAGTCGTGCCAGCCAGTCCAGCTGGTCCGGGCCGCGCAGTCGCGGATCGGCCCGCTCGGCCAGGGCGGTGAAGTATCCGGCGTGGGCACGCTGCATCCGCTCACGCTCGCCGGAGTCGGTCGAACGTGCCAGACCGTAGGCTCGGATGGTCTCCAGCATCCGGTAGCGGCCGCCGTGCACCTCCACCAGCGATTTGTCGGCCAGGCCGTCGAGCAGTTCGTCGGCATCGTCGAGTTCGCAGACCGAAGCGGCTGTCGCGGCCGACGCTCCGCCCGCGAAGACCGCGAAGCGCCGCGCCATGAGGCGCTCGGCCGGTTCCAGCAGACCCCAGCTCCATTCGACTACCGCCTGCAAGGTCTGATGTCGGGGCTCCGCGGTCCGGTCTCCTCGTGACAGCAGCCGGAACCGGTCGGAGAGGCGTCCGTCGATGTCGTCCACTTCGAGGTTGCGCAGACGGGCGGCGGCGAGTTCCAAAGCCAGCGGCAAGCCGTCCAATCGCGCGCAGATGCGCCGCACGGCCGCGATCGTGCCCGCGTCGACGGTGAATCCGGGCCGCGCCGCGGCCGCGCGGTCGGCGAACAAGCGGACCGCCGCGCAGCCGAGCTGCTCGGACAGCGGCGCTTCGGCGGCCGCGACCGGCAGTTGCCCGATCGACAGGACGGTCTCGCCGGTGATGCGCAGGGCTTCCCTGCTGGTCGCCAGCACCCGAAGGCCCGGGCATTCGCGCAACAACCGGTGGACGAGCCGCGCGGCGTCGAGCACCAGATGCTCACAGTTGTCGAGAATGATCAGCAGAGACCGGCCTGCGAGCATCGCGTGGAGCCGATTTTCCGCGTCTTCGTGCTCACCGGCGGTCGCGCGGCCGCCGAGCGTCGCCGCGATCTCCTGCGCCATCTGCGCGCCGTCCACCAATGGCGACAGATCCACGAAACAGACCTCGCCCTGAGCCCGGGAGCCTGCCTCCAACGCCAGCCGGGTCTTGCCGGTGCCTCCCGGACCGGTCAAGGTGACCAGGCGGGCCCGCGCCAGCAGCGACGCGATCCGCGCCAACTCGTCGTCGCGGCCGACGAAACTGGTGAGCTGGGCAGGTAGGCGGCGCAACGAGGCCGCGGCGACGGTGTCCCCGCGCAGGATCGCGAGGTGGGCTCGGGCCAGCTCGGCCGAAGGATCCGCCCCCAGCTCATCGGCGAGCAGCCGACGGCCCTGCTCGAACAGCTCCAGCGCCTCCGCTTGCCGGTCGGTCCCGGACAACCCGCGCATCAGCAATGCTCGAGCCCGCTCCCGCAGCGGATGTGCGGCGACGAGTTCGGTCAGCATCGCGACCACCGCTCGATGGTCGCGCAGCGCCAGACCGGCTTCTGCCCGGTCCTCCCGCGCCGCCAGCCACGCTTCGGTGAGGCGGGTCACCGCCGTCGCGGCGAACGGCGCATCGCGGACGTCGGCCAGCGCCGCACCCCGCCACAGCCCGGCGGCTTCGTCCAGCAGCGCGGCCGCGGAAGCGGGATCCCCGTCGCGCAACGCGATCCGGCCCTCCTCTGCGAGCCGATCGAACCGGTGCGCGTCCACCGTGCCCGGGTCGACCGCGAGCCGGTAGCCCGCGGTCGAGGACTCCACCAGCTCGTCGGCGCTCGCCGAACGCAGCGCCCGCCGCAGCCGCGACACCTGGGACTGCAGCGCGTGCCCGGCGTCGCCCGGCGGATCCTCCCCGTAGAGATCGTCGATCAACCGCTCGCGGGAGACGACCCGCCCGGCCTCCGATGCCAACACCGCCAGCAGCGCCCGCACCTGCGGCCCACCCACCGCGACCGGACCCCCATCGGGCCGTCGCACCTCCACCGGACCCAGGATCCCGAACCGCACGATCGTCAGTATGGCCCGGGGATCGATGGGCTGCCGCTTCGGCGGGTTCTCAGCACCGGCTTGTCTGCGCTGCGTCGTGGACGCCGCTGTGGTTCGGTCCGACGGCTTTCGAGATCAGCTCTGGCCGCAGCCGCGTTATCGGTCCCATCGCTCGCTCAGGAACTCCTCGTTCCGCGGCGAAGCACCCAACGCGTCCCGCTCACGGTCCCGCAACCGCGAGCCTCACCGTACGTCGACACGCCATCGACTCCGGTGCTCGGCAGCGGTCGGAGCCAGGTCGTTCAGTCCGCTCGGTGGGCGAGCACAGCGAACATGGTCACCGACAGGTGTAATCGCCTTTGGCGATGCCCGCGTCCATGGTGGCCAGTAGGTCGCGCCCTTCCTGTTCGGTGATGGCACCGCTGGTGCTCGCGGACGAGATCATCTGCATGTACAGCGGGAGGGCGGTGTCCGGATTCCAGATCACCGCCTCCGAACCCATGTCGTCGATGGTGAAACCGGCGGCTGTGAGCAGGCCGCGCAAGCGGCGGCCCGCCGCAGGGTTGGGGGTGGTGGTGAGCATCGCCTTCGACAGGCGGGCGAGTACATCGGGGTCGCCGGGATGCGCGATCACGGTGTGCCAGTCGGTGTCGATGAGCAGCACACGGCCGGCCTGTCGTAGGACGCGGGCGATCTCGGTGGTCGCGGCCGCCGGGTCGTCCAGGTGCTGGTAGACCCGCTCGCAGCGCACCGCGTTGAAGTAGCCGTCGGAGAACGGCAGCTGATAGGCGGTGGCTTCGACGAAGCGGGCCCGAGAGTCCGCGGTCTCGGCTCGCCCACGGGCTATGGCGAGCATCGCGGGATTCGGGTCGGCTCCTACCGCGTCGCCATCGGGGCCGACTCGCTCGGACAACTCGATCACCTCGGTGCCGGTACCGGAACCTATGTCCAGTACCCGCTCGCCCGGCTCGACGGCCAAGACCTCGTGCCCCCACGCACGCATGCGCCGGATACCGGGCAGCGCCGCTTGCAGGTCGAGCATGCCGACCAGCGTGGCCATCGGGTCGTCGTCGGTGGTGTGGGAAGAGTCCGGGATCGCGTTCACGTGGAACGACGGGATAGGCGGCGAGGGATCGCTCGACATGGTCCGACAGTAACCCCGCACCGCCGCTCCCCGCAGTGTGCGGACGATCGATCGCAGGCTGGGCATTGGCGATGCTGCCCACCCGGCGTACCGTCGAGTTCGTGAGCAGTGGCGCCGTGTCGGGGGCAGCGGTGAAGGGCTCGGATCCGTGGGCCCGGGTTTTCGCGGCGCTGTACGACCCTCTGCTGTGGATGGGCGAGAGGGCGGGTATGGGCGCTCGCCGACGAGATCTGCTCAGCCGTGCGAGGGGGCGAACTGTCGAGCTTGGCAGCGGTACCGGTCTCAACATGGGGTACTACCCTGACGACCTCGAAGAACTGATCTTGACCGAACCGGAAGCCGCGATGCGTACGCGGCTGGCGCGGAAGCTGCATCGCAGTGGACGACGGGCACGTGTGCTCGACGCGTCGGCGGAACAACTGCCGTTCGAGGACCAAACTGTGGATACGGTCGTCTCGACGCTCGTGCTGTGTACTGTCGACCACCCCGAACCCGTATTGCGCGAAATCGGGCGTGTGTTGCGCCCTGGCGGCCAGCTGCTGTTCATCGAGCATGTGCGTTCGGAGTCGCCGCGACTCGCCCAGTGGCAAGACCGCCTCGCCGGCCCGTGGCGCCGGTTCGCGGAGGGTTGCCATTGCAACCGTGCCACACTCGAGCTCATTCAGGGGTCCGAACTGAAGCTCGAAGACATACAGGAAGCGTCGTGGCGGGGAGAGCCTCCGATCATTCGACCGCTGATCTTGGGTGTGGCTACCAAAAACACCTAGGGAGCGTCAGATGACCGAGTCCGGCTCCGCTGAGCTGAAGCGGCGGCATCGCGCGATGTGGGCACTGGGCGACTATCCGTCCGTCGCCACCGAGGTCATCTCCGGATTGGGCAGGCGTCTGGTCGAGGCCTGCCGTATCGGCGCTGGTCAGCACGTGTTGGACATCGCGGCAGGGTCCGGCAACGCCGCGATCCCGGCGGCCGAGACCGGTGCGGAGGTCGTGGCGAGCGACCTCACGCCCGAGCTGTTCGAGGCGGGTCGGCGTCTCGCCGCGGAGAGAGGAGTCGAGCTGCGGTGGCAGCAAGCCGATGCCGAGGCATTGCCCTACGCGGATGCCGACTTCGATGCCGTGATCTCCTGCGTCGGCGTCATGTTCGCGCCGTTCCACCAAGCGGCGGCGGACGAAATGCTCCGCGTGACCAGGCCGGGCGGCACGATCGGGCTGATCAACTGGACGCCGACCGGATTCATCGGGCAGATGTTCGCCACGATGAAACCGTTCGCTCCGCCACCCCCGCCCGGCGCCCAGCCGCCCCCGCTGTGGGGCGACGAGACGCACGTGCGGTCGCTGTTGGGCGATCGCGTCACCGATCTGGAGCTGCGGCGCGAAAACGCGGTCATCGACCGCTTCGCCGACGGCGCCGAGTTCCGCGACTTCTTCAAGTCCTGTTACGGCCCGGCGGTCGCGGTGTACAAGGCCATCGCTGCCGAGCCCGACCGCGTCGCACAGTTGGACCGGGAACTCGCGGAACTTGCTGCACGACATGACCTGGGCAACGGGCGCATGGAGTGGGAGTACCTCCTGGTCACCGCGCGCCGCTCCTGAGCGACGGGATTGGAACCGGGCGTTCGTGCCACATCGCTCCCCCCTTTCCCCGGCGGGTTCGTAGTGTCAGGAAGTCGCGCCGATCGCCAATCCTGCGAGGAGATCGTGCACAAGGCTTGCCGCCTGCTCGTGAGCGCGTTGCCGATCATCGGTCTCGGCGATGGTCAGCGACAGTTCGGTCAGGGCCCCATAGAAGGCACTCGCCAGTAATGCGGCGGGGTAGGGACGGATGAGCGCCGCACCGAGCAGATTCTGCACCGCCTCGACGACCAGGCCGCCGAGATGACGTTGGTCGAGTTCGCGCCAGCGCTGCCAGCCGAGGCCGATCGGTCCCTGGAGGAGCACGATGTGCCGGTAGTCGGGTTGGGCGCAGACGTCGAGAAACTCCCGCACACCGCGGTCGACCCGGTCGAACGGGTCCGAGGCCGAGTCGATCGCGGTGCGGATGCGTTGCGCCGCTCGAGTCTCCAGATCGTCGACGATCGCCTCGAACAGCCCCTTCTTGCCGTCGAAGTGGTGATACAGCGCGCCGCGAGTAAGGCCGGTGGCGCGAACCAGCTCTTCCGCCGACAGATCCGCGTACTCGCGTTCGGCGAACAGCCGCCCCGCGGTCTCCAGCAGCGCCTGGCGGGTGTTCTCCGCGTACTTCTCGCGAAACGACTCCATGCGGTATGGATATCACATACAGTATGTATGTTAGATACAGTCTGTATGAAGGTGGGCCGTAATGGGCGAATCAGTGGACGTCGTCGTTGTCGGAGCCGGGATAGCGGGTCTGGTAGCCGCCCGCGACCTGGCGCGAAGTGGTGCGGAGGTGCTCGTGCTGGAGGCGCGCGACCGGGTCGGCGGGCGGCTGCTGAACGGTGAACTCCCCGGTGGTGCGCCGATCGAGGTGGGTGGTCAATGGGTCGGGCCCGGCCAGCAGCACGTGCTCGCGCTGATCGATGAACTCGGCCTGAAGACCTTCCCCACGTACACCGCGGGCCGTCATATCGCCGAACTCGGCACGGCCCGCTCGGTATACACCGGCCGGATTCCCAAGCTGAACCCGCTGGCACTGGCCGATGTAGCGCAGATCCAGTGGAGGCTCGACCGAGTGGCGCGCCGGGTCGCGGCGACGGAGCCGTGGCTCGCCGACCGGGCTGGAGTGCTGGACGCGCAAACCTTCGCCACCTGGCTGCGGCGGACCGCCCACACCTCCGCGGGTCGGTCGTTCTTGCAGCTGATCACCGAGGCGGTGTTCTCCGCGGAGCCGGAGGATATGTCGGCACTGTGGGCCGCCTACTACGTCGGCGCCGCCGGTGGGCTGGACGCGTTGATCAATACCGCGGGCGGTGCGCAGCAGGACCGCGTTGTCGGCGGTTCGCAGACCATCGCGTTGGCGCTGGCCCAAGAACTCGGTGACCGTGTCGTCCTGGAAACCGTGGTGACCGATGTCGAGTGGGACGTCTCGGGTGTCCGGGTCGTCGCGGGCGGCACGATCGTTCGCGCTCGTCGAGCCGTGATCGCGGTTCCGCCGCCACTGGCGGCGCGCATCCGCTTCACCCCTGGCCTGCCCGGCGATCGTGACCAACTCGTGCAGCGCATGCCGATGGGCCGGGTCATCAAAGTCAATGTCGCCTACGACGAGCCCTTCTGGCGCGAAGCGGGTCTGAGCGGCCAAGCCAACAGCGACCATCGGCCCCTGGGCACCGTCTTCGACAACACTCCGCTCGACGGTTCACCCGGCGTGCTCGTCGGCTTCCTCGAGGGACGGCACGCCGACAGAGGCGCGCGCCTCGACCTCACCGAGCGTCGTGCACAGGTGATCGACGATCTCGCAGGCTACTTCGGGCCAAGGGCCCGCAACCCCATCGCCTACATCGAACGTGATTGGGCCGAAGAGGAATTCAGCCGCGGCTGCTACGGCGCGTTCACCACGCCCGGCACCCTGACCCGTTTCGGTCCGGCCCTGCGCACACCCATCGGCCCGCTGCACTGGGCAGGCACCGAAACCGCTACCCGGTGGGCCGGCTACATGGACGGAGCCGCCGAATCCGGCCACCGCGCCGCCCGCGAAATCGCTCCCGCGCTCGGCCGCAGTGGGGTGTAGCGGTTCGACCACGACTGCTGTCGTGGGCGCAGAGGGGATCGAACCCCCGACCGCTGGTGTGTAAAACCGCGCCGAAACACCCGCGCTGCGCCATTCATCGAGCGGCATACTCCCCGAACGGAATCGCCGCCGACCACACCCGATCACGGATCGCGACCGCGTGCGCGACGATCACGGTTTCGTCGGTCAGCGCTGCGCCGACCCATAATCCGCGCGCGTCGAACAGGGAGAACGCCACCGCCCGCTCATCGAACAGCCAGAAATCCTCGGTGGCCGCGTCCGAGGTCACCGGTCTTCCAGCCCTGCACGGCGTAGCGCGGCGGATCGGTCTCGGTGACGTAGAGCAGGCGAACCGTCGCCGCCGGATTCACCGCCGATGATTCGAACTCGCACGTGCATGTCCGTCCCCTGGTGTGGCACGGAGTGTGTGCCGCGCCGATAGTCACAGCCTGAACCGGGGAAATGCAACCAATTGCGCACTCGCGCGCACTTTTGTATCGACGGCGAACTACGCACGCTTAGCGTGCTTTTCAGCCCCCGCACCGGGTCGAGCCGGACTCCTCGGCGCGGGGGGATGCCAACGCCGACAGCGAAGGGCGGGGGAATGGACGCGCTCGGATTGATCGACCTTTGTCGCCGACAACGGAATGGGACGCGGCCCAGGTGCGCCGGTTGGGGCGGCGGACCCCACGTGTCGTCCCCTGGAAGGCCGGACGGAAGGGTGGAAGGCCGGGGTGGAAGGGATGGTCGCAGGAGGGTGCATGCAGCGGATTTTTGGGCGTTGAGTCATGGCGCAATGGGTGTGCTAGCACATACTGATAGGGGGTAGGGGAATAGGGGAAGCCCAGCCTCTGTCGCTCGATTCGTGTCGGTGCCCGGGGTGACCATTCAGGTTATGCAGTTTCGCTCATACGATCAGGGCGGTCCGCTCATCCCGCACCCAGTCACCCTCGATGCGGAATGGAACGCCGAGTGTGGCCATCATCTGTCGGCGTGGTGCCTGGGTTGCTCCACGTGCACCGACTGCGCCGGAACCTGCTATTGCGGCGCCGCTGAAGACGAGGACCCGCCCGTCTACCTCCTGCATCTCGCCAGCTGATCCGGTCAGGTCGACCGCGTCGTCGGGTGCTCAGTCCGCACCGACGGGCGGTGTGTAGACGACGTGACCACACCGGATGTACCAGTGGAGGCGGTGCAGACCGCCGGCCTGCAAGCAGGCCAACGAACCCACCGGCATCTGTCTCGGGCCGAACTGGTGCCTGCAGTGCGCCGGTCCGAGATTGCGCAGGAACCGTGGGGCCGGCGTGGCCAGAGCCCGGCAGCGAAACCGGGCGCTGACCGGCCAGATACCCCGGGCGTGTCCAAGTACCCATATGGATGTCATTCGACGGGCCGTAGGTGACATCTGTCCCGAACGGCTGGTGTACCAGAATCGGGTACCGAGCTACTCGGGCCTTCCAAGGGGCTTGCTGATGCACTGGGGATACAGCGTCACAAGGGCACCACGAGGCCGGTAGCTGCGGGTGCGCGCGTGGCGGGCGTTCACCCGGGCTGCCGGTGCCGCACGGGGGCCGGGAGGTTGGTTCGTGGTGACGGTCAGCGGTTGAGGTAGGCGGCCAGGCCACCGAGTTCCTCGTTGGCGATGAACACCGAACGGACGTTGATGATGGCCTCTTCGACGTGGGTGGTGCAGCCCCAGGCCGAGTCGCCCCACGAATCGGCGATCTTCAGCTCGGCCGGCGCGGTGCAGCCGGCGGTGCCGCCGAGCTGGCAGTGCTCAGGGTGCGGCGTGGTGGCCTGTACGGCAGCCGCGGCTCGTATCTGGGCGGCGAGCTCGGCGGCGGCAGCGGCGCGTTGCTCGGCATCGTCGCGCAACTGGCGTTCGGCGCGTACCGCCTCGAGGGTGGCCAGGCGCAGCTCCAGGTGCTGCGCGACCTGGTCGGCGAGATAGCCGAGCACGGTCCTCTGCACCTCGCTCAACTCCCGAGGCATGGCGTCGATTGCGGTAACGGTGCCGAGGTGGTGCCCGTCGGTGGTGACGATCGGGGCGGCGGCGTAGAACCGCAGCCCCAGCTCACCACGTACCAACGGATGATCGAGGGTGCGCGGATCCGTGACCGCGTCGTTGACCACGTACGTGCCGTCGGCGCAGAACGCCGACGCGCACAGTCCCGGTTCCGTGCCGACCTGCGCGACACCATCCAGTCCCTTGGCCGCGGCGAACCAGACCCGGTCGGCGTCGACGATGCTGACCGTGGCGATCGGGGTGCCGCACACCGCTGCGGCGGTCGCCGCGATGGTGTCGAACTGGCCGTCGGTTGGAGCGTCGAGGATCTCGTAACGGCGTACCGCAGCTAGCCGGGCGGGGTCGGTGAGGGCGGTTCTGTCAGCGGTGATCGACACGGTGTGGTGCTCGCTTCCCATGGGGTGTTCAGGCCGGGGTAGCGTACGTGGTTGCGGCGGTCATGCCGCATCCGCTGTGGCTGTCGTGATGCTGGCGCGGTCGAGGACCCGGTACACCGTCGGGCGCGACACCTCGAACAGCTCCGCCGGTTCGGCGATGGTGGGATGGCAACCTCATCACGTACAAGACGCGCGACTGACCCCTGATAACGCCCGCGTCCCAGCGTTTCCGGCGGTCAGGCGCTTTCCTAGAGCACGGGCTTGGTTTGGGTGGTCGGTTCGGGCAGGTACTTGTAGATCGTGCTGCGCGAGACACCCAGCAGCCGGGCGACCGAGGAGACGGTCTCTTCCGGTCGGGTGAGGATGGCGCGGGCCTGGCGGATCTGCTCGGTGGTCATGGCCGGTGGGCGGTCGAGGCGTTGCCCGCGGGCGCGTGCGGCGTCGAGGCCTTCGTGGGTGCCTTGGACGATCAGGGAGCGGCCGAGCCGGTCCAGTGATGGCACGACGAGGGGTGCCGCCGGAGCGCATATATTCCACGCATTTCTGGAGTTCGGCGCGTTCGGCATCGCCAACGCAGAGCCATACTCGGCCAACTTCTTGACTGACGTCCAAGAAGTCTTTACCGTAAGCGCGGCCTGCTTCTTGGATGTCGTCCAAGAAGGGCGATGGTAAGCGAGAGGACGTGAGTCATGGACTTCAGTGGGCCTACCGATCGGCGCGAGACGGCAACGGTGCGGCGCCGTGCGGTTTCGTTCGCCTCTGGCCAGGACGAGTGCGCGGCCTGGCTGTACGCCGCACCAGACGTGAACGGCCCGCGTCCGATGGTGATCATGGGGCACGGGCTCGGGGCGGTGCGGGAGATGCGCCTGGATGCCTACGCGGAACGGTTCGCCGACGCGGGGTGGTCGGTGCTGGTGTTCGACTACCGTCACCTCGGGGCCAGCGGCGGAGCACCGCGCCAACTCCTCGATATCGGCAAGCAACGCGCCGATTGGCATGCCGCCCTGGCCT
Organism: Nocardia sp. NPDC051900; assembly: GCF_044452545.1. NCBI lineage: Bacteria > Bacillati > Actinomycetota > Actinomycetes > Mycobacteriales > Nocardiaceae > Nocardia > Nocardia sp. NPDC051900. The sequence goes on along the minus strand of NZ_JBITBU010000001.1, from coordinate 231,536 downwards.
TCGTACGCACCCTGCCGGAGGTCGATGTCGACCGGATCGCGTTGTGGGGCAGCTCGTTCGGCGGCGGACATGTCCTTCAGGTCGCCTCCGAAGACAGCCGTATCGCGGCGGTCGTGGCCCAGTGCCCCTTCACCGACGGACCGGCGTCGTTGCGCTCACGTATCCGGACGGGCCCGCTGAGCGTGGTAACGCTGATAGTGGCAGGCATCCTGGACACGGTCGGTTCCTGGTTCGGCGCGAAGCCGATCCTGGTGCCGATGGCGGGGACGTCCTGGATGCCCGCGTTCGTGGCCTCACCCGACGCGCTCGCCGGCGCTTCCGCGCTCCTGCCTGCGGGGACCCGGCTCTCGCGGCGCACCAGCACGTTGTTGAAACGGCTGCCGTCGGTGCGGGCTCAGGTGTCGGAGAACATCGAGCTGACCGAGATCGACGGTGGGGAAGAACCCGTGACCGGTGTCGGTCGCGACAGCATGTGGGGTGTATTGCGCGGCCCGGACGGTGAATTCGACGCCGCCAACGCCCTGGCCGCACGGCTGGTGCTGCACCTTCCGCTCGATCGGCCCGGCCGCGCGCTGGCTCGCTTCAGCACTCCGACGCTGCTGTGTATCTGCGACAACGACGCGGCCGCGCCCGCGAAGACCACGAAGCGGCGCGCGCAGGGCCTAGCACACGTGCACGTCCAGAACTACCCGTGCGACCACTTCGGCATCTACTTGGGCGAGCACTTCGAACGCGCCGTGCGTGACCAAATCGATTTCCTGGCAACACAATTCGATAACACCGCACACAGCACGCAGTAGGCTGCCCCGTGGACGTGCGGAGAGCAGGCACTCAGCCGGCAGCCGCGGCAAGACTGCGAGCGCTGTTGAGCAACGTCTCGATCACCGCGCGCCGCTGGGGCTGCTCCGTCGGATGCGTCAGCAAGCCCTCGACAACGAAAACGCCGATCGCGACCAGCGGATCCAGTTCGTCGGCGGGCACGCCGAGCTCGATCAGCTCTGCCCGGAACAATCCCTCGGCCAGCGCGTGGAACTGCTCGTGCCATTCGTGAATGGCTGCGGACTTCTCGGCGCGCATGTGCACCGTGCTCACCAACCGGCCCAGTTGCTCCAATTCCTGGACCAGCCATAGCAGCCGATCAGCCAGCCCCGAGCCCAGCATTTCGCTGTAGGAGGCCATCGAGTCGGCCAGTACCGCGTCCAGGACCGCGATCAATACCGCGTCCTTGTCCTGGAAGTACCAGTACAGCGTGTTCGACACGACTCCGGCGTCGCGGGCGATCCGCGACATCGATGCCGCGTCGTATCCCTGCTCGACGAACAACCGCCGAGCAGCCACCACGATCTCCGCGCGCTTCTCTTCCCGATCCTGCGGACGTCTGTTACGAGGCATCTCCAGTCCCGACCTAGTGCCAGCCCCCGATGCTATCTTGACCAGCGCCCAAGAACAGCTCCGACAGTGGAACCGTCAGGAAGGCACGGTCCGACGAGCATCCTCAAATGCCGCTTATCGAGCGGCCGAAGCCGGCGCATCGTCGGTAAATGATCGTTTGCCGACAACCAGGCCCCGTGTGGAGGACCAGCACCGGAGTGCCGGAATCCCGTGTCGGAACTCGGAGGTGATCAACCTGTCGGCGCGCTGGTCCGGTCGTGCTCGCGCAGCAGCCGCAGGACGGTGGCCGGTGAGGGGTGCTGGCCTGAATGCAGGCAGGTATTCCTCTCTCCTGCATCTTCTCGGTGGGCGCAGAGGGGATCGAACCCCCGACCGCTGGTGTGTAAAACCAGAGCTCTACCGCTGAGCTATACGCCCGTGCCGTTACCGGCGGCTTATGAATCTAGCGCGGCGAGCGCTTTCTCCCAAGCCGCCTGGTCACGGGGTTCTCCGGGGCCGTTCATCTCCGCGAAGCGGATGTAGCCCTCGCGGTCGACGACGAAGGTGCCTCGGTTCGGGTAGCCCGATTTCTCGTTGAAGACGCCGTAGGCCTGGGCCACCGCGCCGTGCGGCCAGAAGTCCGACAGCAGGGGGAAGATGTAGCCCTGCTCGGCGGCCCAGATCTTGTGCGTTGGCGGCGGGCCGACGGAGATCGCGAGGATCTCCGCGTTGTCGTTCTGGAACTTGGGCAGCTCGTCGCGCACCTTGCACAGCTCACCCTGGCAGATGCCGGTGAAGGCGAGCGGGTAGAACACGATCAGGACGTTCTTCTTGCCCCGGTAAGCCGACAGGGTGACTTCCTGGTTGTTCTGGTCCTTCAGCGTGAAATCCGGCGCGACAGTGCCAACCTCTAGCGGCATAGCGAATCCTCCATCGTGTCGGGTCTCCACCGGGTGGGCGTGCGACACCACCCTGGTGGAAACCATAGCGCGGTGGCTCAACGCTGCTTCGAGGGCGCCTTGGGCTGCACGAGTCTGCTTCCGGTCCACGAGCCGAGGCTGATCGCCGAGGTCTGGGTCAGACCTGCGGTCGGTGCGGATTCGGCGATTTCGCTCGGCTCGACATGGCCGGGTTGTCCAGTCTTGGGGGTGAGTACCCAGACGAAACCGTCGTCGGCGAGCGGGGCGATGGCGTCCATCAGGGCGTCGACCAGATCACCGTCCCCATCCCGCCACCACAGCAGCACGACGTCGATCACTTCGTCGGAGTCCTCGTCGACGAGTTCACCGCCGATCGCTTCCTCGACATCGGCCCTCAGGTCGTCGTCGACGTCCTCGTCCCAGCCCAATTCCTGGACAACCAAGCCGTGTGAGATGCCAAGCTTCTGAGCGTAGTTCTGCGCGTCCGCCGCGGCGACCACGGTGGCGTCCTCCTCAACTCCCGACAGTAGGTAGTTGCAAGCGAACATGGTTATGGGCTTCAGCGCAAGCCGATCCGGCGAAATAGCTACCGAATGTCGCGTTGCGATGGTGTGTCAAGGGCTTTCTCAGCGCTTCGGACACGAGTCGCGGACGGCGTTGCGCGCGTCGTTGACCCGCTTGCTGGCATCGTTGAGCGCCGCGACCGGGGCGGTGTAGGTCATCTTGCGCGTCTCGGCGGCCAGCGCGCGGGCGGCGTTCACGTATTCGGTGAACAGCGGCACCAGGTCCGTGGGTAGCGCCTCCTTGGCGGAGTTCACGCCGCTTTCCACCTTGTTCGCGGCGTCCTCTAGAGTCTGCGCCGCCGAGTCGCGCTTGGCGACGTAGTCCGGTGCGTTCGCATCGTGCGCGTCGACGAAATCGTTGTATTTGCTGACGCCCGCTCCGGTGATGGTGGGGAACTGACCGCAGTTGTCGGAGATGGCCTTGGCCTGGGCCGCGGCGCGCCTGGATGAGGTCGCCGCCGCCGACGAGGACGCTGCCTCGGTCTTGTATGCCGCCAGATCGCTCGCGTTCGGACCCGCCACGCCTTCCACCCGGTTGGCGCACCCCGCGACGACCAATCCGATGGCGACCGCGCCGGTGGCACACACCATTCCGAACCCGCGTGGGTTCAGCAGCTTCATCGTCCTCCCGCTCCTCAGGGCTGCCACGCTCGACATGCTCACCTTGCCTGTCGAACGGTACTGGATTTCCGGCTGAGATGATGATTTGGGACGCGTCATCGGCAAGGATGGATGGTGCGCCCGAACCTTTCGTGAACGGGGGGTCCGCCAACCAGCGAACCCGCCCGGGGATACCGACGCCATCAGCATGTCCACCCCTGTACGAGGAGCAGATTTGACCGACCTGATCCACTCTTCCGCACCGGCGAAATCCGCTGGTACCAGCTCCGCTCCCGCGCCCGCCGCGAGCCGCGATCCGAACGGGTCGCACGCGCCGCAGCCGGCCGGACGGGTGCGGGTGATCCGCGAAGGGGTGGCGTCCTACCTACCGGACATCGACCCGGAGGAAACCAGCGAATGGCTCGAGTCGTTCGATGAGATGCTCGACCGGGAGGGTCCCGGCCGTGCGCGTTACCTCATGCTCCGTCTGTTGGAGCGGGCCGGTGAACGTCGGGTCGCCATCCCGTCCTTGACCTCCACCGACTACGTCAACACCATTCCCACCGAGAACGAGCCGTGGTTCCCCGGCGACGAGGAGGTGGAGCGCCGCTTCCGCGCCTGGATCCGCTGGAACGCCGCGATCATGGTGCATCGCGCCCAGCGCCCCGGCATCGGCGTCGGCGGCCACATCTCGACCTACGCGTCCTCGGCGGCGCTCTACGAAGTCGGCTTCAACCACTTCTTCCGCGGCAAGGACCATCAGGGCGGCGGCGACTCGATCTTCATCCAGGGCCACGCCTCGCCGGGCATCTACGCCCGCGCGTTCCTCGAGGGCAGGCTGTCGACCGATCAGCTCGACGGGTTCCGTCAGGAGTACAGCAACGGCGGCCCCGGCCGCGGGCTGCCGTCCTACCCGCACCCGCGCCTGCTGAACAACTTCTGGGAGTTCCCCACGGTGTCCATGGGCCTGGGCCCGATGAACGCCATCTACCAGGCGCGCTTCAATCACTACCTGCACGATCGCGGTATCAAGGACACCTCCGACCAGCACGTGTGGGCGTTCCTCGGCGACGGCGAGATGGACGAGCCGGAGTCGCGCGGTCTCGCGCACGTCGCTGCCATGGAGGGTCTGGACAACCTGACCTTCGTCGTCAACTGCAATTTGCAGCGCCTGGACGGCCCGGTGCGCGGCAACGGCAAGATCATCCAGGAGCTGGAGTCGTTCTTCCGCGGCGCGGGCTGGAACGTCATCAAGGTGATCTGGGGCCGGGAGTGGGACGCGCTGCTCGGCGCCGACCGCGACGGTGCGCTGGTGAACCTGATGAACAGCACCCCCGACGGTGACTACCAGACCTACAAGGCCAACGACGGCGCGTACGTCCGCGACCACTTCTTCGGGCGTGACCCGCGCACGAAGGCGCTGGTGCAGGACTTGTCCGACCAGGAGATCTGGAACCTCAAGCGCGGCGGCCACGACTACCGCAAGGTGTACGCCGCCTACGCGGCGGCGATGGCGCACAAGGGCCAGCCGACGGTGATCCTGGCCAAGACCATCAAGGGCTACACCCTCGGCAAGCACTTCGAGGGCCGCAACGCCACGCACCAGATGAAGAAGCTGACCCTGCAGGATCTCAAGGACTTCCGCGACCTGCAGCGGATCCCGATCAGCGACGCCGAGTTGGAGAAGGATCCGTACCTGCCGCCGTACTACCACCCCGGTATGGAGGCCCGCGAGGTCCAGTACATGCTCGACCGGCGCAAGGCGCTCGGCGGGTTCCTGCCCGAGCGGCGCGCCGCGGCCAAGCCGCTGAAGCTGCCCGGCGACGAGGCCTACCGCTCGGTCCGCAAGGGTTCGGGCAAGCAGAACGTCGCCACCACGATGGCCCTGGTGCGGCTGATGAAGGAGCTGCTGCGGGACAAGGAGATCGGCAAGCGGATCGTCCCGATCATCCCCGACGAGGCCCGCACCTTCGGCATGGACTCGTGGTTCCCTTCGTTGAAGATCTACAACCGCAATGGGCAGTTGTACACATCCGTCGACGCGGAATTGATGCTTGCCTACAAAGAGAGCACCGTCGGGCAGATCCTGCACGAGGGCATCAACGAGGCGGGGTCGACGGCGTCGTTCACCGCGGCGGGCACCTCGTACGCCACGCACGGCGAGCCGATGATCCCGCTGTACATCTTCTACTCGATGTTCGGCTTCCAGCGCACCGGCGACGGACTGTGGGCGGCCGCCGACCAGCTCGCGCGCGGGTTCGTGCTCGGCGCGACCGCCGGACGCACCACGCTGACCGGCGAGGGCCTCCAGCACAACGACGGGCACTCGCTGCTGCTGGCCTCGACCAACCCGGCCGTGGTGACCTACGACCCGGCGTTCGCGTTCGAGATCGCCCACATCGTGCGCGACGGCCTGCGCCGCATGTACGGCGGCGGCACCCCGCCGCAGGGCTCCGCGCCGCTGCCCGGCACCCATCCGCACGGCAGCCCCACCGAGTTCGGCGGTGAGGACGTCTTCTACTACATCACCCTCTACAACGAGCCGTACCCGCAGCCGGCCGAGCCGGAGGACCTCGACGTCGCGGGGCTGCTCAAGGGCATCTACCTGTACAAGCGCGGCGGTGAGGGCGCGGTGCGCGCCCAGATCCTGGTCTCCGGCGTCACCGTGCCGGACGGCCTGCGCGCGCAGGCGCTGCTCGCGCAGGAGTGGGGCGTGCAGGCGGACGTGTGGTCGGTCACCTCGTGGGGCGAACTCCGTAAGGAGGCGCTCGACAAGGAGATCGCCGCGCTGCGCGACCCGGGCGCCGAGCCCGGGGTTCCGTACGTCACCGAGGCGCTGTCGCGGGTCGACGGCCCATATGTGGCCGCGACCGACTGGATGCGCGCGGTGCCCGACCAGGTCCGCAAGTGGGTGCCCGGCGACTTCACCACGCTCGGCACGGACGGTTTCGGCTTCTCCGACACCCGCCCGGCCGCGCGGCGGGTGTTCAACGTCGACGCGCAGTCCATCGTGGTCGCCGCGCTGGCCGGACTCGGCCGGATCGGCAAGCTCGACCCGGCCAAGGCCGCGGAGGCGGCGGCGAAATACGGCATCGCCGACGTGGACGCCGCGCCGAAGGCGGCGGTGAGTTCGGACGAAGACCTCGCATAGCGGAATATTGGATGGTGGACCGTAAACCGCCGCGGCCGCGACGGATCTCCGAGGGCTCTTCCGAGCACGAGGTGTATCTGCCGACGGGCGCGCTCTCCCCGAACCGGCAGACCCGCGACCCCCTTCCGGACACGCTGCTCAAACGCGTGAAGCAGTTCTCCGGCCGCCTCTCCACCGAGGCGGTGGGGTCGATGCAGGATCGGTTGCCGTTCTTCGCCGATCTGGACGCCGCGCAGCGGGCGGGCGTGCAGATGCTGGTGCAGACCGCGGTGGTGAACTTCCTGGAATGGCTCCAGGACCCGGACAGCGACATCCGTTTCAGCCTGGACGCCTTCCAGGTGATCCCGCAGGATCTCGCGCGGCGGTTGACGCTGCGCCAGACCGTGGACATGGTGCGCGTCGCCATGGAGTTCTTCGAGCAGTGGCTGCCCGCGCTCGCGCGCAACGACCGGCAGCTGGTGGCGCTGACCGAGGCGGTGCTGCGTTACGGGCGTGAGCTCGGCTTCGCAGCCGCCTCGGTGTACGCCAGCGCCGCCGAGTCGCGCGGCGCGTGGGACACCCGGTTGGAGGCGCTCGTCGTCGACGCCGTGGTGCGCGGCGACACCGGCCCGGACATGCTCTCCCGGGCCGCGACGCTGAACTGGGACGCCACCGCACCGGCGACGGTGCTGGTGGGCACGCCGCCCGGGGAGCAGGGTGTCTCGTCGGTGGGGGCGGTGCATTCCATCGCGGCGCGGCACGGGCGGGCCGCGCTCGCGGTGGTGCAGGGCACCAGGCTGGTGATGGTCGTCTCCGGGCATCTGGGGGAGACCGCTCAGATCTCACCGTTCCTGGCAGACCTGCTCGCGGAGGTGTTCTCCGACGGTCCGGTGGTGATCGGTCCGACCACCCGCACGCTGGGCGCGGCCCACGCCAGCGCGGTGGAGGCGCTGGCCGGGATGGAGGCCGTGGTGGGTTGGCGGGGGGCGCCCCGACCGGTGCACGCGGCGGAATTGCTGCCGGAGCGCGCTTTGTTGGGTGATCGAGCTGCGATCGACGCGCTGAACGAGTACCTTGTCCTACCGTTGGCTGCGGCGGGGTCGTCGCTGGCGGACACGCTCGATGCCTATCTGGATTGCGGTGGAGCGGTCGAGACGTGTGCGCGCCAGCTGTACGTCCATCCAAATACGGTTCGGTATCGCCTCAAGCGAATCGCCGAGATCACCGGCCGGGATCCGATGAATCCACGGGACGCGTACGTCCTCCGGATCGCCGCGACAGTGGGTCGTTTGACACGAACCCGTAACGAATCGTCAACTCCTGTCCCAGAAGTCACTTCGATCGCGTTGGGTCCCGAGGGCTTGTAACGCATCGGCGGAATCGGTCGATTCGGACAGCCCACGTGGTCTTTTGTGGAACCCCCACAAAAGCGCTTCCGAAGCTTCATCCGCGTCGACATCTCGTGCGGCCCGCCTCACAGTGTTTTCTTAGAGGCGTGATCGCGTTGTTCGCCCCTGGACAGGGCTCTCAGACACCCGGCATGCTCGCGCCTTGGCTCGACCTTCCCGGCGCGAACGAGCGCCTCACGCTGTGGTCCAAGGCTTCCGGCCTGGATCTGGTCCGTCTCGGCACCACCGCGACGGCCGAGGAGATCACCGACACCGCGGTCACCCAGCCGTTGGTGGTCGCCGCCGCGCTACTCGCGTTCGCGGAGATCTCCCAGGACGAGCTGCCCGCCGCTACCATCGTCGCCGGGCATTCGGTCGGTGAACTCGCCGCCGCCGCGGTCGCCGGAGTCATCTCCGCCGACGACGCGGTCCGGTTGGCCGCCATCCGCGGAGCGGAGATGGCCAAGGCGTGCGCACTGGAACCGACCGGCATGTCCGCGGTGCTCGGCGGCGACGAGGCCGCCGTGCTCGAACGGCTCACCGAACTCGACCTCGTCCCGGCCAACCGCAACGCGGTGGGCCAGATCGTGGCCGCGGGTCGGTTGGACGCTCTCGCCGAGCTCGCCGCGAACCCTCCGGAGAAGGCCAGGGTTCGGGCGCTGCCCGTCGCGGGCGCGTTCCACACGGCGTTCATGGCGCCCGCGCAGGATGCTGTGACCGACGCCATAACGAAGATCACGCCGAACGAGCCGACCAGAACCTTGCTCTCGAACTTCGACGGCAAGCCGGTCGCGTCCGGACAGGACGCGATCGACAAGCTCGCCGCGCAGGTCACCCGGCCTGTTCGCTGGGATCTGTGCACCGAGACCGTCCGGCAGGCCGCCGTTTCGGCGGTGGCGGAACTGCCGCCGGCGGGCACCCTCGTCGGCATTGCCAAGAGGGAGCTGAAGGGCACGCCCACGCTGGCCCTGAAGACCCCGCAAGACCTCCCCGCGTTGGCTGAGCTGACCGTGTCCGGCTAGCTTTCCTCCGCGACCATGCATCACATGATGCGAGGTCGTGACCGAGAGGCGGTAACTATTACCGCGCTCGATCCGAAAAAAACCAGTAGAGCCCTACAAAGTATCAAGAAGGGAGCCACGAAGTGGCCGCTCTGACCCAGGAACAAATCGTCGAGGAACTCGGCAAGATCATCGAAGAGGTGACCGGCATCGAGCCCTCCGAAGTGACGATCGAGAAGTCCTTCGTCGATGACCTGGACATCGACTCGCTGTCCATGGTCGAGATCGCGGTTCAGACCGAGGACAAGTACGGCGTGAAGATCCCCGACGAGGATCTGGCCAGCCTGAAGACCGTTGGCGACGCCGTCAACTACATCCAGAAGCTCGAGGCCGAGAACGCTGAGGCGGCGGCCGAGCTCAAGGCCAAGTTCGACAACGCCGAGTAGGGCCGAAACTGTGACCACTCCTTCCACCTTGAACGGGAACTTCCCCAACGTCGTCGTAACCAGCCTTGCGGCGACCACGTCGATCGCGGGTGACGTCGATGCGACGTGGAAGGGACTCCTCAACGGCGAGAGCGGCATCGACGTTCTCGAGGATTCCTTCGTCGAGGAATACGACCTTCCGGTCCGCATCGGCGGTCACCTGAAGGTCCGGCCGGACACCCTGCTGACCCGGGTCGAATGTCGGCGCATGGCCTACGTCGAGCAGCTCGCGACCGTGCTCGGTCGCGAGGTCTGGCGGAACGCGGGCAGCCCGGAAGTCGACCCGGAGCGGCTGGGTGTGGCCATCGGCACGGGATTGGGAGGCGGCGACGCCCTCATCGATTCCGTGGACAAGCTGAAGAACGGCGGCTACCGCAAGATTTCGCCGTTGGCTGTGCAGATGGTCATGCCGAACGGCCCCTCGGCCGTTGTCGGCCTCGAATTGAAGGCCAGGGCAGGAGTGGTCACTCCGGTCTCGGCGTGCTCGTCCGGCTCCGAGGCCATCGCCAACGCCTGGCGGATGATCGTCATGGGTGACGCGGACATGGTCGTCACCGGTGGCGTCGAGGGCTTCATCGACGCGGTGCCCATCGCGGCGTTCACCATGATGCGCGCCATGAGCACCCGCAACGAGGACCCGAAGGGCGCCTCGCGTCCCTTCGACAAGGATCGCGACGGCTTCGTCTTCGGCGAGGCGGGCGCGCTGATGGTCATCGAGACCGAGGAGCACGCGAAGGCTCGGGGCGCGACCATCCACGCCCGCCTGCTCGGCGCAGGCATCACCTCCGACGGCTTCCACCTCGTCGCCCCCGACCCGACGGGTGACGGCGCCGCGCGGGCGATGACCAGGGCGATGCAGTCCGCTGGCCTGACCAAGAAGGACATCACGCACATCAACGCGCACGCGACCGCGACGCCGATCGGTGACACCGCCGAGGCGAACGCGATCAACAAAGCCGTGGGCAGCCACGCCTCGGTGTACGCGCCGAAGTCGGCGCTCGGCCACTCGATCGGCGCCGTCGGCGCCCTGGAGTCCGTGCTGACCGTGCTCTCCATCCGCGACGGCATCGTTCCGCCGACGCTGAACCTGGAGAACCAGGACCCGGAGATCGACCTCGACGTGGTGAAGGGCGAAGCCCGCCGCCAGGAGATCGAGTACGCGATCAACAATTCCTTCGGATTCGGTGGGCACAACGTAGCGCTCGCCTTCGGTCGGGCATAGCCGCGCGATCGACTGCACAACGATTCCGGCGGGGCCGGCCATCTGACGTGGTCGGCCCCGCCGCGTTTCGCCATACGCAGCCGCGGCAGCGGCGCACTTATCGAGGTCAGGAGACAACGCGATGACAATCATCGCTCCCGCGTTGCATCAGGAGACGACGACCGACCCGCGCGATCCGCTCGGCCGGCTCCAGCGTTTCTTCGATCCCGGCACCATTCTTCCGCTACACCCGCGCGACAAGTCCGGCGTGCTCGCCGCCATCGGCGAGGTGGACGGCGTCCGCACCGTGGCCTACTGCTCCGATGCCACCGTCATGGGCGGCGCGATGGGCGTGGAGGGCTGCAAGCACATCGTCGACGCCATCGACACCGCCATCGACTCCGGTGTCCCCGTGGTCGGCCTGTGGCACTCCGGCGGCGCTCGCCTGGCCGAGGGCGTCGAGGCGCTGCACGCGGTCGGTCTGGTCTTCGAGGCCATGGTCCGCGCGTCCGGCCTGGTCCCGCAGATCTCCGTGGTGCTCGGCTTCGCGGCCGGTGGCGCCGCCTACGGCCCGGCGCTGACCGACATCGTGATCATGGCTCCGGAAGGCCGCGTCTTCGTGACCGGCCCGGACGTGGTGCGCAGCGTGACCGGCGAGCAGGTCGACATGGCCACCCTCGGCGGGCCGGAGACGCACGGTAAGAAGTCCGGCGTCACCCACATCGTGGCCGCCGACGAGTCCGACGCGCTGCACCGCGCTCGCCGCTTGGTGTCGATGTTCGCCGAGCAGGGCGAATTCGACTTGGTCGCGGCCGAGCACGGCGACGTCGACCTGAAGGCGATGCTGCCGGAGTCGGCGAAGCGCGCCTACGACGTGAAGCCGATCATCAACGAGCTGCTCGACAACGTCGACGGCGAGTCGTCGTTCGAGGAATTGCAGGGCGGGTACGCCCGCAGCATCGTCACCGGTCTGGGCCGTCTCGGTGGGCGCACCGTCGGTGTGCTGGCGAACAACCCGATCCGTCTCGGCGGCTGCCTGAACTCCGAGAGCGCGGAGAAAGCGGCGCGTTTCGTGCGGCTGTGCGACGCGTTCGGCATTCCGCTGATCGTGGTCACCGACGTGCCGGGTTACCTGCCCGGCGTCGGCCAGGAGTGGGAAGGCGTCGTGCGGCGCGGCGCGAAGCTGCTGCACGCGTTCGCCGAGGCGCGCGTTCCGCGGGTCACGCTGGTGACTCGGAAGATCTACGGTGGCGCCTACATCGCGATGAACGCCCGCTCGCTCGGCGCGACGGCGGTCTACGCGTGGCCGGGCTCGGAGGTGGCCGTCATGGGCGCCAAGGCCGCGGTCGGCATCCTGCACAAGAAGGCCCTCGCGGCCGCGCCGGAGGAGGAGCGCGAGGCGCTGCACGAGCGGCTCACCGCCGAACACGAGCGCATCGCGGGCGGTGTGGAGCGCGCTATCGCCATCGGTGTCGTCGACCAGGTCATCGACCCGGCGAAGACCCGCAGCATTATCGCGGCGGCGCTCGCCGCGGCCCCGGCCCGCGCCAGCCACCACAAGAACATTCCGCTCTGATCTACGCACCGAAGCGGGCTCCGGTATTCCCGGGGCCCGCTTCGCGTTTTCCGGATTTCGCACCGACGGGCTCGTGCGGCGCTGTGGAGTCGGCGGTTTGGTGTGTCGCACGCAGTTCGAGCGGGTGAGGTCGTGAAGTCTCACGGGGCGGGAGCGGCTCGGTGGTCGGTAGCATCGGGAGGTGCGCTACGAAGAACTGGCCGACGTGCCGTGCTCGATCACGCGCCCGCTCGTGATCTTCGGTGATCGCTGGACGCTGCTGATCCTCAAGTCCTGCTTCTCCGGGGTCCGGCGGTTCAACGCCTTCCAGAGCGCACTGGGCATCTCGCGCAGCAGGTTGCAGGATCGGCTGGACCGCCTGATCGAGCACGGCATCCTCGTCAAGCAGAAGGCCGCCGTGGGTGCGCACGAGGAGTACCGCCTCACCCCCAAGGGGCACGACATCTACCCGATTCTGCTGGCCATCCGTGATTGGGGCGATGCTTACATGGCGCCGGAAGGGCCTCCGGTGCGTTACGCCCATCACGAGTGCGCGGGCGAGGCCCACGTCCGGCTCGAATGCGATTCGTGCGGAGCCGAACTCACCGCACGCGATGTCACCCCGAAGCCGGGACCGGGCTTGCTGGGCGTCACCGGCGCCGAGGCGACCGCGGGTAGCGCGCGCTGACGCCCTCGGGTGTCAGTCGGCGAACCAGGTGGCGACTTCGTCGGCGTCGGCCCGGGTGGTGCGGAAGCTGTTGACGGGATGATCGAGGTCCGGATATCCGAATGAGATTCCGGCGACGACCTTGCGATGCTCCGGGATGCCGAAGTACTCCCGGACGAAAGGGGAGTACGAGGCGAGTGCCGCCTGCGGCGCCGCGCCGAGACCGAGGCTCTGCGCGCCCAGCAGGAAACTGCCGATGTACAGACCGCAGTCCACCGCTCCGTAGACGCCCAGATCGGCTTCGCTGGTCACGATCGCCACATGCGGCGCGTCGAAGAGTTCGAAATTCCGTACGGCCTGCCGCATCGTCTTCTCGTGATCGCCTTTGGCGATGCCGACGCTGTCATACAGTTGCTTTCCGCATTCGCGCCTGCGGTCCCGGTACGCACCGGTGTATTGCGCGGGAAACTCGAAATCCGACGCGGGCGTGGCTGTCGCGATGTGTTCGACCAGTTCCTTCCGGAAACGATCCGTTCCGGCGCCCTCCGTCACCACGACCTGCCATGGCTGGGTGTTGCACCACGACGGCGTTCGCTGGGCCAGCCGCAACAGGGCGCGGATGGTGTCGCGCTCGACGGGCTGCGAGTGGAATTGCCTGCAGGTCCACCGTTCGTCGAGCACTCGGGTCAGGGTTGTGAAGTCGTCGGTCGTCACGGTCATTCCCCCGCCTCCTTTGGTAGTCTTATTTCGAGACCGCACGCTAGCATCGAACGCTCCGACGCGAAAGCCGGGCGCCACGCCGTCGCCGGGCGCCGGGCGAGTCGGCCGCGACGCGCGCGGGGCGCAAAAGTGTTGCCCGCGTTGCGGCAACGGGCGCGGTCGCGCCAGGCAGAATCCCGATATGGCGTCCGAAGCTCCCGCCGCGCGGGACCGCAAACGGCACGGCAGGCATTACACGCCGCCCGTGCTGGCGCGGTTCCTGGCGCAACGGCTGCTGCGCCATGCCGAGCCCTCGGACGCGGGCGTCCTGCGTGTGCTCGATCCGGCCTGTGGCGACGGCGAATTGCTGTTCGCCGTGCACGAAGAGGTCGCGGCCCGGTTTCCCGGTGTCCGTCTGGTGTTGACCGGTTACGACCTGGACGCCCGCGCGCTCGCGGTCGCCCGTGAGCGCGCCCGCTCGGCGGGGATCGACGCGCACTGGCACAAGGCGGACTTCCTCGCGGTCGAGGCGCGGCTCGCGGACGGCGCGTTCGACGCGGTGATCACCAACCCGCCGTATGTGCGCACCCAGCAGTTGGGTGGATCGACCGCGCAGTTGCTGAGCAAGCGGTTCGGTCTGCGCGGGCGGATCGACCTGACCCATCCGTTCGTGGCGACGCTGCCCCGGCTGCTGGCCGCGGGAGGTGTGCTCGGCCTCCTGTGCGCCAACCGATTCCTGACCACCAAGGCCGGCGCGAACATCCGGCGGCTGTTGCTGACCGATCTGGCTCCGGTCGAGCTGTACGACCTGGGGGACACCAAACTGTTCACCGCCGCTGTGCTGCCCGCGATCACCATCGCGCGCCGCGCGAACCACGGCGACGGTTGCCGCTACGTCTCCGCCTACGAGGCCATCGGCGAAACACCAGGTGCGAAGACGCTGTTCGAGGCGCTGCTCGACCCGGGCGGCTCGATCGTCGAGTACAACGGCCGGACCTTCGCCGTCGAGGTCGGCACGTTGGCAACGGGGTGCGGGCCGCCCGGAGCCGGTCGGGGTGGCGATGAGAGTTCGACCCGTGACGCCGCGCCGGCGGTCACGGCGGAACGAAGGACTCTCCGAGGCGCGGCGCGGGAGCCGGAGGCCGCGTGGCGGATGTCGCACGACGCGATCGATTCCTGGCTGGCGCGGATAGCGACGGCGACCTGGCGCAATTTCGGCGAGGTGGCGCGCATCCGGGTCGGCATCAAGACGACCGCCGACCATGTGTTCATCTCCGACCGCTGGGCACAGGCCGACCTGTGTCCCGAGCCCGAACTGTTGCTGGAGCTGATCACCCATCACGATCTGGCGCCGTGGCGGGCCACACGCGCCCGCGACGTTCGCGTGCTGTATCCCTACGACCTGGCCTGTGCCCGCCGCACGCCGATCGATCTCGGCGAATACCCTGCCGCCGCCGCGTATCTACGGTCGCATCGTCGCACACTGGCCGGGCGACGCTATGTCGTCGAAAGCGGCCGCGCCTGGTACGAGATCTGGGTGCCGCAGCGCCCGCACCTGTGGCAGCAGCCGAAGCTGGTATTCCCGGACATCAGCGACCGTCCGCGTTTCGCGCTGGACAGCTCGGGCGCGGTGGTCAACGGCGACTGCTACTGGATCTCGCTGCCCGATCTGGCGGCTGCGCCCACGGAGGCGACGCGCTTGGCATATCTGCTGATGGGGGTGGCCAATTCGGCGCTCGGATTGCGGTTCTACGACGTGGTCTGCGGCAATCGGTTGTACTCGGGCAGGCGGCGGTGGATCACCCAATATGTGTCACGGCTGCCGGTGCCCGATCCGGCGGCGGCCCGGTCGGCGGGAGTCATCGATCTGGTGCGCGAGTTCGTGGAGGGCCGGGCGCCGGATGCGGCGGCGCGGGCCGAGCTGGACGAGCGGGTGGACGCCGCGTTCGGCGTCGGATTACGCGTACCTCCGCCTTCGCTCCGGCCATGCGCGGGCTGAAGACGGACTGTGTCCGACAGCGCCGATCAAGCGTACCTCCGCCTTCGCTCCGGCCATGCGCGGGCTGAAGACGGACTGTGTCCGACAGCGCCGATCAGGCGTACCTCCGCCTTCGCTCCGGCCATGCGCGGGCTGAAGACGGACTGCGTCCGACAGCGCCGATCAAGCGCTGACCCGGACGCCGACCATCGGCAGCAGCGTGCGGCGGGCGAACTCGCGCGCCGCGTTCTGATCGCTGACCGGGATCAGGCCGTCGGGGGTGAGGGCGAGCGACAGCGCCAGCCGGGCCATGATCTCGGCGACCAGATCGGCGTCGAAGTCGTGCGTGCCACCGGCATTCCGTAGCTCGCGCAGCTTCTCGGCCAGGTAGTCGCGGCCGACGGCGAGGATCGGCCCCGCCTCGGTGGTCAGCCGGGGCAGGATCAGGTCGGGCTCGGTGCGCAGCAGCCGGCGCAGCAGTTCGTTGCCCGCGATGGCGCTGATGAACGCGACGAAGATCTCGACGAGCTGATCGTCGTTGCCCGAGACGGTGCGCACCTGCTTCTCGATCGCGGCGACGAAGCGCTGTGCCTCCCGGACGCTGACCGCCTCGACGAGGTCGTTCTTGGATTCGTAGCGCCGGTACAGCGTGGCCGGGCTGATCCCGGCGCGGCGGGCGATCTCGCCCATGCTGGTCCGCTTGATACCGAAGTCCAGGAATGCCGAGAGTGCGCTTTCCAGGAGCTTTTCGCCGTCGGCGACCGGCTTCTCGAGGATGCGCTGCAACATGGGCGAGAGGGTTGGCATCGGATCTCCAGTAGGTTCGGCGCGGTCGCCGGGCCGTGGCCGGTGGGCGCGGCATCGCGACGGGTGCGGACGGGAACGTCCATTATTTCATTGGGTGGACGCCGCGTGACCCGGCATTGCCGAGGAGCGGCCGGATGGAGTGGGTCGCGCGTCCAGATTCGGCTGACTAGCCTGTGGTCGGTGTCCGGCCGCGACTCCGGCCGGTCCGGAAAGGGGTTGAGCCATGGGGTATTTCGCGAATCGTGTGGTGGCGGTCACCGGCGCGGGTTCGGGCATCGGCCGGGCGCTGGCGGTGGCATTGGCGGGCGCGGGGGCATCGCTGGCGCTGTCGGACAAGTCGGCGGATGCCGTGGCCGAGACGGGGGTGTTGTGCGCGGCCGTGGGCCGGGAGCCGTCGGTGAGCACGGTGGACGTCACCGATCGGGCGGCGGTGTTCGCGTACGCGGATCGGACCGTCGCCCGGTTCGGGCGGGTCGAAGCACTGTTCAACAACGCGGGCATCCTGCACGTCGGCGGCGTGCTGGAGTCGCCCTTCAGCGACTTCGAACAGGTGATGGCCGTCGACTTCTGGGGTGTGGTCAACGGGACCAAGGCGTTCCTGCCCCATCTGCTGGCCGCCGATCGCGCGCATGTCGTCAATATGTCCTCGGCGTTCGGGCTGGTGGCCGTCGCGCGGCACGCGCCGTACAACGCGGCGAAGTTCGCCGTACGCGGTTTCACCGACTCGCTGCGCCAGGACATGCGTGCGGCGGGCGGCTCGGTGCGGGTCACCGGGGTGTATCCGGGCGGCGTGCTCACCGGGATCGCCCGGTCGGCGAGCGTCGCGCCGGGCGTCGACGCGCAAGCGGTGGTGCGCCGATTCGAGGGACATGTGGCGCGGACCAGCCCGGGAGCGGCTGCGCGGACCATTCTGCGCGGCGCCGCGCGCGGCGACGCGAAGGTCCTGGTCGGAATCGATGCCATCGCTGTGGACCTGGTCACACGAATGGCGGGGTCGTACCACGAGAAGGTGCTGGACATGGTATTCCGGTCCTGACCGCACGCCGGATGCGCGGTCAGGGACGGGGAGGGCGAAATGACAACCGGCCGAGCATATTACGAGTTACGGTGGACCGCCGATGATGGCGTGCGGGGGCGCGGATGGTGACGAAATGGCTGCTGCTGGAGTGCTTTTCGGGCCAGCCGGGGCGAGTGATCGCCGTGGGGTCCGCGCCGAAGGCGTTCGTGCCGCTGAGCAACATCGTGCGCAATCCGCTGTCGCGGGCCGACGCGGAGTCGGCGCTGCGGCGGGCATGTGCCACTGGTGCGCCGGTCGCGTGCGTCTCCGGCGACGGACGGCGCACGGTGCGGGCCGAGCCGCTGCTCATCGCGCCGGGGCGGGCGCATGCCGTACGACTGTGGGTGGGCCCGCGGCAAGAGCCGGTCGCGGCGGCCGACCCGATGGGGGCGTGGTACTTCGATCTCACGGCCAACCGCTCGGTGCGCAGTATCGACCTGTTGGACCTGTACGGCGTCGCGCCGGAGAACCGTGCCGCCGAGCTGGCCATCGCGGGCGCGTTCACCCGGCTGGTCGCCAACCGCGACGAGAGCGAGGCGCTGGCCAAGATCGTCAACTCGGCGCCGGGCACCGAGCATCAGGCGGTCTGGACCATCCGGCGCGACGACGACGCTCTGCGCGCCGGGCATTTCGCCTGCCGGATCGTCGCCGAGCCGGACGACGCGGGCGAGCCTCATGTGCTGCTGCGCGGGGTGACCCAGGACATCGGCGCGGCCACCGCCGTCTCCGCCGCTCCACCGCCGACGATCCTGGAGTACGCGGTGCTGGAGGCCGCCACCGAACCCGGCGAGTACCGCGCGATCGTCAATCTGCGCTCGTTGCGGCTGATCCGGTGGATCGGGCCGCCCATGCCGGACGTCGCCTGGGCGGATCTCCCCGGGCAACCGAGGCCGCAGATTCATCCGGATGATCTGGCGACCGCGCGAACCATGTCGCGAGATCTGGCGCGGCATCGTACCGAGGGGACGGTGCGCCTGCGCCGGGTCGACGGTGGCTGGCAAACGGTACGCATTCGGGCCGCGTTGATGGCGCTGGATCAGCACACCACGGCCGGACTCGCCACGCTCACCGCGGCATCGTGATCCGCGGTGAGCGTGGCGTCGAAGTCATTGGCGCGGCAGATCCAGCTCGGCCATTTCCTTCTCGATCGCGTTCGCGGCGAAATCCACACCGCGAGAACGTAATTCATGAACCCGGCGCTGGAGTGCCTCGACTCCCCCCGGTTGGGCCGCGATGTCGGCGACGCTGATCCGGCCCTTGGGCCCGTGCACACCCGACTGCACGTACGACACCGTGATACCTCCTGCCTGCACGCTCGCCCACCCATCGACCCGGGTGGGTTCACCACTGCGCTACAAGTCGCACGACAACCGTGTCGACAGGAGAGCCCGGGTCGCCGGGCACGCTGGCTGAATGCTATCAGCGATCTCTAATGGACATTTGATCAGTGTGTCCTGTTTCACACCTCATTCGCCGTGCGATGTTGGGCTGTATTTGCTAGGTAGACAGTCGCATTCAGGCGAATGCGATCTTGCTCCTCGGCACCGAGTTCCCGGCGCACCTTGCCGGGCACGCCCGCCACGAGCGAACCGGGCGGAATCCGCGCGCCCTCCGGGATCAGCGCGTTGGCCGCGATCAAGCTGCCGGGTCCGACCACCGCGCCGTTGAGGATGGTGGCGCCCATGCCGACGAGCACGTCGTCGCTGATCGTGCACCCGTGCAGGATCGCGTTGTGCCCTACCGAGACCCCCGCGCCGACGGTCAGCGGGAAGCCCGGGTCGGCGTGCAGCACGCAGCCGTCCTGGATATTGCTGCGCGCGCCGACCTCGATGGTCTCCAGGTCACCGCGCAGCACCGCGCTGTACCAGACACTGACCTCGGCGCCGAGCCGGACACGGCCGATCACGGTGGCGTTCGGCGCGATCCACGCGCTCTCATCGATCTCCGGCGCATGCTCGCCCAGCTGAATCCGCATGGCCATGAACTTAGCGGGCTCGGCCGTGCGGCCACCCGCGGCCCGTCCCGGTCAGTTCTGTCCTTGGAAACTGGTGCGGTGCGCGGCGGGGCTGGTGCCGAGGATGCGGTGGAAGTGGTGGCGCAGGCTCACCGCCGTGCCGAATCCGGTGTCGACCGCGATGCGTTCCACAGTGTCGGTGGTGGATTCGAGCAGTAGCCGCGCGCGATCGGTGCGCTGGAGCAGCAGCCACTGCTGGGGGCTGGTGCCGGTGCGGTCGCGGAAGCGGCGGGTGAAGGTGCGCCGCGACATGAGCGCGACACGGGCCCAGCCGTCCAGGTCGACCGGGTCGCCGAGATGGGTGCGCGCCCAGACCATGGCGCGCTCGATCGGATCGTCGTCGGCGGCGTCGGGCACCGCGACGGGGATGTACTGCGCCTGGGAGCCGCTGCGATGCGGGGCGGTGACCAGCGACCTGGCCAGCTGGGTGGCGGCTTTGCTGCCGAGATCGCCGCGGACCAGATGCAGGCAGCAGTCCAGCGCCGCGGCCACCCCGGCGGAGGTCACGATATCGCCCAGATCCGACCACAACGTGTCGGCACGGACCCGGACCGCGGGGAACGCACGGGCGAGCTCGGCGGCGGAGGCCCAATGCGTGGTGATCTCGCGGCCGTCGGCCAGTCCGCTGGCGGCCACCGCCCAGGAACCCAGGCACAGCCCGACGATCCTGGCGCCGCCGGCGTGGGCGGTGCGCAGGGCGTCGCGCACGTCGGCGGACAGCGGAGCGCCGAGTCGCCAGCTCGGGATCACGACGGTGTCGGCCCGCGTCAGCGTCTCGAGTCCGTGCCGGACGTGGATGTCGAATCCGGCCGGGGTGCGCACTGTTCCGGGCCGCTCGGCGCACACGTCCACCTGATACGGCGCGGGCCCTTCGACGCCGACCCGGCCGAAAACGAGGCTGGGCACCGACAGATGGAAGGGACTGACTCCGTCGAACGCCAGAACGGCCACTGTACGCATGGCCCGATCTTAACGGTAAGCGGCTCGCGGGCCACTATCTCTTGGCGGGCGGGTGGGACAAGATCAACGGCATGAGCGAGACGATCGAACGCACCGGCCTGGAACTCCTGCACATCGGCGGTCCCACGGTGCGGTTCCGCTACGCGGGCCGCACCTGGCTGACCGACCCCACCTTCGACGAGCCGGGCGATTACCCGGGGCCCATCACGTTGCACAAACTCGTCGGGCCCGCCGTGTCGCGGGAGGAAGTCGGCCCCGTGGACGTCGTATTGCTCTCGCACGACGAACACGCCGACAACCTCGACGACTCCGGCCGGAAGTTGCTGACCACGGTGCCGACCGTGCTGTCCACGCCCGGCGCCGCGACTCGGATCGAAGGAGTGCGCGGGCTGGCGAACTGGGAGACGGTGACGGTGCACGGCGTGCAGGTGACCGGCGTGCCGGCCCTGCACGGTCCCGAGGGCTGCGAGCCGTTCAGCGGTATCGTCACCGGGTTCGTGCTGCGCGCCGAAGGCGAACCGACGGTGTACGTCTCGGGTGACAACGCCTCCGTCGACCTGGTACGGCAGATCGTCGAGCGGATCGGCCGCATCGACATCGCCGTGCTCAACGTGGGCGCCGCGAACGTCGGCCGTTTCGGCGACACCGACGTCACCCTGAACGCGCGCACCGCGCTGGAGGCGGCCGAAGCGCTCGGCGACGCGGTGATCGTGCCCGTCCACGCCGAAGGCTGGGCGCACTTCAGCGAGACGCTCGACCACCTGGGCCGTGTCTTCCGCTACGGCGGCCGCACCGAGCAGTTGCGGATACCGCCGCTGGGACGCACCACCACCGTGTGAGACGGGTCGTCCGAACTCAGCTGGGCAACGTGCCGAGAAACTCACCCGGCGCGCGCGGCTCGGGTGGTCGCCGTGCGCGTTCGGCGCGTCGGTCGTGGCGTCGGCCCCGCGCCGGGGCCACGATGGCGGTATGAGGATCGGAGTTCCACAGGAGGTCAAGGATCAAGAGTTCCGGGTAGCCCTGACTCCGGCGGGCGCCGGGGAGCTGACCGGGCACGGACACGACGTGCTGGTGCAGGCGGGCGCGGGCGTCGGATCGGGATTTCCCGACGCCGACTACGCCGCGGTGGGGGCCCGCCTGGTCCCCGACGCCGACCAGGTGTGGCGGGACGCCGACCTGGTGTTGAAGGTGAAGGAGCCGATCGCGCAGGAGTATCAGCGGATGCGCCGTGGGCAGGTGTTGTTCACCTTCCTGCACTTGGCGGCGTCGCGCGAATGCACCGACGCCGTGTTGCGCTCGGGCATCACCGCCATCGCCTACGAGATGGTGCGCGCCGCCGACGGGTCGCTACCCCTGCTGGCTCCGATGAGCGAGATCGCGGGCAAGCTCGGCGCTCAGGTCGGCGCGTATCACCTGATGGCGCCGCTCGGTGGCGCGGGACTGCTGCCCGGCGGCGTCCCCGGCGTGCGCCCGGCGGAAGTGGTGGTGCTCGGCGGCGGCGTCGCGGGGTCGAACGCGGCCGCGGTCGCCGTCGGCATGGGGGCGCGCGTCAGCGTGCTGGACACCAACCTGCATCGGTTGCGCGAACTCGACGCTCGCTTCGACGGGCGGATCGCCACCGTCGCGTCGAACGCCACGGAGGTCCGGCGCGCGGTGTTGTCGGCGGATCTGGTGATCGGCGCGGTGCTGGTTCCCGGCGCGCGTGCGCCGGAGCTGGTCTCCGATGAGCTCGTCGGCGGTATGCGCCCCGGCGCGGTGCTGGTGGACATCTCCATCGACCAGGGCGGCTGCTTCGCCTCGGCACACCCGACGACGCACGCGAATCCGACCTTCCGGGTGGCGGATTCGCTGTTCTACTGCGTCGCCAACATGCCGGGCGCGGTGCCGCACACCTCGACCATCGCGCTCACCAACGCGACCTTGCCCTACGTGCGGGCGATCGCCGAACTCGGCTGGCAGGAGGCATGCGCCCGGCACCCCGATCTCGCGCACGGGCTCACCGCGGACGCCGGGCGGCTGCTGTCGGCCGAAGTCGCGGCCGCGCACGGATACTCGCGGCCGCTCGGCGTCGCGGGCTGACTACTCCCGCTCGGTGCGGCTTCCGCCCAGGTGCCAGTCGGGCTCACCGGTGGTGGGCAGGTCGCGCAACTTGTCGGGGTTGCGGACCACGTCGATCGCGACGATGCGACCGTCGTCGACGGTGAAGGAGAAGACGCCCGTGTGGGTGCCGTCGAAGACCACCAGTCCGGGCTGGCCGTTGACCAGCACCGCGCGGCCCCAGCCGCCCGCCACTTGGTACCAGCCGAGCAGCAGCTTGGCCACGAGCTCGGCGCCGTGCACGGGCTGCCGAATCGCGGGCACCTTGCCGCCGCCGTCCGCGGTCAGGCTGACGTTCGTGTCGAGGACGCCCAGCAGGGCGCCGAGGTCGCCGGAACGCCACGCCAGCGCGAAGGCCGACACCACCTTCTTCTGCTCGTCGGGGGAGGCGGGAAAGCGCGGGGTGCCCTCCTCGACGTGTTTGCGTGCGCGGGAAGCCAGCTGGCGGACGGCGGCCGGGGTGCGGCCGACCACTTCGGCGACTTCGGGGCCGCTCATGCCGAAGACGTCCTGGAGTACGAACGCGGTGCGCTCGGCGGGCGACAGCGACTCGAGCACGACCAGCAGCGCGGTGGTGACCCGCTCGTCCTGGGTGATCCGGTCGGCGGGGTCGTCCCAGCTGGTCACCTCCGGCTCCGGCAGCCATTCGCCCACGTACTGTTCGCGGCGCACGCGAGCGGAGCCGAGGTGGTCGAGGGCGAGCCTGCCGGTGACGGTGGACAGCCAAGCCCGCAAATTGTCGATCGCTCCGGCGGCGCCCGTCTCGTACTGGCGCTGCAACCGCAGCCAGGCCTCCTGCACGACGTCGTCGGCGTCGCTGAGACTGCCCAGTGTGCTGTAGGCGAGCCTGCGCAGATACGGGCGGTGCTCCTCGAACCGCCGAGCCAGCTCGGCCTGATCGAGGTGCTCGGGGGAAGGCTGTTCGGAAGTCACGTCTGTTCGCCGTTCGTCGTTCGGGCCCCGCCGGGGCGAGTCTATGGATGCTTCACCAGGTCGACGACGCAGGGGCGCGGAGTGTGACACGGCCGGGCCGTGCGGGACGGTCGCCGCCCGCCCGATAGTGTCGCCGAGTGCAGAAGGGGACCGCTACCGC
This sequence comes from Nocardia sp. NPDC051900, assembly GCF_044452545.1. Taxonomy (NCBI): domain Bacteria; kingdom Bacillati; phylum Actinomycetota; class Actinomycetes; order Mycobacteriales; family Nocardiaceae; genus Nocardia; species Nocardia sp. NPDC051900. The sequence goes on along the minus strand of NZ_JBITBU010000001.1, from coordinate 207,950 downwards.
GCTCGGGTTGCTGCTCGGGTTCGCGCTCGATCGAACGTTCGGCGATCCGCGGCGGTGGCACCCGGTGGCCGGATTCGGTTCGGCGGTGGCGGCTTTGGAGTCGGTGACCTATGCCGACCGGCGCGCCGCGGGGCTGGTGCACGAGGCGCTGGCCGTCGGCGCGGTGGTCGGACTCGGCGCGGCCGTACGCCGCGGCGGCGTGGTCGCGACCGCCGCCGCGACCTGGACCGTGCTGGGGGGCCGGAGTCTGGCCCGAACCGGTCGCCGGATGGCCGATCGCCTGGCGAGGGGCGATCTCGACGGCGCCCGCGCGCTGCTGCCCTCGCTGTGCGGCCGCGACCCGCAGGCGCTCGACGAGGACGGTCTCGCCCGCGCAGCCCTGGAGTCCATCGCCGAGAACACCTCCGACGCGGCCGTCGCCCCGATGGTGTGGGGAGCGGTGGCGGGCGTTCCGGGTTTGCTCGGATATCGTGCGGTCAACACGCTGGACGCGATGATCGGCTACCGCAACGAGCGCTACCGGCATTTCGGCTGGGCCGCCGCGCGCGTCGACGACGCGGCCAACCTGATCCCGGCGCGCGTCACCGGTTTGCTCACCGCCGTGCTCGCACCCTCGATCGGCGGAAGGCCCGCTGCCGCCTTGGCCGCGTGGCGCCGGGACGCCGCCGGGCATCCCAGCCCCAACGCGGGCGTGGTCGAAGCGTCGATGGCCGGGGCGCTGGGCGTCCGGTTGGGTGGCCGCACCGAGTACCCGCACGGTGTGGAGATTCGCCCGGTGCTCGGTGACGGCCAAGCTCCGACCGTGCACGACTTGCGCCGCGCCGTACGCCTTTCGGAGGCGGTGCAACTCACCGCCACCGTGATCGCCGCCGCGGTGGCCGCGATCAGACGTTGAGTGGTTGGCCGCGGCGGGTGGCCGCGATCAGGCGTTGAGCCGTCCGCCGCACCGGGCAGCCGAGAACGGCGGGAGTCCGCGGGCGGTCGGCCCGCGCACCGGCCGCCGCGGCCGCTCGCGATCGCCGGGCGATGACTGTCACCGGCCGCAACGTCGGCGCCGCGCGGAACCTCCGATCGGCTGGCTTAAGGGCGCTGATCGTGCGAATCCGGATTGTCCCGTAGGGTCGGCGGGTGCGAATCGGGCTCATGACCATCGTGGTGGCGGAGTACGACGCCGCGATCGACTTCTTCGTCGACTCGTTGGGATTCGAACTGATCGAGGACTCAGCGGCTCGCACGAATGACGGCCGTCCGAAACGGTGGGTGGTCGTGCGGCCACCCGGCGCCGAAACCGGCATATTGCTGGCCCGCGCCGACGGTGCGCGGCAAGCCGCGGTGATCGGACAGCAGGTCGCGGGCCGCGTCGGATTCTTCTTGCAGGTCGAGGACTTTCGGTCGGCGTACGACCGAATGGTCTCGCGCGGTGTCGAGTTCGTCGGCGCGCCACGGAGCGAGCCATACGGGCAGGTGGCGGTCTTCCTGGACATCGCTGGGAACCGGTGGGATCTGCTCGGCCCGGCTCAGCCGTAGTGCGAATCGTCCGGCGTCGCGTCGAGCAAGTCCGGCCGCGACCATGCCGGGTTCAACCGCGGCCGCGGCCGTAGCGGTCGGCGAGGCGCGCTTCCGTGGTCGGTGCGGCGGGCACGCTGGGAGCCGTCGACGGAGTCTGCTCGGACCCGGCCGGTTCGGTGCCCGACGTGGCCTCGGGCGATTCTGCGGCGGAGCTCTTTTCCTTCCTTCGTTCCCGGATCTCGGCGTAAATGAAATAGCCGAGGCCGAGGGGAGCCATGATGCCGAAGGCCAGCCATTGCAGGCCATAGGACAAATAGGGGCCCGCATCGAGCTGGGGGAGCGGCGTCGGAGTGAACGCGCCCGGTTGGTTTTCACTCAGTTGCAGGTAGCCGCCGCGCTCGCCGCCGGTCGGAACGGCGGTCAGGGACTGTCGCAGGACCGCCGTCTCCTGGGTGGTGTCGATGGAGTACACCTGGCGATAGCCGTCCTGGACGCTCGGGTCCTTGCCGGGCGTGACCCCTTCGGACATCCGGACCCTGGCCTCGATGCGCTGTGGCCCGGCGGGGGGCTCGGGGATCTGCGGCGGGCGCGTGCCGTCGACCGCCGCCACCAGCCCGCGGTCGACGAGCAGCACGCGCCCGTCGTCCAACCGGAACGTCGCGAGCACCGCGTACCCCGGAGCGCCGTCGAGATGGCGCAGCCGCACCAGCGCCGTCGAGTCCGGCACATAACTGCCGGAGGCGGTGACACGCAGCCACTCGGTGTGCTCGCTCCCCGCGCCGGAGAGCACGGTCGTGACATCGACGGGCTCGGCCTTCACCGAGTCGGCGATCAACTGGTTGCGGTGCGACGTGGCGGTGTTCTTGCCGAGTTGCCACGGCGCGAGCACGGTGAAGCACAGGTAGGCGAACGCGGCGACCAGCACCGCCAGGATCAGCCAGCTGGGGCGAAGCAGGAAGGTCAGTCTGCGCATCAGGATCGCTCGTCGGAGACGAGGCGCGGGTCGGGCGGTTCGGCGGCGGCCAGTTCGGCGCGCACCCAGTCGAGCAGGCCGGGGACGGCGGCCTCGATCTGCGCGCGCACGAGTTCGAAGTCCGCCGCGTCGCCGTAGTAGGGATCGGCCACGTCCTGACCGTCGGCGTCCGGGTCGAAGGCGCGCAGCAACCGCAGCCGCTCGGCCGGGATGCCCAGGCGGGCGAGGTCGCGCTGGTGCGAGCTGTCCAGCGCGATCACCAGGTCCGCGTCACTGTGCTCGGCGCCGAACGCCGCGGCGACGTGGCCGGTCGGGTACCCGTATTTGCGCAGGGTCGCGCTGGTGCGCGGGTCGGCGTCGTCGCCCACGTGCCACGAACCGGTGCCCGCGCTGCTCACCCGCACCCGATTGGCCAGGCCGGCCCGGTACAGGTGCGAGGCGAAGATCTTCTCCGCCATCGGAGAGCGGCAGATGTTGCCGGTACAGACGAACGAGACGTGCAGCTGGCCCACGCCTGCCATTCTGGCCGGTCCCGCTCCGGCACCGCCACGTAGGGTGTGGTCTCGTGGCCGAGGACACCGTCGATCGAGCGAAACTGCGCCACCACGGCGACGTGGACGTACGTCCGGGCATGCTCGATTTCGCGGTGAACGTGCAGGGGGCCGCACCGCCGGAATGGCTGCGGCGGCGGTTGGCCGCGCGCCTCTCTGATCTGGGGCGTTATCCCAGCGCCGAGGACGCCGAAGCCGCTCGCCGCGCGATCGGGGCCCGGCACGGCCGCGATCCCGGGGAGGTGCTGCTGCTGGCCGGCGCGGCGGAAGGCTTCGCCATGCTGCCTCGCCTCGCGCCGCGGTCGGCCGCGGTGTTGCATCCGTCGTTCACCGAGCCCGAACTCGCGCTCCGGGAAGCGGGCGTTCCCGTCACCAGGGTGGTACTCGAACCGCCATACCGGCTCGATTCCGCCGCGGTGCCCGCCGGAGCCGATCTGGTGGTGCTCGGGAACCCCACCAACCCGACCTCGGTACTGCACTCGGCCGCCGCCATCCGCGCCCTGCGCAGGCCAGGGCGCGTCATCGTGGTAGACGAGGCCTTCGCCGACGCGGTGGCCGGTGAGCCGGAATCCCTCGCCGCCGACCCCGCACCCGACCTGCTCGTCCTGCGCAGCCTCACCAAGACGTGGGCGCTGGCGGGGCTGCGCTGCGGTTACTTCCTCGGCGCGCCCGAGGTGCTGGCGCGCCTCGGCCACGGGCGACCGCACTGGCCGCTGGGCACCCTGCAGCTGGAGGCGATCACCGCGACCGCGAGCCCGGCCGCCGTGGCCGACTCGCAGCGCCGCGCCGAAACGCTCGCCGTGCATCGTGCCGCGATGATCGAGCGCCTGAGCGGCCTCGGCGTGGCGGTCCACACTCCGGCGGAAGGCCCGTTCCTGCTGCTGCGCGTGGCGGACGGTGAATTGCTGCGCAAACATTTGGCCGCGGAGGGGATCGCGGTCCGGCGCGCGGACACCTTCCCAGGCCTGGGCCCGGATCACCTGCGCGTCGCGGTCCGTGGCCCCGCGGAAGTCGACCGGCTGGTCGCGGCGATCCGGTCGGCGGATGTCCGATGAGTACGAGGCTCCGGCCGTGCCACGCCGATCAAAGATCCGATCCCGCGCGCAGGCGCACTGGCTGGCGGAGATTTCGCCTGTCGGATGTCTCGCGGCCGGTTGCCGATCTCCACGTCCGCCGCATGGTGGTCGCCGCACCGGGCATCCGGGCGAACAAAGGGTCCGGCCCACTCACCACGACGGACGCGGTGTTCGTGGCGCTGGACTGTGCCCTTCGTACCGTCCGACCACGCGAATCACCGGCACGAGACGGGCGAGCGCACGCAGCCACGCAGGCACGCCCGGCGGTGAATCCACTGCCGCACAGTGCGGAACCGAAGCGAAGGAAGGTGGACGATGACCACGCTCGCGGATCTCATCGGGGCGCTCGACGCGGCCTACCCGCCAGCGCTGGCCGAGCCGTGGGACTCGGTCGGCCTGGTCTGCGGTGACCCGGCCGAGGAGCTGACCCGGGTGCTGTTCGCGGTGGACGCGACCGCCGCGGTCGTCGACGAGGCGATCGACTGGCGTGCGCAGGCGCTGGTGGTGCACCACCCGTTGCTGCTGCGCGGCGTCGACACCGTCGCCGCGAGCACGCCGAAAGGGGCGCTGCTGCATCGGCTGATCCGTTCGGGCTGCGCGCTGTTCACCGCGCACACGAACGCCGACTCCGCCGATCCCGGCGTCTCGGACGCGCTCGCCGCGGCCATCGGCCTGACCGTGACCGGCCCGCTGGACTCCAAACCCGAAGCAGCCGTGGACAACTGGGTGATCCAGGTACCGCGCACACACACCGACGCGGTGCTCGCCGCGCTCTTCGCCGCCGGTGCTGGCGCGAGCGGGCACTGTTGCGACCGTGCGGTGCGTGTGCCCGCGACCGGCCAGTTCCGTCCCGAAGCCGCGGAACAAGGCTCCCTGACCGAACTCCAGTACGTCGAGGAGGAGCGGATCGAGGTGGCCGCCCCGCCCGCCGCGCGCTCGGCCGTGCTCGCCGCGCTGCGGGCCGCGCATCCCGGTGACGACCCGGTGTATCACATCGGCGAACGCGCCCAGCTGCCGTCGTCGCTCGGCATCGGCCGGATCGGCACCCTGCCGCGACCGGAATCCTTGCGCGACTTCACCGATCGCGTGGCCCGCGCCCTCCCGCCCACCGCGTGGGGCGTACGCGCCGCGGGCGACCCGGATCGCACCGTCTACACGGTCGCGGTGTGTGGCGGCGCGGGTGACTCCTACCTGAACAGGGCCAGCGGGCTGGGTGTCGATGTGTATCTCACCTCCGACCTGCGCCATCACCCGGTCGACGAGCACCTGCGCAAGGGCGGCCCCGCCTTGGTGGATGCCGCGCACTGGGCGACCGAATTCCCGTGGTGCGCGCAGGCGGAAGCGGTCGTGCGAACCGCCCTTCCCGGTTTGGAGACCAGGGTGTCCACGCTGCGCACCGATCCGTGGACGGTGCGCGCGCCCGGCTGAGCGTCGCACGTCCGCGTCCGAACCCGTTGTCTCGGCGACGAACTGGCAACGGCGTGTCGGGGCGTGTCCGCGCCGGGCCGGAACGGGTTGGGCGTTTCGGGTGAATCGAGTAGTTCGCGCGGGGTACAACTACCGCATGAACTTCCCGGTGGATTTCGGGCTCGTGCAGATCGGGCTGATCCTGCTGCTGGTCGTCGGTGTAGCGCTGATCATCTCCGGTCTGATCGCCGCGCGCCGGGTGGGAATGCGGCCGCTGCTCGCACGCGGAACGGGCGGGCTCGCGCTGTTGCTGGTCGCCGCGGTGCTGCTGTGGATCGCGACGCTGCTGCAGACCTATCTCGGATTGACCGGCGAGATCAAAGCGGCGCATGTGGTGGCCAAGCCGGTGGCGGGACAGGAACACCTGCTCGACGTCGATGTCACCCTGTACGGCGACGACGACCACCCCGAGCAGCGTCTCACCCATCGGGTCGAAGGCGACATGTGGGTACTGCAAGCGGGCATCGTCGAGTTGGAGCCGTGGGTGAACGCGCTGGGCTTTCACTCCGGCTACCGGATCAGCCGCCTGTACGGTCAGCGTCTGGACGGCGTCGCGACCAAACAGAACCAGATCTTCCTCAACGACGGCGACCGCGACTTCTTCGCCGACATGCGCGCCGGCCGCTGGTGGACCCAGCCGTTCGTGCGCTCCGCCTACGGCAACGCGGTGATCGCGGTGCCCGGCGAATACGACGTCTACATCTCCCGCGACGCCATCAAAACTCGCACGGTCGGCGGCTGACGCCGGTCCGCCGATCCGGCGGGGTACGGTTGAACACCAGTCCCGTCCACCCCGTCCAGGAGTTTGTCCGCGTTGAATGTCGAACCCCCGATCCAGGCCGAGCTGCTGCGGCTCGCCGCCGTCGACGCCGAACTGACCCGGATCGCGCACCGCCGCACCGTGCTGCCCGAGCAGCAGGAGGTGGCGCGGCTGGAGGCCGAGCGCAACGCGCACTCCGACGCCGCGGTGGCCGTGGAGATCGTGCTGGACGATCTCGACCGCGACATCCGCAAGCTGGAGGGCGAGGTCGAGGCGGTGCGCAAGCGCGAGGAGCGGGACAAGAGTCTGCTCACCGCGGGAACCGTGAACGCCAAACAGCTTTCGGAGATCCAGCACGAGCTGGGCAGTCTGGAGCGCCGCCGCTCCGTGCTGGAGGACGAGCTGCTCGAGGTGATGGAGCGGCGCGAAGCCTCCGCCGCCGACCACGAGCACGCGGGCGCGCGGTTGAGCAAGACCGACGAGGAACTCGGCGATGCCAGGCGACAGCGGGACGAGGCGCTCGCGGACCTGGACGTGGCGCAGACGCGCTGCGAAACCGATCGCGCGGGCGTGGTCGCGAAGCTGCCCGGCGAACTTCTGGCCATCTACGACCGTCAGCGGGAACAGCACGGTGTCGGCGCCGCCCTGTTGCAGGCGCGTCGCTGCGGCGCGTGCCGCATCGAACTCGATCGCGGCGAGATCGCCCGTATCGCCAAGACCGCTCCCGACGTGGTCGTGCGCTGCCCGGAGTGCGGCGCCATCCTGGTCCGGACCAGGGAATCGGGGCTGTGAGTTCGCCGCGACCGACTGACCGGGAAGTGCGATGAGTTTCCCGGAGGTGATCGTCGAAGCCGACGGCGGCTCGCGGGGCAATCCCGGTCCGGCCGGCTACGGCGCGGTGGTCTACGACGCCGATCACGTCCGGGTGCTCGCCGAGCGCCGGGAGTTCCTCGGCATCGCCACCAACAACGTCGCCGAATATCGCGGACTGATCGCCGGGTTGGCGGCGGCCGCGGAGCTGGGCGCCGAATCGGTCGTGGTGCGGATGGATTCCAAGCTGGTCGTCGAGCAGATGTCCGGTCGCTGGAAGATCAAGCACGCGGCCCTGATCCCGCTCGCCGACCAGGCCCGCAGGATCGCGGCCGGGTTCGCCCGGGTGAGTTACCGCTGGATCCCGCGCGCGCAGAACTCGCATGCCGACCGGCTCGCGAACGAGGCTATGGACGCCGGAGCCGACGTGGACGAGGGCCGTGCTCACGCCGCCTCCACCCGGTCGGTGGAGGCCGCCGATCCGGCTCTCGCGGACACCGAGCGCGATCTGCCGAGCTGGATCGACGAAGCCAGGGAAGCGAACGCCGAGCAGTCGAAGCCCGCGCAGCACGGTCCCGGCTGGACCCGTGCCACGGGTCGGCCCACGCGTTTGCTGCTGCTTCGCCACGGTCAAACCGAGTTGTCGGTGCAACGCCGCTATTCCGGTCGCGGCAATCCGCCGCTCACCGCGCTGGGCCGCGAGCAGGCCGCGCGCGCCGCGAAAATGCTGGCCGCCAAAGGCGGCATCGCCGCGGTGGTCAGCTCTCCGCTCGGCCGGGCCAGGGAGACCGCCGAGGCGGCCGCCGCCGCGCTCGGGGTCCCGGTCGAGATCCACGACGGGCTGATCGAGACCGACTTCGGCGCGTGGGAGGGATTGACCTTCGCGGAGGCCGCGCAACGCGACCCGGATCTACACGCCCGCTGGATCGGTGACCCCACCGTCGCCGCGCCCGGCGGGGAGAACTTCGAGGAGGTCCGCGCGCGGGTGGACGCGGCTCTGCGCGACCTGCTCGAGCGGTACCCCGGCGCCAATGTGGTCGTGGTCAGTCATGTGACCCCGATCAAGACGCTGCTGCGGCTGGCCCTCGATGCCGGCCCGTCGCTGCTGTATCGCTTGCATCTGGATCTGGCGTCGCTCTCGATAGCCGAGTTCTATCTCGACGGCGGGTCTTCGGTGCGTCTGGTGAACGATACGTCCTACCTCTGAAGCCGACGACGAGCCCGATTCGAGGGCGAACGCGGTGCGTGGAGGGCGAATTATGCCTCATTGCAACACATTTCCGTTTCACAATCGCGCGATGCGGTGAATCTCACTTCAACTCGGCCTTGCGCGCCGAGTAGCGGTAGGCTTCCGGACGGTCAGGCACAGGCGTCCTAGCTGCCTGCCTGGTCGGGGTCGACGCAGTGACCTCGGTCAGTGCTGCTCAGCGGGACGGTTTCGCGCGGGCAGAGTGGCCCGCGGGCCGCGTCGCGGCGGGAACCACCTGTGCCGTCGAGTGGTTCGATGAGAGTGCAGGTTCGATGAGCAGTCCGATCAAGGTTGTCGTTCTCGGGGCAGGGATCGGAGGACTCACCACCGCGGCCGCCCTGCGGCATGCGGGATTCGGCGTCGAACTATACGAAGCGGGCCCGGAACTGCGGGCCCAGGGCTTCGGACTTTCCGTGCAGGCCAACGGAATCAACGCACTGCGCACGTTGGGTCTCGGCATCGACGAGCAGCTGCTCGACCGCGGCGGCCGGGTCGAGACCTTCCGTTTCTGCAACCCCGACGGCAGCCCGATCCGGGTGCTCCCGGTGCATCGGCTCGACGCCCAGCTCGGCGCACCCGCCGTGGCGCTGCACCGCACCGACCTGCACGACGTGCTGCTGAGCGCGATCGGCGACACGCCGACTTTCGTCGGCGCGCAGGCCACCCGCTTCGTCGACGACGGCGAGCACGTGCGCGTCGAGTTCGCCGACGGACGGGTCGCCGAGGGCGATCTGCTCGTGGGCGCAGACGGTATCCACTCGGTGGTGCGCGCCCAGTTGCACGGTCGCGCCGAGCCGCGGCCCGGCGATTTCGTCTGCTGGCTGGCCTGCATCCCGTTCGAGCACCCCAATGTCGCGCGCGGATTGTCGGCGCACTTCTGGGGCACCGGAATGCGTTTCGGCATCCACGACATCGGTCACGGCCGGGTGTACTGGTGGGGCACCAAGACGCTCCCCGCCGACGAGGCCGCCAACTGGCAGGGCGGCAAGGAAGACCTACTGCGCTTGTACGCCGACTGGGCGCCGGAGGTGCGCGCCTGCATCGAGCAGACCGACGAAGCGGCGATCCTGGCCGTGCCCGCTCAGGACCGCCCGCCGCTGGCGCAGTGGGGCCGCGGCCGGGTGACGCTGCTCGGCGACGCGGCGCACCCGATGCTGCCCAGCCTCGGCCAAGGCGCCAACGCCGCGATCGAGGACGCGGTTGTGCTGGCCAGTGTGCTGCGCAACTCCCTGGACCCGGTCGCGGGCCTGCGTCGTTACGAGAAGTTGCGCGCCGCCCGCACCGCCATGTTCGTGAACGGATCGGCTTCGCTGGCGAAGATCGAGCAGACCACCGACCCACGCCTGGTGCGGGTGCGCGACACCTACTTCCGCCACGCGCCCACCGAATTCTTCCTGCGTGAACTCGGCAAGCCGATGTCGTTCCCGGCGCCGGACGGGCCGACGGCGCGGCTGCCGCGTCCGCTCTCGCCGGTCGAGCGCTGGCACTGGATCGCCGATCAGCTGGCACCGCTGCACATCCTGTCGCGGGTGCGCATTCGTGGCCACGTCGAAGCCGACCGGATTCGCGCGGGCTTGGACGAAGTACAGCGCCGACATCCGCTCTTGCGGGTCGCCGTCGCCGCCGAACCGGACGGCACCGCACCGCGTTTCGTGCCGGTGCAAGCGCCGATCCCGCTGCGCGTGATCGAATCCGAGGACAGCACGAACTGGCTGACCGAGGCCGACGAGGTGGAGCTGCGCGAGCCGTTCGACTGGCGCACCGGCCCGCTGGCCAGGGCGGTGCTGATCAAGGAGACCGACGGCACCAACGAGCTGATCGTCACGCTGCACTACGCCATCGCCGACGGCGAGAGCGCGTTGTCGGTGGCCAAGCAGGTGCTCCAAGTGGCCGCCGGGGAAGGGGGCGACTTCTCGCCCGCGCCGGTCCGGCCGGGCCCGGAAGAACTGTTCCCCCCGCGCTTCCAAGGTGCGGGCGGTGCGCTGCGCACCGCGGGATCTTTCCTGCGCGACCAGAAGTCGCAGCTGCGCAAGCCGCGCAGGCTGGAGCCGACCAGGCTCGCCCCGCCCGCACAGCGGCGCAGCCGGGTGGTGCACCGCAGCCTCGACGGCGACCAGTTGGAGGCGCTCACCGCGGGCTGCGCCCGCCACGGCGTCGGCCTGCAGGCCGCACTCTCCGCCGCGCTGCTGACCGCGGCGGCCAGGGAGGCAGGCACCGACAAGGCCGCCTGGTACACCGTCGGCAGCTCGGTCAACTTCCGTGACCATCTCGACGGCGCCGCGGGCGACACCGAGGTCGGCACCTATCAGGGCATGATCGCCACCCCGGCGAAGTACGCGCCGTGGGCCTCGCTGTGGGAGATCGCCACAGAGATCGAGCGCGAGTACGGTGCGCGGATGGACCGGCGCGATCACTTGTCCGCGTTGAACCTGCTGAAGGTGGCCGCGCCGAAGTCGGTGGCCGCCAGCGCGTCCACGGTGAAACTCATGGACACTCGCGGCCCGGGACATCTCTGTATGACCTACCTCGGCGACTACCCGTTCCCGGCCAAGATCGGCTCCTGGCAGCTGGAGGGCGCGCAGTTCGTCTCCGGCATGTCCGTCAGCGGCTTCATCATGGCCACCGCCAATGCGACGCACAACGAGCTGTCCCTCAACATCGGCTACGTCGAGCCAGCGGTATCACGTGACCGCGCCGACCGTCTGGCCGACGAAAGCGTGCGCGCGCTGCTGTCAGCTTGCTGACCGGCCCGCATACACCGCGATAACAACAGCAGAGTCGCGGCATCGGCAGTGCCGATGCCGTGATTCGCGATATCGATAACTGGATAAGTGTGGTAGCAGCTTTGCGTGTCAGCGATCAGGGTGGGCTCGAGTAGATCCGCGCACGGCCGGTGCCGCGACTGTCGCGATAGGAGTGACTGTGACATTCGAACCGAGTGCTACTTCCGAGAGACCCCCCGAAGCCTGGCCGGTCAGCGCGTACCAACGCGATGTCTTGTCGGTCGCCTACCGGTATGCCCCGGCGCCGGTCACCCGAAACGCCTACTGCGCGTTCATGGACGAACCGTTCGACATGGACCGGTTGCGGGCCGTGGTGCGCAGGGCGCTGCTCGCCGACGAGGCGCTGCGCCTGCGGTTCGAGTTCTCCGAAGGCCGCTTCTGGCAGTGGGTCTCCGACGAGCTACCCGAGGTCGAGCTGGTCGATCTCAGTTGGGCGTCGGACCCCGCCGCGGCGCGCCGCGACTGGGTGAACCGGGCCAATGTGACGCCGTCCCCGCCCCGGCAGCCGTTCCGGATCGCCGCGCTGGTCGACGGGCCCGACCACTTCCATCTCTACGTGGCGATGCACCACGCGATGATCGACGGCTGGGGCGTGAACGCGCTCTGGAGCGCCCTGGTCGACAACTACAGCCGCACCGACCTCTCGCTCGAGCAGCTCGCCGAGCCGGATCCGTTCACCGAGCAGACCGACCGCGGCGCGGCGACCTATCGCGAGATCGCCGCCGAGCACGAGGAGTATCTGTCCTCCCCGCAGTGGGTGGCGGACCGCGACGCGCTGGTGCGTCGCTTCGAGGGAGTGGTCCCCGCGCTGTTCTCCGGACGTGCGAGCACCCCCAACGTCGACCGGGGGCGGCGGCGCGTGGTGGTGGAACCCGCGTTTCTCGACCGCATTCGCGCCACCGGCTTCTCCGTCTTCGCGTTCACGGTTTCGGCGCTGGCCGCCTACCTGACCACCATTCACCGCTCCGAAGAGGTGGTGATCGGCGTCCCGATGCTCAACCGGCACAGCGCGGAGACCTTCCGCACCGCCGGGCACCGGACGAATGTGGTGCCACTGCGCATCCGGGTCGACCCCGCCGAGCCGCTGTCGGCGGTCGCCTCGGAAGTGGCCGCGCAGATCCGGGAACTCAAGCGCTACGAGCGTTTTCCCTACGGTGACCTGGCACGTGCCCTCAGTAGCGATCCCACGGCGCCGCCGCTGTTCGACGTGGCGTACTCCTATATCAAGATGCCGCCGTCGGATCACCTCGACAAGATTCTCGGCACCCTCGACATCGTCAACCCGGGCACGGTGCTCGAGGCACTGAACATCCTCGGCGTCGAGCACGCGCGCGACGGCTCGCTGAACCTCCAGCTCTACTACGACAAGGACGTCTTCGACGAGAATTTCCCGTTCGAGTCGGTCGTGCGCGGCGTCGGTGCGCTGGTGGTGGCGGCGCTGGACCGGCCTGAGGCGCCGATCTCGGACTTGCCGCTGATGTCGCGGCGGGAGCAGGCGGCCGTCGCCGCGTTCGAATCCGGACCGCGCGAGGAATTCCCGTACACGACGATCGACCGGCTGATCGCCGACGTGGCCGCGCGGCATCCGGACCGGATCGCGATCGAACCGGTCGCCGGGTCCGGGGAGCAGCCGCTGCGCTACGCCGAATTGTCCGCGCTGGCCGACGGTTTCGCCGCGAGGCTGCACGCGTTGGGCGCGACCGGCAACGAATGCGTCCCGGTGGTACTGCCCCGCTCGACGGAGATGCTCGTCGCGATCTTCGGTGCGCTGCGGGCCGGTTGCGCCTATGTGCCGCTCGACCCCGACTTCCCGGCCGCTCGTATCGAGACCGTGCTCGCCGACTGCGGGGCACGATTCGTCGTGGCGGGGCCGGAGCATGGAGCGGTTTTCGACAGGCTGGGCGTCACGAGGATCACGGTGGCCGACACCGTCCCGGCGCGTGGTATCGAAAACGTCTCGCATCCAGCGGATCTCAGCTACCTCATCTACACGTCCGGTTCCACGGGCGTGCCCAAGGGCGTGATGATCGAGCACCGGTCGGTGGTGAACCGCCTGACCTGGATGCAGCGACGCTACCCACTACACGATTCGGACGTGATCCTGCAGAAGACGCCGGTGACCTTCGACGTCTCGGTGTGGGAGCTGTTCTGGTGGGCGATCACCGGCGCCAAAGTGGCGCTGCTGGAACCTGGCGGCGAGCGCGATCCGCGCCGCATCGCCGACGCGATCGCCGCACACGGCGTGACGGTGCTGCACTTCGTGCCCTCCATGCTGGCCGCGTTCGTCGACGAACTCGCGGCCGACCCCGCCACGGTCGCCCGCATCGGCAGCGTGCGACGGGTCTTCTGCAGCGGCGAGGCGCTACCCCCGGCGCTCGTGCGCCGGTTCCACGCGGTCTTCGCCGCGGCCGGGGCGTCGGCGCCGCAGCTGGTGAATCTCTACGGACCCACCGAGGCCACCGTCGACGTCTCCTATTTCGACTGCCCCGCCGACGATCCGCTCGACGTGGTGCCGATCGGCCGCCCGATCGACAACATCGACTTGCTCGTGCTCGATCACATCGGCCGCCGGGTGCCGGTCGGCGTGCCGGGGGAGCTGAACATCGCGGGTGTGGGCGTGGCCCGCGGCTATCGCGGCAGGCCCGAGCTGACCGCGGCGGCGTTCGTCGACGATCGCGCGGTGCCGGGGCGCCGCCGGTACCGCACCGGTGACCTGGCGCGCTGGCTGCCGGACGGCAATCTCGAATACCTGGGTCGCTTCGACGATCAGGTGAAGATCCGCGGCAACCGGATCACCCTCGGCGAGGTGCAGAACGCGATGCTCGGCTGCGCCGGGGTGCGTGCGGCGGCCGTGGTGGACGAGGTCTCGGAAGCGCACGGCGTGCAACTGGTCGGCTATTTCGTCGGCGCCGATGTCTCCGGTGAGGAGATCGCCGCGCAGCTGGCGGCCCGGCTGCCCCGCTACATGGTGCCGTCGCGACTGATCCGGGTGGACCGGATTCCGCTGACTCGCAACGGGAAACTGGACCGGCGCGCCCTCGCCGAGCAGCTCGTCCTCGGCCACGGCGGCGAGCCGGTCGCGGGCGCGGAGCCGCGCACCGATGTCGAGACCAGGCTCGCGCAGGTCTGGCGCACCGTGCTGGGCGTCGAGTCGGTCGGCGTGCACGACAACTTCTTCACCCACGGCGGCGATTCCATCCTCGCGCTGGCCGTGCGCACCGCAGCCGAACGCGCCGGGCTCTACTTCGACGTGGACGCCTTCTACCAGGCGCCCACCATCGCGGAGCTGGCCCGCGTCGTGCGCGACGACCGCCACGACGAGCGTGGCCGCGTCGCCGCGCCCCTGGAGACGGTGCCGCTGATCGACCGCGCCGCGCTGCACCAGGCCGAGGACGCGTTCCCGGCAACGGCCCTGCAACTGGGCATGCTGTATCACAGCATCGAGCGCGCCGACTCGGTCACCTACAAGGACGTGTTCCGCTATCGGCTCGAAGTACCCTGGGACGCTTCGCAATTCAGGGATGCCGTGGACCGGCTGGTGCGGCGTCAACCCGCGCTGCGCTCGTCGTTCGAGCTGAGCAGGTATTCGGTTCCGTTGCAGATCGTGCATGTCGCGCCGCCCTACGAACTGGAGATCATCGATCTCGGCGAGATGGACGAGGCGGACGGCGAGGATCTGATCGAGATCTATCTCCAGGAGCGGGCCCACGCCCAGTACGACATCTCACGCGCTCCGCTGTTCGCGATCCGGGTGTTCGTCCGTCCCGGCTCGCAGCAGCCGGTCGGCACGGTGGACCTGGTGCTGAGCTTCCACCACGCCATCCTGGACGGCTGGAGTGTCGCCACGTCGGTGCTGGAACTGCTGCTGGACTACCTCCACCACATCGGCATGACTCGCAACCGAGTCGAGGCCACCCCGCATCCGGCCACCGTGCTCGCCGAGTACGCGCGGGCCGAGCAGAGCGCCGCGCGCGACAGCGCGGCGCGCGCGTACTGGCTGACCGCCCTGGAAGGCGCCGAACCCACCGCGCTCACCGCGCTGGGGGTGCACCAGCCGGTGGTGGCGGGCGTGCCGCAAGCGCGGGCGCTGGTGCCGCGCAGACTGGCCGAACGGGTCTCCGCGTTCGCCACGCGCCACCAGGTGCCGGAGAAATCGGTGTATCTGGCCGCGCACTGCCTGGCGTTGCGGGCGCTGACCGGCCGCACGGACGTCACCACCGGCGTGGTGAGCCACGGTCGCCCGGACCGGGCCGGCGCCGAACGAGTGGCGGGCCTGTTCCTCAACACGCTGCCGATCCGGTTGGACGGCACCGCGACCACCTGGCGCGCGGCGGTAGAGCAGATCGCGCGACGCGAACGCGAGGCCTACCCGTTCCGCCGCTACCCGCTGCGGTCGATCCTCGCCGACGGCGGGCCGGTCTTCGAGACGGCGTTCAACTTCGTCAACTACCACGTCTTCCAGCCCATGCTCGTGCTGGACGGCGTGCGCCTGCTCGATTTCGACGCCCGCGAGGAGACCAACTTCCAACTGCTGGTCACCGCGGCCACCGACCCGCGCGACGGCCGGATGTGGTTGCGGGTGGACGGCGACCACACGCTGACCGCTGAGCAGTGCGAGACCGTGGCGCTCACCCAGTTGCGCATGCTGGCCGGAATCGTCGCCGACCCGGACGCGGCGATCGACCGTGGCGTCGGCCCCGCGACCGCCCGCGACGTGGGCACGCTGGTGGCCGAGGCGGCCGCGCTCGACCCCACCCGCATCGCCCTGGCCGGTGACGAGGAATCGGTCACCTACGACGAGCTGATCGATCGCTCCGACCGGCTGGCCCGGCGCCTGGTCGGGCTCGGGGTGTCCCAGGGCGACCGGGTCGGCATCCTGATGGTGCGCCGCCCGCGGCTGGTGCTGCTCGTGCTCGCGCTGAGCAGGATCGGGGCCGCGTGTGTTCCGCTGGATGTCAGCTACCCGCGAGCCAGGCTCAATCTGATGATCGACCGAGCTCGCCCGCACCGGGTGATCGCCGACGCCGCCTATCGCGACATCGTCGACGACGCCGCCTTGGTGCTGGACACCGCCGCGCTCTTCGACGACTCCGTGCCCGACGCGGAAGTGGCGCTGCCCGACCACGTCCCGCCCGACGCGGTGGCCTACGTGCTGTTCACCTCCGGGTCGACCGGCGAGCCCAAGGGCGTCGCCATGCCGCATCGCGGCCTGACCTCTCTCGTGGACTGGCAGAATCGCGCGGCCACCGGCACCGGCCTGCTGAGCACACTGCAGTTGGCGCCGTTGAGTTTCGACGTCTCGTTCCAGGAGATCTTCACCACCCTCGCGGCCGGGTCCACCCTGCGGGTGAGTTCGGCCGATCTGCGATCGAACGTCGAGCAACTGCTGACCACGGTGGTGGAAGAGGGCATCGAACGACTCTTCCTGCCGTACGTGGCCTTGCAGGCCTTCGCCGAGGCGGCCGTGGCGCACCGGATGTTCCCGACCGAACTGAAGGTGCTGATCTCCTCCGGCGAGCAGCTGCGCATCACCGACGAGATCCGCGCCCTGTGCAAGGTGGTTCCCGGCCTGGTGCTGGAAAACCAGTACGGTCCCACCGAGTCCCACGTCGCGACCAAGTTCACGCTCACGGGTCCGGCCGACGAGTTCCCCGCGCTGCCGCCCATCGGGCGCGCCGTCGACGGCGACACCGTCGAACTACTCGACAGCGCCCTGCGGCCGGTGCCGGACGGCGTGATCGGCGAGATCTATCTCGGCGGCCGCAGCATCGCCCGCGGCTACGAGGGCAGGCCCGCGCTCACCGCGCAGCGGTTCGTCGCGACGCACGCGGGCGGAATCCGCTACCGCACCGGCGATCTCGGCGTCCGGCTGTTCTCCGGCGACATCGTCTGCCTGGGACGCAGCGACAGCCAGGTGAAGATCCGCGGGTTCCGGGTGGAGCCGGCCGAAGTCGAGCTGTGCATCCTGAGCTTGGTCGAGAAGTTCCCCGGCATCACCGAGGCCGCAGTGGTGGCGCGCGGTTTCGGCGGCATAGACGGCTCGCTGATCGCCTTCCTGGTCGGCGCGCCCGAGCAGACCGACCTCGCCGCGTTGCGGCACGACCTGCGCTCGATGCTGCCCGCGCACATGGTGCCGTCGCGGTTCGCCTGGCTCGATGAGCTGCCCCGCACGCCCAGCGGCAAGCGCGACGACGCGACGCTGCGCGCCTACGGCGAGGACGCGACGGAAACCGTGTCGGCGCGGCGGGAGCCCGCCGACGAGTACGAGCGGTCGGCGGTCGAACTGCTCGCCGAGTACGCGGGACTGCGCGCCATCGGTGTGGACGACGACTTCTTCGCGGCGGGCGGCACCTCGATCGGGGCGATGCGCGTGGTGATGGCGCTGTCGCGCCGGTGGGGCGTCGAGGTGCCGCTGGACGCGTTCATCGGCGCGCCCACCGCCGCCGGGATCGCCACCCTGGTGCGGGCGGGCGCCGTGCAACGCACATTCGACCCGCTGGTGCCGATCAGCGTCGGCGGCAGCAAGCCACCGCTGTTCCTGGTGCACCCGATCGGCGGAAACGTGCTGTGCTACCTGGCCCTCGCGCGTTATCTGGATCCGGATCGCCCGATCTACGGGTTGCAGGCGGCAGGCGCGGATTCCGGTAGCGCCCCGGAGAAGACCATTCCCGCGATGACGGAGTCGTACCTGCAGGCGGTGCGGCGGGTGCATCCGAAGGGGCCGTATCACTTGGCGGGTTGGTCGTTCGGCGGCTACGTCGCGTTGGAGATGGCCCGCCAGCTGCCCGAGCACGAGGTCTCGAGTGTGACGCTGCTGGACACCATGGCGCTGCGCGCACGCACCCGGACCCCGATTCCGGAGGAGAAGCTCATCCGGTGGTTCTTCCTCGAGCTGCTGTGGTACGCGCGGGGAAGCCGCTCCGCCCTGGTCGATTTCGAGCCCGGCGTGCACAATTCCGAGGATCTGTTCGCGGCGATGCTGGCGGAGTCGGTGCGGTCGGGCATCCTGCCCGCCGACAGTTCGCCGCAGGCGATCCGGCGGCTCTACGAGGTGTTCTTCGCCAACTACTCGGCCATGCTGGACTACAAGCTCGAGCCGTACCAGCGCGACATCACGCTGCTGCGCGCCACCGAGGGTCTGCCGCCGGGCGTCGACCTGGCGCACAAGACCGTCGGCAGCATGTTCGACAGCGCCGACAACGGCTGGAAGCAGTACGCGGCGCGCAGGTTCACGGTGATCGACGTGCCGGGCGATCACCTGAACATGATGACCGAGCCGAACATCGGCGAGCTGGGGCTGCGGTTGGACGAGGTGCTGTCGGCCGCCGATCCCGACCTGGACCGCGAGTGGGACGAGTCCATGCTGGACGCCTGAGGTCCGCTCACGACTTCGCCGCGGCCGCCGCCCCGCGCAGCGCGGCCGCGGTGAAGTCGTCGAGGGGATAGAACAATTCGATGGCCAGCTCCGACAGCGTCACGTCGGCCGGAGCGCCGAAGGTCGCCATCGTGCTGAACATCGACAGTTCGCCCGCCGGGGTGCTGATCCGGATCGGCACCTCGAACGGGCTGGACGGTAAGCCGGTCCGCGCCTCCGCCTCCGTCCCCGGCGGATCGGGGTAGCCGGAGACCTCGTCGTAGAGTGCGGTCAGTTCCGCGTCACCGCTCGCGCTGACCTGCCTGGCCAGCCGCTCCAGGAACAGCTCGCGCACCTGGGTGCGGTTGG
Organism: Nocardia sp. NPDC051900; assembly: GCF_044452545.1. Classification (NCBI taxonomy): domain Bacteria; kingdom Bacillati; phylum Actinomycetota; class Actinomycetes; order Mycobacteriales; family Nocardiaceae; genus Nocardia; species Nocardia sp. NPDC051900. Next base: position 189,049 of record NZ_JBITBU010000001.1, on the reverse strand, counting down.
CCAACCGGGCCGAGAGCCCGTCCGGGTGCAGCACCAGCCGGTAGACGTTGGGCCGGGGCGCGCGGACGTGCTCGGGGACGCCGTCCATCAGCACGCGCATCGCCGCGTTGCCCACCACCACGTTCCACAGCCGATCGATGACCACCGCCGGATACGGTTCGTGGGCGGTCAGCATGGTGTCCAGCGCGGAGCGGACCGACGCGAGATGGGCGTCTTCGAGGCTGCTCTCCCGGTAGGCGGGCGCGAAACCGGCCGCGACGAGCAGGGTGTTGCGTTCGCGCAGCGGCACCTCCAGCGTGTCGCACAGCCGCAGCACCATCGCCCGGCTGGGCGCGGCTCGGCCGGTCTCCACGTAGGACAGGTGCCGCGCCGAGGTGTCCGCGGCCAGCGCCAGGTCGAGCTGGCTCAGCCTGCGCCGTTGCCGCCATTCCCGCAGCAGGATGCCCGCTCTCGACTGTGTCCGCACCGAAGTCACCCGGTCAGCTAAGCATCCCGGCGCGCGGTGCGGCCATGACCTCGGAGGTTATTGAGACGCCCATCTCCGGGCAGCAGGGTTGGTGCCGGGAGCCGATCGGCCCCGCCGGATCGACCACGGGAGTACGACATGAGACCCACCACCCTGGCTCGCCGCGACGGCGGCGCCGCGTTCCTGTGCTCCGCATTGCGCGTGGACGGCTGGAGCACCGGGATCTTCGGCGGGGTGTTGCTCGCCGGAGCCGGACTGCTGCGCGACCCGCTGGGGGTACCGACGGGCTGGTGCCTCGCGTTCGGCGTCGTCATGCTCGGCGGCGCGCTCGCGTTGCTGTCGATCGCCCGGCGCCCGGCGGTCGCCGCGCGCTACGCGGGGGCGGTGGTCACGGTCAACGCGCTCTCCGCGGCGGGGATGATCGGGCTGGCCGGTTCGGGATTCTTCGCGTTGACCGGGCTCGGCGTCGCATTCCTACTCGTCGGAGCGGCGGCGGTGGCGACCTTCGCCGGGCTGGAGTTCGCCGGACTGCGCAGGCTCGGGTGAGCGCCGTGCTCGATGACGACCGGTCCCGCCGCGCCGACGAAGCGACCCGCGCGGCTGCTCCGGACACCCTTGCCGGTTCGAGGTTACGAGGATCGGGTTGCTCGTCGCCGATGTCGCGGTGACAGCGCCTCGCCGTGGTCGAATTCCGTTGTGCACGAATCGTGGACCGGGTAGAGACGTGCGGATGGACGTTTCGATATCCGGGATCAGATTGCTCGCGCCCGATGACTGGGCGGTGTTCCGGCGCGTCCGGCTCGCGGCGCTGACCGACGCGCCGCAGTTCTTCGGTACCACCCTGGCCGAGGCGCGGGCCCGCACCGAAAGCGACTGGCGGCGCGCCCTGTCGGACCGGGCGCAGTTCGTGGCTGAGTCGGGCGGGACCGAAGTGGGCACCGTCGCGGGCATGCTCGACCCGGAACACGGTGGCGTGCACCTGATCTCGATGTGGGTGGCGCCGCGGGCACGGGGGACCGGCGTGTCCGACCGGCTGGTCGGCGCGGTGCTCGACTGGGCGGTCGCGGGCGGACACGACGTCGTCCGTTTGGAGTTCGCCGAGCACAATGCCTTCGCGGAGCGGCTGTATCTGCGCAATGGCTTCGTGCGGACCGGGGTGAGCGGGCCGATGGCCCCTGGCGACCCGCGACGGGAATTCGAGATGGCGTGGCGGCCGTCCCGTTTGTCCGCCCCTTCGCAGGGTATCCGGGCCGCAACGGCATCCGAGACGCCCGTCCCGCACCGCGACGCCGAGCACAGGAGACAGCCATGAACAAGCGCAAGCCCACGGACAAGGGACCCGACGACGTGCAGGACACCGCCGACGTCTCCGGTAACCGGTCGGCCGGAACCGGGCGACCGGCCGAGGATGCGGCGCACGGGGGCCGGGAGCCGGAGCCGGGCGCCACTCGGCGCGCGGCGGGCACGCCCGGCGACTCCGACGAAGGCGGCGCGGGAGCACCGGCCACGGGGAGTGCGGCGCAGGTCTCGGAAGACGCGTCCGTGCAGGTCACCGTCGCCGCCGACGCGGCGGCGACGGTGACCTCGGGGAAGGTTCCGACCGGCACGGCCCCGCAGGCGGGCGGCACGCCTGATGCGGGGGAGTCCGTGACTGCCGGTACGGCTTCGCAGGCGGGCAGCGCGTCTGGTGCGGGGGAGCCGCTGTCTTCGGGGGAGGTTCCGACCGGCACGGCCCCGCAGGCGGGCGGCACGCCTGATGCGGGCGAGTCCGTGAGTACCGGCGCGGCCCCGCAGGCGGACAACGCGCCCGGTGCGGCGGAGACGGTGTCTTCGGCGGAGATTGCGACCGGTGCGGCCCCGCAGACTGGCGGTACCGCCGATGCGGCGGCGGTGTCTTCGGCGGCGGCTGCGCAGGAGGGCCGCACGACTGGTGCGGCGGAGCCGGTGACTCCGGCCGATGCGGCTGCGCAGGCGAGTAGCGCTCCTGGTGCGGCAGAAAAGCCGGAATCCACCGGGAGGCACGCGGCCGGAGCCGGGAGTCGTGAGCAGACGCCGGTCGGGGAGTCGGTTCGACGCGCGGCCGAGCGCGCCGAACGAGTCCAGGCGGACGCCGCCACCGCCGCCGAACGCGGCGCGGCGGGAATTCCCGGCCCGGTGGCGCACCCGGGCCGCACCCTGTTGGAGACGCTCCGCGACAAGCCTGTCCTCGCTGCGATTCCCGCCTCGGTCCTGGCTTTCATTTTCTGGCGCGCGTTCCGTCGAGGCTGACCCCTTACACGCGCCGCCGGTAGAACTGCCGAGATCCGCCCTCTGGCCCGGGATCCGCCTCCTCCGCGGGATGGAAGCCCAGGTTCTCGTAGAACGCGCGCGCACCACTGGCGACCGCGCCGGGATGGTCGGGCCCGAAGGTGACCACTTCGAGCGTGCCGGGAGTCGGCACGTAACGGCGGATCGCGTCCGTGGTCAGCGCCCGGCCGATCCCGTGCCCGCGCGCCTGTTCCGCGACGACCAGCCAATGCACCCGGTAGGTCGGCGGGTTCGAGCCGAACAGGATGCCGCCGAGCACTTCCGCCCCCGCGGACCGGGCGACGAGCGCCGTACCGCGCCGCACGTGCCGCAGCACCGCGGCGCGAAATCCGGCATCGTCGGCGGACGCGCCGAACCAGTGCTCGACCTGCCCCGCCAGTTCGAGAAAACCGGCGAGGTCGTCCTCGCGCGCAAGCCTGACAATCATCCGCGCCATCGTGACACCATCGGCCGCCGCCGTCGACTCGAAGGGACCTCAGTCGGCGGCGGGTCGCAGAGCGATGTCGAGCTTGGTGCGGAAACGTCCGAAGTGGGGGTCGGTGTCGTGGAGGGCGAATCCGTCCAGTTCCCACCATCGTTCACCGTCGAACTCGCGCGGATCCAGGGCATGGCCGTCGGCGCGGTCACCGCGGATGACATACCAGAGGCTGACGTCCTCGTGACCGGAGTCCGAGCCGACCGTGGTGGTGACGGTGAGGAACAGCGGGTCGGGCCCGATGACGTCGAATCGGGCCTCGACGCCGATCTCCTCGGCCGCTTCACGCCGCGCGGTATCGAGCGGATGCTCGCCCGGATCGACGTGCCCTCCGGTCGGCAACCACAACCCGGCGAGGCGATGCTTGCCCAGCAGCACCGCCCGTGCCGCCGGATCGACCAGCACGACATAGCAGACCAGGTGCCGCGGCGGGGTCGCTGGTCTGGCCCGCCGGAAGATGTCGTCGGTCGACGCGAGCCAGGCCAGCGTCGTGTCGATGTGCCGTCGCTCGAGCTCGTCGAGGGGCGCGATCCGACGCACGATCTCGGCGATCGCGGCGGTGGAGGGCTGCATGGCACGGACTGTAGCGCCGGGCACCGACAGGTTCAGCCGTCCAGCACAACGGGTTTCAGCCGGGCCGTGTACGCCGCGGCGCGGTCGAGCGCGTCGGCGGCCGCCGCGAGTTCGATCAGCGCTTCTTCGAAGACTTCGCGTGCCCCGGCGACGCAGTAGCCGGGGGTGGTGAGCGCGCCGATCCCGTCGGTGTCGATCAGCAGCCCGGAATCCGGCAACGCGCCGTAGTCGTCGGCCAGCGCCGCGAGGTCGCGCCGCAACTCGCGTACCCGGTGCAGCAATCGGCCGCGCCGTTGTTCCAGGATCAAGGGATCGATCATCGGTGCCTCGTTTCGATCGACGCGTGCTCTTTCGCAATCTACCGAGCGCGGCACCGATGTGCGGCCCGGCCGCCGGGCCGGGCCGCGAACGCCCTATGGTCGCAGCACCGACACCAAGAATTCGGTTTGGTCGTACACGGTCTTCTCGAAGACCTCGTCGAAATAGATGTCGAAATGCTTGGCGGGATAACGTTTCACCACCGCGTGCTTGGTGCGTTCGGCGGCGCGCAGCGCCGATTTCACCGGCGCGACGGAATCGTCATCGCACAGCGCGTACAGCACCGGCATCTTCAGTGCCTTCGCGCGCCGCGCGGGTGCGTCGAAGAGTGCCGAGAACGCTACTCGCGCGGCCACTTTCGGCTCGTAGGTCTCGCTCTCGTCGGTCAGCCTGCGGAAGCCGTCCGGTACGTCGGGCGCGCTCATCAGCGCCGCGGCGCCGCGGCGTCCGGCCAGCCGAATGCCGACCGGCTTGCGCCGGAGCGTTCCGAGCAGCAGGTCGGTGGCCGCGATGGTGGTGACCTTGACCAGGCTGATCGGCCCCTTGGCCAACGCCGAGGACAGGCCGCTGGTGAACGGCACCTGCGCGACCACGGCCGCGATGTAGGCATCGTCCGGTGCGACCGAAAGCACGTGGCCGCCGCCGAACGACGTGCCCCACAACGCGATCCGGGTCGCGTCGATGCCGCGCAGCGTGCGCGCGAACGCGATGGCGGCATGCCAGTCCGCGCGCTGGCGCGCGATGTTCAGCAACTGGCGCGGCGTGCCCTGGCTGGCGCCGAAATGCCGATAGTCGAATACCAGGACCGCCATTCCCGCGGCGGCGAAACGCCGCGCGTACCGATCCAGTCCCATTTCCCGATTGGCCCCCAGGCCGTGTCCCATCACCACTAGCGGGCGGGGTTTGGGTGCGCCGTCCGGGCGATATAGCCACGCCGCGCACTGTTCGCTTCCGGATGGGAAGCCGACCTCGACACGTTCCATGGCCATCAACCGTACCCAGTATCCTGTTCTGGCGGACGAGTTGGTCGGGCGGCCGCGGCGCTGGGAACGGGCACGGCTGTGCCGCCGCCCGGCGCCGAGGAAAGTCCGGACTCCACAGAGCAGGGCGGTTGTTAACGGCAACCCGGGGTGACCCGCGGGAAAGTGCCACAGAAAAGAGACCGCCCACGGCCTAGCGGTCGTGCGGTGAGGGTGAAACGGTGCGGTAAGAGCGCACCAGCGCCCCGGGTGACCGGGGCGGCTCGGTAAACCCCGCCCGGAGCAAGGTCGAAGGCCGCACCGGTTACGGTGCGGCTGCGCAGGCGCTCGAGGGCTGCTCGCCCGAGCCTGCGGGTGGACCGCTCGAGGTACCCGGCAACGGAGTGCCCAGATGGATGGCCGCCTCCCGGCTCAGGCCGGGGACAGGATCCGGCTTACAGACCAACTCGTCCGCCCGCCGGCGCGTGCTCCGCACTCCGGCTCGACTCCGCGCGAGGTCGCGTTCCGCGAACTCGGCGGGTGTGCGAAGCACGCCGGGATAGCGCGGGGGTCAGCACATCAGTTTGGCCATTTGGTAGATCGCCTTGGCTTCCTCGGCGCTGGGCTGGGTGGCGCCGCCCGCGCGCTTGGTGATGTTCTTGACGACGTCGTCCTCGGATTTGCCCGCTTTGATGTCCCCGCAGGTTTCGGTCAGGATGCTCGCGATCTTCGCGTCGTCCTTGCCCTCGGCCAGCTTGGGGAACGCGCCGCGGAAGCTGACGAGGAACGCGCCCGCCTTCACGCTGTCGACCTGGGCGGCGGCCTGTGCCGTGGTGGTGGCGGACGAGGTGGCATTGCTGGTCTTGTCGTCCCCGCACCCGGTGAGGAGCAGGGCGAAGAGGGTGGCGCTGGCCGCGATGGCGGCGGTAGTTCTTGTCACGGAGCGGCATGCTAGCCGCCTATAACCACCGCCGCCTCCCGTCGGGTTAACGGGAGGCGACGAGCAGTGGGAAAAAGAATCGGGCGGTCAGATCGGGTTGATCACGAAAACCTGCGCCCAGTACGCGGCCTGCTCCGGGCCCAGCAGCGGCAAGAGGTAGTCGAACAAAATCGATGACATAGGTGCGGAGCTCCCAAATTGTCGACGTGCGGAACATTTCCAAACGTGCGGGCGAACCCACGCCCGTCACGGCGGGCCACGTTAGCAGCGCCGCCCGGGTCGTGTCGCGGGGCGAGAATTTCCGCTGTCCGATTCGTGCGGAACTGGCCCTGATCGTGATCGACGTCATAAAGTAGTCGCCGTTGGTAGGGGCCGGTGCGGGGCAGCACCGGGCCATTCATACTTCGATCGCGGGAAAGCAGGTCTCAACACATATGCGAGTAGTTCGCTCCATGGTCGCCGGCGCATTGGTCGCAGGCGCCGCTTCGGTTTTCGCGGTGCTGGGTGCGGGGTCGGCCGGCGCGGTCGCGGTCACCCCGCTGCCGGGCGGGGTTCAGGTCGACCTGAGTCCCGCCGACACGGTATGGGTGCACCAGAATCATGTCGGTCTGGCTATCGCCGGGTTGCCGCATCCGTCCGCCGCCTCCTTCGGCGAGGCGCTGGACGCGGCGGCTCAGGTGTCGTCCTCGGTGCCGAACGGCCGGGTCACGTTCACCGTCTACGGGCCGTTCGACCAGTTGAACGGCTCCATGCTGGCGCTGCAGTAGGACCCGGCGCCCCAGCGTGGAACTCCACCAGCGGATCGTGTCGGCGCCGGTCGATTTCGGCGCCATCCGGTCCGAGTTCGGCCTGGCCTCGGCGTACCCTGCCGAGGCCAGTGCCGAGGCCCGCGACGCGGTCGACGCGTTCGCGGGCAACCGGGTCGATCGCACGGACATCCCGTTCGTGACGATCGACCCACCCGGGGCCATGGATCTGGACCAGGCCCTGCATATCGAACGCGGCCCCGGCGGCTTCCTCGTGCATTACGCCATCGCCGACGTGGGCGCCGTGATCTTCCCCGACGGCGCGCTCGCCAAAGAGTCCGGCGCCAGGGGCCAGACCTTCTATCTTCCCGACGGCACCGTGCCGCTGCACCCACCCGCGTTGTCGGAAGGGTCCGCCAGCCTGCTTCCGGACCGGACGCGCCCGGCCGCGCTCTGGACGATCGAACTCGACGAGCAGGCCGAACCGGTGCGGTACTCGGTTGTCCGCGCCCTGGTGCGCTCCCGTGCCCGGCTCGACTACTCCCGCGTGCAGGCCGACGCGGAGTCTGGTCGGCTGCATCCCTCGATCGCGGCCCTGCCGGAATTCGGCACGCGGCGCATCGAGGCGGGGCTGGCGCGCGGCGCGATCGGGCTGCGGTTGCCCGCGCAAAGCGTGGTCCAGGACGAGCACGCCGACGGGCACTGGCGCCTGGTGGTGGAACCGCGCACCGCCGCCGACGACTGGAACGAGCAGGTCTCGCTGCTGACCGGCATGTGCGCGGCGCGGATCATGCTGGACGGGCACGCGCCCGCACTGGACCGGGTCGCGCTGCTGCGCACCATGCCGCCACCGTCGGAATCCGCGATCCAGTCGATGCGCCGGACCGCGCAGGCGCTGGGCGTGGCCTGGCCCGACGGCGAAGCTGTCGGCCGGATGCTGGCCCGGCTGGACACCGGCACTCCCGCGGCCCTGGTCCTGATGTCCGAGGCGACGAGCTTGCTGCGCGGCGCCTCCTACACCGTCGTCGACGGCGCGGCAGGAGTGCCGCACGCGCCGGAAGCTCTGCGGCACAGCGCGATCGGCGCGCCGTACGCGCACGTCACCGCTCCGCTGCGGCGGTTGTCGGACCGGTTCGCGACCGAGATCTGCCTGGCCCGGTGCGCGGGGGCCGAGGTGCCGCGCTGGGTGCGGGAGGGGCTGGTGAGCGCCGCCGAGACCATGCGGCGCAGCGACAGCGTCGCGGGCAAGATCGAACGCGCCTGCATCGACCTGACCGAATCGACCCTGCTCGCGCAACGTACCGGCGCGACGTTCGACGCCGTCGTGGTGCGCGAGGCCAACGGCAACCGGCCCGCCGTGGTCTTCGTCGCCGACCCGCCGGTGCTGGGCCCGTGTGAGGGGAGACCGCCGGAAGGCGAGACCGTGCGGGTGCGGCTGCTGTCGGCCGACCCGAGGGAGCGGAAGGTGTCCTTCACCTACCCTGCGTGAACGACAGCGGCGGACGCGCCGTGCACGACCTCGTCTCGCAAGCGTGCCGGTGAGCAGAGGTTTGCACCGCGGCGGCCGTGTTGTCGACTATGAGCCAGCGAGCTGGGTTGATCGACCGCGCGCGGGTGGCCGCGTTGCCGACGGACGCGAGGCGGCCCGAGTTGCCGACTCCGGACGCGCGCCGGCGTCGTATGCCGGCTGCGGACGACCGCTACCGGTCACGGCACCGCCCGCGGCGCTGCTGGTCGGCGAACGCGGTGATCGGCTCGACCGGCTCCACGCCGGGACGCCGGATCACCCCGTGATGACGGCCGCTCCGAACAGCGCCGCGGCGGTGGCCGGATAGCGGCTCAGTTCACGGCCCGCCGCGGCGTCCTCCGTGGCCGCGAGGGCCTCGTACAGGCCGGCACGCTCGCCCGCCGCCGCGGCTTCGGCCGCCCGGTGCAGGATCGCGTCGTGCGACTCCACCGCGTCCCGATGGTCGCCGAGCACGGTCTGCAGCTTCTTCGCCCGGACGCCGCGATCGGCGGCGTCGTCGCCGAGGACCTGCTGCGCCGCCTCGCACGAGTACCGCAGCCGCTTGGCGCTCTTGCGGATGTCGTGCAGCAGTTCCACCCGTTCGAGCGGATCGACGGTGGGCTCGGCGCGGATCAGGGATTCCACCCGGTCGAGGTCGCGCCGCAGCACCTCCCGGAACACGTCCGGCGCCGCCGCGTCGGCGCGTGAGTGGCGCAGCGGCGGGTCGGTGCGCCATCGGGACAGCTCGTCGCGCAGCTCGCGGTAGCGGGCGCCGTCCAACGCGGTCAGCACCTCGTCGTGCGCCGCGCGATAGCGCTCCCGCTCGGCGTCGACCAGCCGCGCGGTGACCGCGTCGAGCTCCGCCGGGTCGGCTCGCTCGGCATGATCGGCCAGCAGCGTGGCGAACCGATCGGCGCGCACCTCCGCGTCCCGCGCTTCACCGAGCAACCCGGCCAGCCACTTGAGTTCCGCGCCCATCGCGGCGGCGGGTTTCTTGGCGAGCAGTTTGCCGTAGGACCGCAACACGCTGCGCAGCCTGCGGGTGGCCACCCGCATCTGATGGACCGAGTCCTCCGCGTCCGCGCGGACCGCGGGTTCGGCGGCCGCGAGCCGGTCGATGTCCTCGCGCAACGCGTCCACCAGAGCGGACCCCGCCGTGCTCACCGTGCTGGTCCGCGCTTTCGCGAATCGGTCGGTGGCCTCGACCAGGTGATGTGTGATGCCGGGCTCGTTCGCCGCGTGCCCCGCGTCGTCGACGATGTGCAGAACCGACCCGGGCCAGGCTCGGTGCAACTCCCACGCGCTGACCGCAGGGCAGACGATGTCGTGGCGGCCCTGCACGAGCACGGCCGGGATGTGCGCGATGGCGTCGATGTCACGCAGCAGCTGGCCCTCTTCGAGGAACCCGCCGTGCCGGAAGTAGTGATTCTCGATCCTCGCGAACGCCAGCGCGAATCGCGGCTCCGACGTCTCGGCCACCCGATCCGGATGCGGCAGCAGCGAACTCGTCGCGCCCTCCCAGCTGGACCAGGCGATCGCGGCCTCGCGGGCGAGGTCTTCGTCGGCCGAGTGCAGCAGGCGGTGATAGACCTCGACCAGGTCCTGATCGCGTTCGTCTTCGGGCACCGGCGCGAGGAACTTCTCCCACTCGTCCGGATAGACGTAACCCGCCGCGCCGTTGTAGTACCAGTCGATTTCCTTGCGGCGCAACAGGAAGATGCCGCGCAACACCAGTTCGGTCACCCGGTCGGGGTGCCGCTGCGCGTAGGCCAGCGCGAGCGTGGAGCCCCAGGAACCGCCGAACACCTGCCAGCGATCGATGCCGAGATGTTCGCGCAGCCTCTCGATGTCGGAGATCAGGTGGCCGGTGGTGTTGTGTTCCAGACTCGCGCCGTCGGCCAGGTGCGGAGTGGAGCGGCCGCAACCACGCTGGTCGAACAGCACGATCCGGTAGGCGTCCGGATCGAAGAAGCGCCGGTGGAACGGCGTGGTGCCGCCGCCGGGCCCACCGTGCAGGAAGACGACCGGCTTACCGGCCGGATCGCCGCTGACTTCCCAGTAGACCGACTGGCCGTCGCCGACCGCGAGCATGCCGGAGTCGTGCGGCTCGATCTCGGGATAGAGGGTGCGCATCCGGCCGCCCGGCTCAGAACGCCAAGCCAGAGGCCAGATCCGGGATGCCGAGCGCCTCCACGGCCTGCTGACGGACATCCGGGCAGCTCTTGACGGTGGCGCGGTCGACGATCGGCTTGTCGGCCAGCACCGCGCCGTTGATGCCGCCGTTGCGCAGCGCCCACTCGTGCACCAGGGCGTTCAGCCCGATCTTGCCCAGGGTCCCGCCCTGGATCCGCCAGTTGGACAGCTCCGGCCGGATCATGTCGCACAGCTGGGTCGCGGCCGCGTCGGAGATCTCCGGGCTCGTCGGCGTGACGCGGCCGGAGGTCGTGCCAGGAGCGGCGGTGGCCGACACCGTGGTGGAGCTCGAGCTGCCGGTGGGCGCCGGGCCCGAGTCGCTGCCGCAAGCGGTCAACGCGGCGGCGGTGAGAGCGCCCGCCACCAGCAGGGTGCTGCGTGAAATCCAACGGCTGTACGGCATGGGTACCTCTGGTCGTGTCGGTATTGTCGGCATCGAGTCTGCCATTGATTCCGCCGACCGGCCCGAACCGGCCGTTTTCGGTGGGAAGAGTTCAGCCGAAGTGCGCGCGCAGCTCGTCGAGCAGTTTCGGTGTTCATGCGACGCCCGAGCCGCTCGATGGACGGAGAATCGCTGCCCGGAGACAGGGCGTCGGCCGGACTCGGTTCGCCACCGCCGCAGGGTGATCGAGTGGCGTCGCTCTACCTGCCGCACTTCCCGAGTTCTATCGGTCGACGCGAATCATCGGAAGTTCCGGTCGTACCTTCGCGATCGAGTCGAAGTCCGCGTCCGCGTGAATGAGCGTCAGGCGGTGCTCGAGCGCGGTGAGCGCGATGACGATGTCCATCGGCGACGGCCCGCGATGATGGCCGATGCGGACCAGATCACGCTGCACCGCCAACACGTGGCGCCAGGGATCGTCGAGCGCGGGGTACCAGCCGAACGTGCGTCCGAGAACAGCGAAAAACGGTTCGAAGTCCTTGCCCGATCGAACGGAAACCATGAGCTCGGCTTCGACCGGCGGACAGATCGCGACGAGTCCTTGCGCCACCTGGCGGGGCCATGGATCATCGACCTGGCCGCGGAGCAGTCGCCACACGGCCGAGGTATCGGCGAGGTAGGTCACCGCTGGGGATGCTCCTCGCCTGCCAGAACGTCGAAGTCCAAAACGTCCTCGGCATTAGCCTGCAGCCAGGCCAAACTGCGGGCGCGATCGTCCGCGGTCAGGCCCGCCGCGATGGCCAAAGCCCGATTGATCGTGTCACGTTTGGTGCGTGTGCCCAGCTGCTGCTGAGCGAGTGCCAGTGCGCCGTCGTCGAGATCGACTATGGTCCGCGTCATGCTCCGAACCTCCCTTGATATACGGATATACGTAAGTATATCAAGGGAGGTGGCGATTTCAGAAACTGTGCTCCGCCGCGGGGAAGGTGCCCCGGCGCACTTCGTCGGCGTAGGCAGCGGCGGCGGCACGCAATTCGTCGCCGACGTTGCCGAAGCGCTTGACGAACTTCGCGGTCTTGCCGCTGGTGTAGCCTGCCATGTCCTGCCAGACCAGCACCTGCGCGTCGGTGTCGGCGCCCGCGCCGATGCCGACGGTCGGAATGGTCAGCTTGCGGGTGACCTGCCCCGCCAGTTCGGCCGGGACCATCTCCATCACCACGGAGAACGCGCCCGCCTCCTGAACGGCGATGGCGTCGGCGATCAGTTGCTCGGCGCCGTCGCCACGACCCTGCACGCGGAATCCGCCGAGGGTGTTCACGCTCTGCGGGGTGAAGCCGATGTGCGCCATGACCGGGATGCCCGCCGCGGTGATCAGCGCGATCTGCTCGGCGACCCGCTCGCCGCCTTCCAGCTTCACCGCGTGCGCCCCGCCCTCCTTCATGAACCGGGTCGCCGTCGCCAGCGCCTGCTGCGGGGAGGACTCGTAGGTGCCGAACGGCAGGTCGGCCACGACCAGCGCGTGCGGCGCGCCGCGCACCACCCCGCGCACCAGCGGGATGAGCTCGTCGACAGTGATCGGCACGGTGGTGTCGTAGCCGTACACCACGTTGGCCGCGGAATCGCCGACCAGCAGCACGGGAATGCCCGCTTCTTCGAACAGCCGCGCCGAGGAATAGTCGTAGGCGGTCAGCATCGCCCAGCGTTCACCGTCGGCTTTCATCTGCTGCAGGTGGTGCACCCGGGTCTTGCGCATCTTCTTGGGCTCGGCGGGCGCCGCACCGTAGGCAGGGGTTTCCGAGTCGGATACGGACATCATCGTCCCTTTCGTCTGTGTCGCCTCGGGGCCCGTCCGGGTCCCCGGGAGTGTCTGACGATTTCAGTGTGCCACCCGCCACCGAGGCGGATTAAGGCCGATGACCGGTGCGATTGGTCACAGCGCGGCACGGGGTTTGCCCGGGGCGGCCACCGCGTTCGCCCGATGGCAGTATCGACAGCATGTCGATGGTGCGGAATGGGCGCGGTGCACTCCCGGTGGCGGTGCTGGCGTCGCTGGCTGTGCTGGTTGCGGGGTGCGCCGTCACCCGCACCGAAACGGGGCAGCCTGCGCCCACGCCGCCCACCGGGCTGGAGAAGTTCTACGGCCAGGCGGTGCAGTGGGGTGACTGCACCGGATTCGGCGGGCCGGACGACCGGCTGCCGCCGAGCACCGAGTGCGCCCGGATCACCGTGCCGGTGGACTACGCGGCACCCGACGGGCCGACCGCCCAGATCGCGATCTCCCGGACGCGGGCGACCGGGCGGCGGGTCGGTTCGCTGGTGATGAACCCGGGTGGCCCGGGGGAGTCAGGTCTCGGCCTGTCGTCGCTCGGCAACAAGACGGAATTGGCCGAGCGCTTCGACCGGATCGGCTTCGACCCGCGCGGCGTCGGTTCTTCCACCCCCTCGATCGTCTGCCAGACACCCCAGGAGCAAGACTCCGAGCGCGCCGAGCCGGAGGACGACTACACCCCGGCGGGCATCGCCGACGCCGAGGCCGACAACCGCCGGTACGCGGGCCGCTGCGCCGATCGGACCGGGAAGGAGTTCCTCGCCCACGTCGGCACCCGCGAGGTCGTGCAGGACCTCGACATCATGCGCGCCGCGCTCGGCGACGCGAAGCTGACCTACGTCGGCTACTCCTACGGCACCAAGATCGGTTCGGCGTACGCGGAGCGGTTCCCCGACCACGTGCGCGCCATGGTGCTGGACGGCGCCATCGACTCCTCGCAGGATCCGGTGCAGGAGTCGCTGCGCCAGGCGGCGGGCTTCCAGAAGGTGTTCGACGCCTACGCCGCCGACTGCGCGCGGCAGCCCGACTGCCCGCTTGGCGCCGACCCGGCGCAGGCGGTGCCGCGGTTCCGCGCGTTGGTGAACCCGCTGTGGGACAAGCCGGCGCCGACCACCGATCCGCGGGGTCTGACCTACGGCGACGCGCTCACCGGCGTGCGCCAGGCGCTCTACACCGACGAATTGTGGAAGGTGCTCACGCTCGGGCTGTCCGAGCTGCGCGACGGGCGCGGCGATACGCTGCTGGCCCTGGCCGACCTGTACGACGGACGTCGCGACGACGGCACTTACGCCAACACCAGCGACGCGTTCAACGCGATCCGCTGCGTGGACGATCCGCGCATCACCGATCGCGGGGTCGCCGGACGCCAGGACGCCGAATACCGGAAAGCGGCCCCGTTCCTGGACGACGGGCGCGGCACCGGCGCGGCGCCGCTGGAGCTGTGCACCGCCTGGCCGGTGCCGAACACGAGTGAACCGCATCGCATCTCGGTGACCGGTCTGCCGAAGACGGTGGTGGTGTCGACCACCGAGGACCCGGCGACGCCGTACCAGGCCGGAGTCGACCTGGCCGACCAGTTGGGCGCCGCGCTGATCACCTATCAGGGCAACCGGCACACGGTGGCGCTGGCGGGCGGCGTCCCCTGCGTCGACGACGCGGTGATCGCCTATCTGGTCGACCTGACCGAGCCCGCCTCCGGCCTCACCTGCTGAGCCGGGCGCGCGCGGTTGCTGATCGGTCACGCGATGCTGCCCGGTCCGGAAGAATCTCACAAACCGGACGATCCGACTGTGCGGAGTCTTCCGAAAAAACCAGGTCAGCAATCTTAAGCGTGTATGTAACACAGATTTAACGCCGGATGCTTACGCTCGCGGACATGGATCGCCAGAAGGAATTCGTGCTGCGGACGCTCGAAGAGCGGGACATCCGCTTCGTACGTCTCTGGTTCACCGACGTCTTGGGTTACCTGAAGTCCGTCGCGATCGCGCCCGCCGAGCTGGAGGGCGCGTTCGAAGAGGGTATCGGTTTCGACGGCTCGGCCATCGAGGGCTTCGCCCGCGTCTCGGAGGCCGACATGGTCGCCCGGCCGGATCCGTCGACCTTCCAGGTGCTGCCGTGGGCCACGAGCAAGGGCCATCAGCACTCCGCGCGCATGTTCTGCGACATCACCATGCCGGACGGCTCGCCGTCCTGGGCCGACCCGCGCCACGTGCTGCGCCGTCAGCTGAACAAGGCGGGCGACGTCGGCTTCAGCTGCTACGTGCACCCCGAGATCGAGTTCTTCCTGCTGGAGAACGGCACGCGTGACGGCGTCCCGGTCCCCGCCGACACCGGCGGCTTCTTCGACCAGGCCGTGCACGATTCGGCGCCGAACTTCCGCCGCCACGCCATCGACGCGCTGGAGTCCATGGGCATCTCCGTGGAGTTCAGCCACCACGAGGGCGCTCCGGGTCAGCAGGAGATCGACCTGCGCTACGCCGACGCGTTGTCCATGGCAGACAACGTGATGACCTTCCGCTACCTGATCAAGGA
Organism: Nocardia sp. NPDC051900; assembly: GCF_044452545.1. Lineage (NCBI taxonomy): Bacteria > Bacillati > Actinomycetota > Actinomycetes > Mycobacteriales > Nocardiaceae > Nocardia > Nocardia sp. NPDC051900. The sequence continues at coordinate 173,823 of NZ_JBITBU010000001.1, read as the reverse complement.
AGTCGCCATCGACGAGGGCGTGCGCGCGACCTTCATGCCCAAGCCGTTCGCCCAGTACCCGGGCTCGGCGATGCACACGCACATGAGCCTGTTCGAGGGCGAGACCAACGCCTTCCACGACCCCGACGACCCGATCAACCTGTCGGAGACAGCGCGCGCGTTCATCGCGGGCATCCTCGAGCACGCCCCGGAGATCAGCGCGGTCACCAACCAGTGGGTCAACTCCTACAAGCGCCTCATCCACGGCGGCGAGGCGCCCACGGCGGCCTCGTGGGGCCGGTCCAACCGCTCCGCCCTGGTCCGTGTGCCGATGTACACACCGAACAAGGCCTCCTCGCGGCGCGTCGAGATCCGCAGCCCCGATTCCGCGTGCAACCCCTACCTGGCCTTCGCCGTGCTGCTCGCGGCCGGTCTGCGTGGTATCGAGAAGGGCTACACGCTGCCGCCGGAGGCCGAGGACGACGTGTGGTCGCTGACCGTCGCCGAGCGGCGCGCGATGGGCTTCCGCGAGCTGCCCGGCACGCTGGACGAGGCGCTGCAAGCGATGGAGCGCTCCGAGTTGGTCGCCGAGACCCTGGGCGAGCACGTGTTCGACTTCTTCCTGCGCAACAAGCGCCGGGAGTGGGCGGACTACCGCAGCCAGGTCACGCCGTTCGAGCTCAAGGAATACCTGGGGTTGTAATCCGAGCGATGCCCCGGGGGCGGCGTGCCCCCGATCGCGGCCAGGTAATTTGAGAACCATGGTCCGGCCCCCCTCTGCGCGCTCCGCTGTCCCCGGTGTCGGTCGGCTCGGATTGCTCGAGCCATCCGCCGCCGCGTCGCTGCGCGAATTGGGCTGGGACAACGTCGAGAGCATCCCCGTGCTGTGGTCGCTGTCCCGCGCGCCGGACGCCGACCTCGCGTTGAGCACGCTCATGCGACTGCGCGAGAGCATCGGGGACGGTTGGCACGCGATCGATTCGGCGATCCGTACGGATACGTCGCTGCGGGGCAGGCTGTTCGCGCTGCTCGGTTCCTCCAGCGCGTTCGGCGATCATCTCGTCGCGGCGCCGGAGTCGTGGGAAGGCTTGCGCCGCAAGGAGTTACCTGGACGCGACGAGCTGATCGCCGATCTGCTCGCCGTGGTCGACGCGGCACCGGAGGAGGGGCCGAACGCGACCCCGATGCTGTTCCGCGCCGCGATCTCGGGGCCCGAAGTGGCGGCGTCGCTGCGCAAGCGGTACCGCGATCACTTGATGCTGCTGGCCGCGCTGGATCTGGCGGCCACGGTGGAGAACGAGCCCGTGCTGCCCTACCAGGTGGTCGGCAGGCAGCTCACCGACCTGGCCGACGCCGCCCTGACCGCGGCGCTGGCGGTGGCGGTGGCGCGGGTCTGCAAGGACGAGCCGGTGCCGGTGCGGCTGGGCGTGATCGCGATGGGCAAGTGCGGCGCGCGCGAATTGAACTATGTCAGCGACGTCGACGTGGTGTTCGTCGCCGAGCCCGCCGACGCCACCGCCACGCGTCTGGCCGCGGAGATGATGAGCGTGGCGAGCCAGGCGTTCTTCGAGGTAGATGCGGCGCTGCGGCCGGAGGGCAAGGCCGGTGCGCTGGTGCGGACGCTGGATTCGCACATCGCTTACTACAAGCGCTGGGCACGCACCTGGGAGTTCCAGGCGCTGCTGAAGAATCGTCCGGCGACCGGTGACATCGCGCTCGGCGAGCAGTACCGAGCCGCGCTCATGCCGATGGTGTGGTCGGCGTCGGAGCGTCCCGATTTCGTCGCCGACGTGCAGGCGATGCGCCGCCGCGTGGAGGATCTGGTGCCCGCCGATCTGCGCGAACGCGAACTCAAGTTGGGGCGCGGCAGCCTCCGGGACGTCGAATTCGCCGTGCAGCTCCTGCAATTGGTGCACGGGCGGGTGGACGAGACGCTGCACGTGCAGGGCACCGTGGAGGCGCTGACCGCGCTGGCCGCGGGCGGCTACGTCGGTCGCGACGACGCGGCCAATCTCACGGCTTCCTACGAGTTCCTGCGGCTGCTGGAACACCGGCTCCAGCTTCAGCGGTTGCGTCGCACCCACACCCTGCCGGCCGACGACGACGAGGAGGGCATGCGCTGGCTGGCCCGCGCGGCGCACATCCGGCCCGACGGCAGGCAGGACGCGGTGGGTGTGCTGGGCAGCGAGATCCGCCGGAACGCGGTGCGCGTGCGGCGCTTGCACGCCAAGCTGTTCTACCGGCCGCTGCTGGATTCGGTGGTGCGGCTGGAACCCGATGCGCTGCGCCTGAGCCCCGAAGCCGCAATCCGGCAGCTGGCTGCTCTCGGCTACGCGGCGCCGGAACACGCCCTCGGCCACCTGAAGGCCCTCACCGGCGGCGTGTCGCGCAAAGGGCGCATCCAAGCCCTGCTGCTGCCGACGCTGCTCGAATGGCTCGGTGAGACACCGAATCCCGACGCGGGCCTGCTGGCCTATCGCCGCGTGTCGGAGGGGCTCGCCGACCAGATCTGGTTCCTGCGCGAACTGCGCGACGAGGGGGCGATCGCCCAGCGGCTGATGATCGTGCTCGGCTCCTCCGAGTACCTGCCCGATCTGCTGATCAACGCGCCGGAGACGATCCGGATGTACGCCGACGGCCCGAGCGGCCCGCTGCTGCTCGGACCGCAGCCCGACGAGGTGGCCCGCGGCATCCTCACCGCCGCCGCGCGCTACGAGGACCCGAAACGCGCCGTCGCCGCGGCCCGTTCGCTGCGCAGGCACGAACTCGCGCGGGTGGCGTCGGCCGATCTGCTGGGCATGCTCGAAGTGCCGCAGGTGTGCCGGGCGTTGTCGTCGGTGTGGGTGGCGGTGCTCGAGGCGTCGTTGCGTGCGGTGATCCGGGCGGGCGAAGCGGAGCGGGGTGCGCCCGCGCCTGCCGACATCGCGGTGATCGGCATGGGCCGACTCGGTGGCATGGAGCTCGGGTACGGCTCGGACGCGGACGTGCTGTTCGTCTGCGACCCGCGGCCGGGCGAGGACGAGACCAAGGCGGTGAAGTGGGCGATCGGGGTGGCCGACCGGGTGCAGCAGCTGCTCGGCGCGCCGAGCACCGACCCGCCGCTGCACGTGGACGCCGGGCTGCGTCCGGAGGGGCGCAACGGCGCGCTGGTGCGCACGTTGGCCGCCTACGCGGCGTACTACCAGCAGTGGGCGCAACCCTGGGAGGTGCAGGCGTTGCTGCGCGCGCACCAAGTGGCCGGTGACCAGGAACTCGGGGTGCGTTTCCTGCACGTCATCGACAAGGTGCGGTACCCGGAGGGCGGTGTGTCCGCCGAGGCGGTGCGCGAGATCCGGCGGATCAAGGCCAGAGTGGACGCCGAGCGGCTGCCCCGCGGCGCCGATCCGGCCACGCACACCAAACTGGGGCGCGGGGGCCTGGCCGACATCGAGTGGACGGTTCAGCTGGTGCAGCTGCGGCACGCCCACGAGGTGCCCGGCTTGCACAACACCTCCACACTCGAGGCGCTGGATGTGATCGAGCGGACCGAGCTGCTGGACGCGCAGGACGTGGCGCTGCTGCGCGACGCGTGGCTGACCGCCACCAATGCCCGCAACGCCTTGGTCCTGGTACGCGGCAAACCCAGCGATCAGCTACCGGGTCCGGGGCGGCTGCTTTCCGCCGTCGCCCGCGTCGCGGGGTGGCCCAACGACGACGGCAGCGAATTCCTCGACCACTACATGCGCGTCACCCGGCGCGCCAAAGCGGTCGTCGAACGAGTCTTCGGCGCGTGAGGTTCCTGTCCGCGCGCACGTCCCTTTCGGCCTGACGAAATCGAGCCCGCGGCCGGCTCAAGGACCGACGGTGAGACCCGCGCGGGCCGCGCGCTGTTCGCCCCAGTCGTAGAGCGCGGTGAGGACCGGGACGAGGGTGCGGCCCTCGTCGGTGAGGGTGTATTCGACCTGCGGAGGCACCGTGTCGAAGGTGGTGCGCCGGACCAGGCCGTCGGACTCCAGTTCGCGCAACTGCTGGACCAGCATCTTCTCGCTGGTGGTCGGCATCCGCCTGCGCAACTCGCCGTAGCGGTGCACACCCTCCTTCAAGTGGGCCAGGATCACCGGCTTCCACTTGCCGCCGATCAGGTCGACGGTCACCTCCACGGCGCAGTTGTAGCGCTTGTCGGGCACCTGTCCTCCGGGTACTCACTGAAAAGTGCGTTCTTGTAACACTGTAATCATCGCGATTCCATGAATGCCGTTGGTATCGACCACCGCAATCATGGAGCGAAACATCGTGAAGGTCATCGTTTTCGACCGCTTCAAGCCAGGCGTCACCCTGGAGACGATCAACCCGTACCTGCCCGAGGAGGTCGCCAACGTGTGGCGGCTGTGGAAGGCGGGCATCGTCCGCGAGAACTACGCCCGCGCCGACGAGCCCGGCGTGGTGATCGTATTCGAGGTCGACAGCGTCGAGGAGGCGCGGAAGTACGTCGCGGACTTCCCGCTCACCAAGGCCGGATACCTGGAATGGACGTTCGTCCCGGTGCAGGCGCCGTTGCCGCTGGAGGCGCTGATGGATCCCGCCGTCGACGTCGCCGAGCCCTACGACCGGACCGCGTGAGCATGCGCCACGCCTTCGGCCTGAGCATCCCGCAGACCGTGCAGGAGGCCTGCGATCCCGCGCGGATGGCGCTGCTCATCTACGACATGCAGGTCGGCATCGTGCGGCAGATTCCCGGCGGCGAGGAGATCGTGCGCGCGTGCGTGCGGCTGCGCGACGCCGCCCGGGCGGGGGGCTTCCGGGTGTTCTACACCCGGCACATGTCCTTGCCGGTGGCGGCGTCGGGCGTCGCCCAGCTGCGCACCGCGATGTCCTGGCAGCGGGTGGACGACCCGGCGGACGTGCGTTCGAGCTTCCCGCAGGGTTCGCCGCAATTCCACTTGGTGCCCGAGTTGACGCCGGGTCCGGACGAGGTGGTGTTCGACAAGATCACCATGTCGGCGTTCGCGGCCACCCCGCTGGACTTCGCGCTGCGCGACTGCGGCATCGACACCTACGCCGTGGCGGGCATCGCCATGGAGGTGGGGATCGAGCCGACGGTTCGGCACAGCCTGGACCTGGGTTATCTGCCGATCATCGTCACCGACGCGTGCGGCGCCGGTCATCCGGCGGCGGCCGAAAGGTCGCATGCCACACTCGAATTCACCGGCGGATCGCTCACCACGGACACCGCCGCGCTGACCGAGGCCATGAGTCGGCACGCCCACTGACGTTGCGGTCCGCCGAACCGGTGTGCGTCGCGCGCCGGTTCCGTGGCCATCGGCTCGTTCGCCCGGCCGAATGTGCCGCTATATCTCGGCAGGGAGCGAATCGGCCGATCCACGTTCCTGCGCGCGGTCTCCATGCGGCGCCCAAGTCGACCACCGGCCGGACGAGGCGCTGCTCGGTGTGGGATCACCACCAGGCCCGCGCGGTGATCTCCACTGCGCGGGCCGGGTCACGGACTCCCGCACGCCAGGTCGTCCTGCGGTGGGGTGTTCGCGGCGCCGGTCAAGATCTGGAAGCGATCGACGAACCGGCGCAAGGCGAGCCGGTCTTCGTCGCCGAGCCCGTTCGCGGTCGTGACGGTGACCTCGCCATCAGTTCTCGGCCAAGGGTAGACCGGCCGACCTCGTCATGGACGACGATCCGCCGCCCAGCCCACGGTCCGGTCTCGATCAGTGGCGTGTCGAGCGGTGCGGGAGATCTCGCCCAGCCCCGGTGTCATCCCGCCCGTCGAGCGGATCGAGCGCGTCGTGGGCGAGGGTCCGCGACATCGGGCAGATGCACTGATATTCGTTTGCTATGACGACGCCAGAGGATTTCGATTTCGATGCCATCTATAGGGGCACCGGCGGCCCGTTCGGTCCGGGTGTCAAAGCACCGTGGAGTATCGGCGAACCCCAACCCGAACTCGCCGCCCTGATCGACGAAGGGAAATTCCACGGTGACGTGCTCGACGTCGGCTGCGGGGAGGCGGCGATCTCGCTGTATCTGGCCGAGCGGGGTTACACCATCGTGGGATTGGATCTGTCGCCGACCGCGGTCGAGCTGGCCCGTGCCGAGGCAACCCGGCGCGGCCTGACGAGCGCTTCGTTCGAGGTCGCCGACATCACTTCTTTCACCGGCTACGACGGCCGCTTCGGCACCATCGTCGACAGCACGCTGTTCCATTCGATCCCGGTCGAGTCGCGGGATGGTTACCAGCAGGCGATCGCCCGCGCCGCCGCGCCGGGTGCGTCCTACTTCGCGCTCGTGTTCGACCGGGCGGGCCTGCCCGAAGTGCCCCAGCCGGGGCCATCGCCGGTCACCGCCGATGAGCTTCGGGAGGTGGTGTCGAAGTATTGGACGATCGATGAGATCAGGCCGGCGCGAATTCACGCCAACTTGCCCGCGGAGTTGCCCGAGGGCGCGCCTGTCCGGTTCGAAGGGATACGCGACGAGCCCGGCGGCCGCAAGTCGGTTCCGGCCTGGCTGCTGTCGGCCCACCTGGGCTGATTCTCCGACAGCGAAGTCGCGAGGTGCGTCGCCCGGGCGAGGGACATCGCCAGGCATCGAAGTGGCCGGGTTTCCTCTGTGCCGGTCTCGAGCTGCACCGGATCAAGGGCTTCACCGGCATTGCCTAGGCTCGACCGCATGCGTAGATGGATGGACCGGGCATTGTTCGGTGTGGGGTGGTGCGCAGTAGCCGCAGGCGCCGTCGGGATAGCGCTGCACTTCGCTGCGTGGCAGCGGCGAGTGCTGGTGTTGCTCGCATCGGGGGCGTCGTACTTCATGATCGGCGCGATCGTGGGCCTGGTGCTCTTGCTGATCGCGCGCGGATGGCGCAGCGCCGCTGTCGCCGGGGTGCTGGCGGCGGCGACGCTGTGGACGCTGGTGCCCGCGTTCGTGCCGCAGGGCCGGGCAGCCGACGGTCCGAAGCTGACCGTCATGCAGTCGAATCTGCTGTTCGGCGGCGCCGACCCGGCCGCCGTTGTGCGCGCGGTGCGGGACGACCGGGTCGACGTGCTGACCGTGGACGAACTGACCGACGCCGCGCTGGAGCGGTTGGCGGGCGCGGGCCTGCTGGGTGAACTGCCCTACCACTACACCGAGCCCACCCGCGACGGCGGTGGCGGCACCGGCATCTACAGCCGATATCCGCTGCGCGACACCAAGAAATACGACGGATACATCCTCAACAACATCTCCGCGACGATGGATCACCCCGAACGGGGACCGATCACCGTCTTCGCGTTCCATCCGGTCCCGCCGCCGTTCGATTTTCCCGCGTGGCAGACGGAGATGCGCAAGACCAGGGAAATCCTCGACGCGCAACGGGGCCCGGCCATCGTGGGCGCGGATTTCAACGCGACCCGTGACCACGCCGCCTTCCGCGACCTGCTACGCGGAAGCTTCGCCTCGGCGGCCGACCAGGCAGGCGCAGGCCTGCTGCCCACCTTCCCCGCCGACCGCGCGTGGGGACCGGTGATCGGCATCGACCACATCCTGCTCGCCGCCGCCACCGCCGAAGAGGTACGCACCCTCTCGGTCGCCGGCTCCGATCATCGAGCGCTGCTCTCCCACATCCACCTTCAGTGACCCCACACTGTCGGGCGCGCACAGACCACGCGCGACGGCCGCCACATCGAACTTCGCCGCCGGCAAGTCGCGATGCGCCCCGGCCGGCTTCTGGTGATCTTCGATTGTCGCTCTGAGGCCGCTCCCATCATCGACCGCACCCGACCTGCTGCGCGCCTGACCAGGCGTGAAAGTGCTGCGCGCCTTGGCGATCCGGAGACGATCGTGGCGCTGTGATGCGCGCAGCGCGCTCGCGGCGATTACGATGTGAGCGCTCGGCGAGCCCGAGACGCGGTACTCGGGGAGGCGAGTTCGATGAGGAAGTACAGGCGATTCGGTGTGGCCGTGCTCGCGGTGGTGGCGCTGGTGTCGGCCGGATGCGCGCAGGGCACGAACGACCGTGCCGCACGGCAGGTCTCGCCGCCCGCCGACACCTGGGAACTGGCCGGGTCGATGACGGCTTCGGGCCCGAACGGTCCCCGCAAAGGTGTGCCGGACGCGCCGCTCACGGCGGAGAACGGTGATGGCGGCGTCATCGACAAGCTCGCCCTCAATACCATCGCCGACGTGCAGGACTTCTGGACCAAGGAGTACCCCGCGCACTTCCCCGGCACGTTCAAGCCGGTGACCAGGTTCATCTCCTGGGACGCCAAGGCGCCCAGAACGCAGTCGGTCAAGTTCTGCAAGTCCGACACCTACCAGGTGGTGAACGCGGCCTACTGCGGCGGTGACCACACCATCGGCTGGGACCGGGGTGTCCTGCTGCCGAAACTGGTGCAGAAGTACGGCGAGATGGCGGTGGTGATGGTGCTCGCCCATGAGTACGGGCACGCCATCCAAGGGCAGGCCAGACTCGCGGGCCTGCTGACCCCGCCGCTCGTGCAGGAACAGCAGGCGGACTGCCTCGGCGGTGTATTCCTGCGCCATGTGGCCGAAGGGAATTCGGCGCACTTCACGCTCAACACCACCGACGGCCTCAACGCCGTGCTCGGCGCCACGGTGGCGGTGCGCGACCGGGACCCGAACGATCCGGACAACGTGCACGGCTCGGCCTTCGAGCGGGTGACGGCGGTGCAAATCGGTTACACCGACGGCGCCGACGGGTGCAAGAAGATCACCAGGAAGGAGATCGCCCAGCGCCGCGGCAATCTCCCCACCACCTTCGAGCCCGGTGAGGAGCAGGCGCAACTTCCGGTGGACGCCGCCGCCCTGACCAGCCTGAGCCAGGCGCTGACCAAGATCTTCCCGGTCACGCGGACCCCGCAGTTCGACTACTCCGGGGTCGGCCGCGGTTGCTCGGACGGCGCCGTCACCCGGCCGGTGTCGTACTGCCCGAGCGCGAACCGGATCGGCACGGACGTGCCCGCCTTGGCCCGCCGCGGCGGAACGATGACCGACGGCGACCCGCTGTCGGCGGTCGTGGACGGCGACTACAACGCGTTCGTCGTCTTCGTCTCGCGCTATGTGCTCGCGGTGCAACAGGATCGCAAGCTGTCGCTGACCGGCGCGGAGACGGCGGGCCTGCGCACCGCGTGCCTCAGCGGCGTGGTGACCACCAAGTTGAGCGAGCCGGGCAGCGACCCGCACCTGTCCGCGGGCGATCTGGACGAAGCGGTCTCCGGCCTGCTCGCCGACGGCGCGGCGGCCGCCGACGTGAACGGAAAGGTAGTGCCGAGCGGCTACCAGCGGCTCGAAGCGTTCCGCACCGGCGTCCTGGACGGTGAGAGCGCCTGCCTGGCCAAGTTCCGGTAGTCGCTACACCGGCAGCGATCGCAGCGAGCTGAGCGTGCCCGCCAGCGCGCGGGCCGCCTCGGCGCCCTTGGTGACGAAATGCTCGGTGAAGTACGTGACGTGCTCGCTGTGCTCGTGGAAGTGGTGCGGGGTGAGCACGACCGAGAACACCGGCACGTCCGTGTCCAGCTGGACCCGCATCAGCCCGTCGATCACCGCCGAGGCCACGAAATCGTGCCGGTAGATGCCGCCGTCCACCACCAGCGCGGACGCGACGATCGCGGCGTACCGGCCGGAATGCGCCAGGCGCTTTGCGTGCAGCGGGATCTCGAAGGCGCCCGGCACCTCGTAGACGTCGATGCCGGCGGGATCGAAACCGAGGTCGGCGTATTCGGCGCGGAAGCCCTCGTACGCCTTCTCGACGATCGAACTGTGCCAGCTGGCGCGGATGAACGCGATGGATCCGGTAGTACTCATGGAGAGATACTACTGTTCGGTAAGGTGCGCTTCCAGCCAGCCGACGACGTCGTCGAGCACCTTCTGCTGCTCGGGCTCGTTGAACACCTCGTGGTAGAGGCCCTCGTAGCGGATCACCGTGAGGTCCTCCGACCCGGCGCCCCGCTCGATGAGATCGGAGCTGGACGGCGCGGCGATCGCGTCGGCGGTGCCGTGCAGCACCAGCAGCGGCACGGTGACCTTCGCCAACCGCTGCTTGACCGTATTCGTCGCGCTCAGCATCTCGGCGCCGGTGCGCGCGGGCAGCATGCCGCGATAGACCAGCGGATCGTTGTCGTAGGCCGTGACGACCGCCGGGTCCCGGCTGATCTGCGACGAATCCAGTTTCAGCACACCCAGATTCGGGGTGAGCCTGCTCAACACCGGTGCGAGCATGCGCTGCACCGGATTGCCCACCGGGATGTCCAGCGGCGGGGCGGACAACACGATGCCCGCCACGTCGATCGGCGCGCGGGTGGCCAGATACAGGGTGATCAGGCTGCCCATCGAGTGCGCGACCAGGAAGCGCGGCACGCCGGGCTGCTCTCGGGTCGCGATGTCCAGCATGGCGGCGACGTTGTCCGCGGCGCCCGCCATGGAGCCGATGTTGGCCTTGCTGCCCGCGGACTTCCCGTGCCCGATGTGATCGAGCGCGTAGACGGCGAAACCGGCGCTGACAAGACGCTGTCCCACATGGGCATAGCGGCCGGAATGCTCCGCCACGCCGTGCACCAGGACGATCACGCCCCGCGCCGCGCCCTCCGGCAGCCACGCCCGCCAGGCGACTCCGCTGCCGACACCGTCGAACTCGCCGGACTCGGTGCGGATCGCGGTCGGCTCGGTGGACGCGGTGTCGCCCGCCGTCGGCTCGGTCGTCATCCCTGCGCTCCTGACGTCGATGGCGCGCCGACCGTCGCGAAATGCTCGATCAGCCGCCGGTTGAACTCGATGAGTCGAGCGTAGTTGACTCGCGAGATGCGCTCGTCGGTTCCGTGGATCGAGGCCAGGTCGCGCTCGTCCAGCACGATCGGGGCGAAATTGCACCGGGTGCCCGCCAGGTCGTCGTAGTGCCTGGAGTCGGTGGCGCCGGGCACGATGCCGGTGGTCACCGCGATGCCGGGAACGACGGCGCGGGCGAGATCGGCGATCAGATCGAATGCGGGGCCGGGCCGCGTGATCCGCGACGGCTCCGACGACATGCCTACCAGGTCGAATCGAATACCCTTGTCGCGCACGACTTTCCGGCAGTGCGCCAGCACGGAGGCGACGGTGTCGCCGGGCAGGATGCGGAAGTTCACCATGGCCTCGGCCCGCTGGGGCAACACGTTCGCCCGCACTCCGCCGCGGATCACCGTCGGCGCCGTGGTGGTGCGCACCATCGCTTCGGTCTGCGGCTGGGCCGCCATCACCCGGGTGACCACCGGTGCGGCGAGATTCGCCAGGCCCAGCAGCAGTCGCCGCGGCGCGGGCATGACCTCGCGCACCCTGGTCAGCATGTCCGCGATCACCGGGGTCAAGCGCAGCGGCATCGGATGGTCCTGGATGCGGCCCACCGCCCGCGCGATCCGTCCGACCGCCGTCTGCCTGCCCGGCATGGACGAGTGCCCGCCGACCTCGGTGACCGACAACCGGACCGTCGCGTAGCCCTTCTCCCCGAGCATGATCGTCGCCACCGGCTGCCGCACGCCATCGACGACGCCCGCGGTGATCACCCCGCCCTCGTCCAGCAGCAGATCCGCGCGCACGCCCGCCTGCCGCAGATGCTCGGCCATGCGCTCGGCGCCCTCGCCGCCGAAGACCTCCTCGTCGTGCCCGAAAGCCAGGTACACGGTGTGCCGGGGGCGCAGGCCCGCGGCGAGCGCCGATTCGGCCGCCTCCAGGATGGCGAGCACGCGGCTCTTGTCGTCGATCGCCCCGCGGCCCCAGATGAACTCGTCGTCCACCACTCCCGCGAACGGCGGGTGGGTCCAGCGCTTGGCGTCGTCCACCGGGACCACGTCCTGATGCGCGAGCAGGATCGCGGCCACCCGGTCCGGGTCGGCGCCCGGCCAGCGGTAGAGCCTGCTGTGCGCGAACTTCCGCAGTTCGAGTTCGGCGTGCACCCGGGGGAACGACGTCCGCAGGTGCGCGTCGAGGCGGTCGAACGCCGCGCTGTCGGTGTCGCGCGGGTCGTCGGTGGACACCGTCGCGCACCGCAGCGCGGTGGCGAGGCGTTCGGCGGTCAGGTCGTCGACCGGCTCCGTCATCGGTCACCGGCGCGGTCGGGCAGATTCATGGACACCGTTGCATTGTTCAACATGCTCGGGTCGAGGGCGATGGTCTTCTCGTTTCGCCACTTCACGATGCCTTCGGTGAGCTCGCCCGGCAGGTCGGGACGGCGCGTCGCCGTCAACAAGGGCAACTCGATGCTCGCGGAGGTCACCGTGACCGCGGCGAGGGCGGGGGAGTGCGACCACACGTCGTCGACCACGTCGGTGATCCGCACGCCGATCCGGTGGCCCGCGGCGATCGGCCAGTCCTGCGCGAGCAGCCTGACCTCGGCGGTGTCGCGCACCGGGGCGATCCCTCGGGTGATGACGGTCGCGCGCAGGTCGGGCGCGATGTCGTAGAGCTCGACCGCGACCGTCGCGTTCGGCGGGCCGCTGAGCCGGAGGGTGGCGGTGGGAATGCCGGACAGATGCTGCTCGCCGGTCAGCGGCGCGGAGACCGACCAGATCTCGCGATCGGGTCCGGGAATCAACCCGCGATCGGTGTAATCACCGGTCCGCAGCTCGACCGGAACCCGCCGGGCGTCGGCGGGCGGCCAGGCGCTCTCCGCGCGCCAGCGGCCGTCGAACTGGCCGACGGTGATCCGCGGGCCTGGCACCCGCACGTCGCGGGCGGCGACGTGCTCGTCGAAGAACGCGAGCAGTTCGGTGTCGAAGTGGGGCGTGCCGCATTTGTCGTGGCAGGTGCGGTGTCCCCACTGGCCGAACCAGGCGCGGTGCTCGCCGGGCCCGAGGCCGTTCCACAGATCGAACACACGGTAGGCACGGGTGTTGTAGTCGACGAAGCCTTGACCGAGGAACAGCGGAATGGTGGCGCCGCGCAGCCGCGCGACGAGGTCGCGATCACGCCAGAAGGCGGTGCCGGGGTTGTGGTCGCCGATCTGGGTCAGGTACTGCTGGTAGCACTGCCACGGCAACTGCGTCGCGTTCGCCTGATATTCGCCGGAGTCTTCCGGACGCGGTGGCGTCGAGGCGATCAGCAGGTGCTCGAGTCCCGCGAAGTCGGCGGGACGCACGCCGCTCTCGGTGATCGGTTTGCCGGAGAACTTCCACGAGACGCCCTGCATGTACAGGTAGGAGTACGGGTCGACGACCGGCTCGAACGCGCCCACCGCCGCGAGGCCCTTCGGGGCGGCGGCCAGGCCCATCAGGCCGGTCCAGGCTTCGTACGAAGTGCCGAACAGCCCGACCCTGCCGGTGGACCACGGCTGGCTCGCCGCCCACTCCACGGCCGTGGCGACGTCGGCTCGTTCCCCCGGCCCGCCGAAGTCCGGGCAACCGTCGGAGCCGCCGAACCCGCGCAGGTCGACGATGACGTAGGTGTAGCCCGCGTTCAGGAACAGGTCGGCGGTGAGGTTGTCGGTGGACGGGCCGCCGGTCAGGCGCGGCTCGCTCAGATAGGCCAGGTGCGCGCGATACGGACTGACGGTCAGGATGACGGGTGTGCGGGTGTCGTCGGAGACACCGGCTGGGCGCAGGATGTCCGCGTGCAGCCGGGTGCCGTCCGTGCCGTCGATGAACGCTTGCTTCCACTGATAGGGCACCGGCAGCGGTTCGGCGGCCGCTCGCATCGGGGTGAACGCGGCCAACAGCAACAACAGGCCGCATAGGGCACGAGACAGGACGGCTCGTTCGATCACCATAGGACTATCGAGTCTGCCCGGACGGCCGTCCAGCCCCCGGAACCGGGGTGGTCGTCCAGTAGCCAGGCGAACGCCATCCGGTGTTCATCCGGACCGGCGAGCATCGAGGTTATGCCGGAGCGCGGTTTCGGGTCCGTCGACTCGGTAGGGACGGTCGGTTCGGCGTTGTCGGCCGCGTTCCTGTTCGCGGTGTCGGCGTTCCTGCAACAAGGCGCTGCCAGGCAGGCGGCCACCGCGTCCGGGCAGGGACGATTCCTGGTGATCGCCGCGATCGCTCGTCGTCTGATCACCGACCGCCGCTGGTTGGCCGGGCAGGGCGCGAACGTAGCCGGATTCGTCGTGCACGCCGTCGCGTTGCGCTTCGGCGCCATCGCGGTAGTGCAGGCGCTGCTGGTCGTGCAGTTGTTGTTCGCGCTGCCGTTCGCGGCATTGCGGCGTGGTCGCGCGCTGCTCGCCAGAGACTGGGCGGGGACGTCGGCGGTGTGCGCGGGGCTGATGCTGCTCGTCGGGCCGGGGATTCCCGAGCATTCGGCGGTGCGCACGCAGCTGCTCCCGGGGGCGTGCGCGGGGGTGTTCGGCACGGTCGTCGTGTTGTTCGGTCTGTCCCGGACGGTCCGCTCCACCCAGGTGCGGTCCGCGCTGGTGGCGGTGGCGGCGGGCTGCTGTTTCGCCACTACGGCGGTCCTCGTCGTGGTGGCGACGAGGACGCTGCCGGACCCGAGCTGGGCACTGCTGGGCATTCCGGTGTCCACCGTCCTCGGCGGCATCCTGACCCAGGAGGCGTACGCACGCGGGTCACTGCCCACGGCGCTGACCGCGATGACGATCACCGACCCGGTGCTGAGCTACCTGGCCGGTCTCACGCTGTTCACGGCGACGATCCACCCGCGCCCCGCGCTGCTTGCCTGCGCGGCCACCGCGGTGATCGTCGGTGTCGCACTGCTGGCGAATTCGCCGACGCTGCACGACGAGCGGGAGATGTCGGCGGAAGCGACCCGCCCGGCGGTACGGGCGAAGGCCGGGTGAACTCCGGCGCAATGCGGGGGCGCTGACCGGAGGAAGGGGATTCCGACGGGCACGAGCGGGGCGAACCACGGGCCGATGCGGGCATCCGGCGCGACACCGGTCGCTGGGCATCCTACGCGGTTGGAACCGGCGAATCATTCGCCGTGAGCGGGCATTCGCACGCCGAGGCGCGGTGACCCGCACTTCCCCCATCGAGGTCAGCGCACGTGCCTTTGCCCGGCTCGTCGACGCCGGGAGTTCTGCGCGGAATCGGCGGCACGCAGGCCGACGCCCCGGGTGGGTGACTTCAGCGGTTGGATCAGCGCGATCGTGCCAAACGCCGAGGTTGTTCCTCAGGCCGAGCGGGCCGGAGTCTCGTAGTCGGCGTAGAGCGCGAGCATGCTCTGCACCGTCGCCGACCACGGAAAGCGTTCCGCCGCGGCACGGGCCGCGCGACGACGCTGGGCCGCGGGCAGGGCGAGCAGTTCACGCACGCCGTCGGCGAGGCCGCGCGGAGTCCCGTCGCAGACGAGGCCGGAGCCGGGGTCGCCGACGAGTTCGCGAGCCGCGCCCGCCGCGGGAACGACGACCGGAGTCCCGCAGGCGAGCGCCTCCAGCACGGCGAGGCCGAAAGTCTCGGCAGGGGAGGGAAACACGGCGACATCGGCCTCGGCGACCAGGGCGGCCATCGCGGTCCGGTCGGTGAGATGGCCGTGGAAGACGACCGGAAGCCCTGCCGCCAGCTGCTCCAGGCGAGAACGCAGCGGGCCGTCCCCGATGACCGACAGCACGCAGCGCACACCGGATTCGACCAGGACGCGGACCGCCTGGATGGCGCGTTCGGCTCGTTTCTCCCGGGACAACCTGCTCACCAAGACCAGCCGCACCGGATCGTCGGAGCGGTCGTCGCGCCGGTTCTCGGTCGACGGGCGAAAGGTCGTGAGGTCGACGCCGAGCGGGATCCTGCGCACGTTGCGCGCGCCGACCCGGTCGAACTCGGCGGTGGCGAAACGCGAAGTGACCACGACCTTCTCGGCGCGCACCCAAAGCCGCCGGTTGGCCAGGTCGGCCGCGGCGGTGAGCGGGAAGCCGCGCGGCACCCGCGAGCGCAGGATGGCGTCGATGCGTTCGTGGGAGAACAACACCAGCGGAACGCCCGCCCCGCGCGCCCACGGCGCCAGCCAGCGGACGCTGAGTTTGTCGCTGCACTCGAGCACGTCCGGGGCCAGCCGGTCGAGCACGGCACGGGTGCGCCGGGCGGTGAGCACGTGATAGCCGGCATCGCCGAACTTGGGGCTGCGCACGGTGATCCGATGCCCGGACGCGGTGTGCTCGTCGGCGTCGCGCGGACCGGGCACGACGAGGACCCGGTCGTGACCCGCCGCCGAATAGCCGCGTCCCATCTCGTCGAGGCACGTGCGTAAACCGCCGGAGGCGGGAGTGTAGAAGTTGGCGATCTGCACGATCCGCACTAGTCGACCGCCGATCCGACCAGCTCGCGATAGGTGATCGCGTGCGCGCCGGTGCGCAGCACCGCGTCGATGGCGCGCAGTGTGGTGTCGCGCAGGCCCGGTCTGCTCAGATCGTCGGGATGCAGCGCCAGCCGGACCAGCCCGCCGCGTTCGGCGGTGCGGCGCGCCGCCGTCTCCAGCAGCGCCGCGCCGAACCGCTCGGACCAGCCGCCGCCCGGCCGGTGCGAGAGCGCGAACCCGCGGAACCGGCGTCCGGTGCGCAGTTGCTCGGCGCCGAAGTGGGAGGTGGTGTAGGTGAACCCCGCCGCGCGCAACGCCTGTTTCGCGCCGGGCGAGGCGAGCCAGCCCGGCGGCGTGAAACCGGTAATCGGCAGACCTGCTTCGATCATCACTTCGGTGGCGGCGCGCAGTTTGACGGTGGCCGTGCCGACGTCGATGGCGGCGAACTCGGCCGCGCCGCGCGCCACCGCATGCGCTACCGCGCGGCGCGGCCGATCACCCTCGGGACCCGCTCGGTGCGACCACCCGTGCACCAAGACGTCGTCACCGGCCTGCCTGCGCTCCCGCAGGAACGCCGCGTAATCGGGTTCGTCGGCCAACCGCCTGCCCCGCCACGGCCCCGGTATCACCAACAACGACACGGGAATTCCGAACCGATCGGCATCGGCGCACCAGCGCGCCGTCTCCGCCGCACTCGCCGGTGCGACGTCATGGACGCTCACCACCAACCGCGCACACACGTCGGGGAAGCTAACACCGCACGGTGGCCGTCAGCTGAACAGCGCGGTGCACTCGGCTGAAAGATGTGTACCGCCGATCACCAGATGTCCGTCCAGGCGGGCCGCACCGGCAGATCGAAGGCGACGGAACGCTCGCACCAGCAGGGGCGCCTATGCGTTTTCCGGAACCCGGGCATGCGACGACTCGGCCCGTGGTCGAGGTGAACAGGTACTGGGTCTCCACCCGATACCGCTCCTACTCGTCCCACGCCGGACTCCATGCCGCCGAGACGAAATCCATAGCGCGATTCCAAGCGCGAACCCGAACGCTACGGTCTCCCATCGAAAGCATTCCGCCGGACCCATTCCTGCGTCGGCGGAAAACGCCGGGGCGGAAACGAAAACCTCAATTGCGCTCCGGGGTTTCTGCTGCCTGATCCGTGCGCGCCGCACCGGCCCGACTCGGTGTCGCCGGTGGAGACGCCGCAGGTCCGGCTGGTGCTCGGCCGAGAGCCGATACGGGATATGGCAAACGGCTATAGCCCGGAATGAACTACGCAACGTCGCAACGAGTTTCGTCTGGTGTCCCGGCCGGGTCGGCGTATGATCAGGCCAGTGCGAATACCCGGGGGAAGAATGAGCGAGCCGGCGACAGCGGACTGGGAACGGTTCGTGCAATCGCTGGCGCACTGCCTCTCGGAGCTGCCCTCGCGGGCAACCCTGATCATCGCCGCCCCCGGAAATCGCTATGTCCAATTTGTCCAATACGACATCAAATTGTCCGCCGAACTGGCCGGGAACAATTACCTGAGCAACCCGATCCCGGAGACCGCCGCGCAGGAGTTGCGCGCACTGGGCTGGCATGAGCCCGCAGATCGGCACGACGCGGACAACTGGACCAGGATCCTCTTCTGGCCCATCGCGCCGAGCGGCTTGCTCGAGTTCGCGCGCTCGGTCGCCGTCGGCCTGCGCGACGCCCTGGGTGTGGCGGCGCCGGTCGAGTTGCGCGCGATGGGCTGGACCGAGGCCTCGGGTGACCTGGATCTCACCGTGCTCGGATCGATCGCGCGCCGCGGGTAGCGCCCGGTCGGGCCGCTGTCCCACGGCGAAGCCGCGACTACCTGGGCACTATCCTGAGAGTCATGGCAGCAGGCAAGCCCACCAAGGAAGCGAAGGCCGCGGCGAAGGCGGCCCGCAAGCAGCAGTCGAGAGAACGCCGCAAGCAGTTGTGGCAGGCGTTCCAGATGCAGCGCAAGGAAGACAAGCTGCTGCTGCCGCTGATGATCGGCGCCCTGGTCGGCATCACCGCCGTCTTCGCCGTCATCGGCCTGATCTTCGGGCTGACCTGGTTCCTGATCCCGCTTGGCGTGGTGCTCGGCGCGTTGGTGGCGTTCATCATCTTCGGCAGGCGGGTGCAGAAGAGCGTCTACCGCAAGGCCGAGGGGCAGGCGGGCGCCGCGGCCTGGGTGCTGGACAACCTTCAGGGCAAATGGCGGGTGAGCAACGGCATCGCCGCCACCACGCAGTTGGACGCGGTGCACCGGGTGATCGGCCTGCCCGGCGTGGTGCTGGTCGCCGAGGGCTCACCGCAACGGGTCAAGTCGCTGCTCGCCCAGGAGAAGAAGCGCACGGCTCGGCTGATCGGCGACACCCCGATCTACGACGTCGTCATCGGCAACGACGAAGGTCAGATTCCGCTCAAGGACCTGCAGCGTTACCTCACCAAGCTGCCGCGCAACATCGACGCCAAGCGGATGGACCTCATCGAAGGCAGGCTGGCCGCCCTCAGTGCGCGCAGCGGGCCCGCCCTGCCGAAGGGGCCGATGCCCGCGGGCGCCAAGATGCGCGGCGTGCAGCGCACCATCCGCCGCCGCTGACCTGCTCGCTCGAAAGGCCCGCCGCCCCGCCCGGGGTGCGGGCCTTTCCGGTCGTCACCGCGCGGGTCGGAAGATCAGCGTGAACGCACCAGCGCCGTTCCGGTCGCGCGGTCGTGCATGCCGCGCCCGTCGGCGTCGGTGAACAGCGCGGGCACCACGAACACCAGCAGTACCTGCCTGGCCAGCGCCCGGACGAAGCCGACCGGCGCAGCCGCGTCGATGCGCACCGTGCGCAGCCGCAGGAAATACTGCCCCGGCGTGAACCCGAAGAGCGTGACGGCGCCGACACCGATGACGAACCAGATCAGCAGCGTCAAGCTCGACGCCGAACCGCTGCGCGTGATCAGCGCCGCGATGCCGAGGGCGATCAGCCAGTCCACGAACAGGGCGGCGATGCGGCGGCCCATACCGGCCAGCGAGCCCGCTCCGGCCTTCGGCAGGCCGAGCTGCGCCCCGGGGAACTCGGTGGTTGCCGGGCCACCGGAGTCGGCAGGAGGTCCGGAGAGCCAGGAGCCGGTGATGCGTGCCATGCACCCCAGAATAGGCGCGCCCGGACCGGCGCCCGGTACCGCATAAGCGGAGTTCAGCCTCCCCGCGCACCGCGGCGCGGGCAGGACTACCATGCATTTCGAGTCATGGTGGTCAGTACCACGCTGCCGGACGCACGTGTAACACCGGCGAAACAAATCCTTGACTGCCGGGAAACACGGCATCCATAGCGTCTGGTCGCGACGAACCCATGCAAGCGACACTGGCTGGGAACCGATCCGTAAGGAGAACAAGTGACGTTCAGCACGGCCGACGAGGTCATCAAATTCATCGCTGACGAGGACATCGAGTACGTCGACATCCGGTTCAGCGACCTGCCCGGTGTGCAGCAGCACTTCTCGATCCCCGGGAAGGCCTTCACCACCGACCTCGCCGAAGAAGGGCTAGCGTTCGACGGCTCCTCAGTCCGTGGGTTCCAGTCCATCGACGAGTCGGACATGCTGCTGCTGCCCGACTTCTCCACCGCGCGTGTCGACCCGTTCCGCGCCGCCAAGACGCTGAACCTCAACTTCTTCGTGCACGACCCGTTCACCCGGGAGGCCTACAGCCGCGACCCGCGTAACGTCGCGCGCAAGGCGGAGGAGTACCTGCGTTCCACCGGCATCGCCGACACCGCGTACTTCGGCCCCGAGGCGGAGTTCTACATCTTCGACTCGATCCGCTACGACTCGGCCATGAACGGCGCCTTCTACGAGATCGAGTCGGTCTCGGGTTCCTGGAACACCGGCGCGGAGTTCAACCCGGACGGCACCCGCAACCGCGGCTACAAGGTCCGCAACAAGGGCGGCTACTTCCCGGTCGCGCCCTACGACCACTACGTCGACCTGCGCGACAAGATCTCGACCAACCTGCAGAACTCCGGCTTCGAGCTGGAGCGCGGCCACCACGAGGTCGGCACCGCCGGTCAGGCCGAGATCAACTACAAGTTCAACACCCTGCTCGCCGCGGCCGACGACCTGCAGCTGTTCAAGTACATCGTCAAGAACACCGCGTGGCAGGAAGGCAAGACCGTCACCTTCATGCCGAAGCCGCTCTTCGGTGACAACGGCTCGGGCATGCACGTGCACCAGTCGCTGTGGAAGGACGGCAAGCCGCTGTTCCACGACGAGGCCGGCTACGGCGGCCTGTCCGACCTGGCCCGCCACTACATCGGCGGCATCCTGCACCACGCGCCGTCGCTGCTGGCGTTCACCAACCCGACGGTGAACTCCTACCACCGCCTGGTCCCCGGCTACGAGGCCCCGATCAACCTGGTGTACTCGCAGCGCAACCGCTCCGCCGCGGTCCGCATCCCGGTCACCGGCAACAACCCGAAGGCCAAGCGCCTCGAGTTCCGCGCGCCGGACTCCTCGGGCAACCCGTACCTGGCCTTCGCCGCCATGATGATGGCCGGCCTGGACGGCATCAAGAAGAAGATCGAGCCGCTGGCCCCGGTCGACAAGGACCTCTACGAGCTCCCGCCGGAGGAGGCCAAGAACATCCCGCAGGCCCCCACCAGCCTCTCGTCGGTCATCGACCGCCTCGAGCAGGACCACGACTACCTCACCGAAGGCAACGTCTTCACCGAGGACCTGATCGAGACCTGGATCACCCTCAAGCGCGAGGGCGAGATCGCCCCGGTGAACCTGCGGCCGCACCCGTACGAGTTCGAGCTGTACTTCGACGTGTAAGCCTTTCCGGGCTTCTGACCTGCGGCGGAGCATCTACCCAAGGTCCTCCGTCCGCAGTAGGTTTAGCGAGTCCACCCGTTCCGCGATTGCAGAACGGGTGGACTCGTCTGCGTCTGGCGTGAGAATCCGCAGGAGCAGGCGAGTGTGGGAGGGAGTGGATGCGAAACTACACGTCGCTCCACGTGGGGACGCCGTAGACGTTGAGTTTGTCGATGCCGTGGTCGGCGGAGTAGCCCAGTCCGACCAGTGAGTAACGCCATCTCGCGCCGCACGCCTGCGCTGCCTGCGCGAGGGCATCGACGCCGTGAGTGGTGCCATGGTGCAGGGACGCGAGTTCGCGCACGAGTGCCGTCAGTTCTTCGTTCCGCTTCGAGGTCGCGTAGATCCCGAAGCCAGGAGCGCCTGTGCCGCGGGCGCAGCAGATCATGAAGTCGTGTTCATGGAGTTTCGCGGCGTCGACGCCACATCGGACGAGTTCGGATAGCACTTCCCATGCCGCATCGCCGAAGTAGCGGACCAGTTTCATCGGCACGCCGACGTCGTCGTATCGGGCCCTGAGGTAGATTTTGTGGTTGACGTCGCCGTGCGCGTCTATTTCGATCGCCGCGCCCACGGGCTTGATGAGTTTCTCGTTGTCGGGTACGGACACCAATCCCGCGAAGCCGGGCGATACATCGCAAAGTCGCTGCAGTGCACCTGGCACGAGCTTCAAATTGCCGTAGACCTTGAGGCGGGCCGCGTTGTTCGGTGCTGCGGCATGATGAACAACCCCTATCCAGGTCGCGAAACTGTGTCGCTGCGGGATTGCCGCGGGGGCGGGATACAACGTCGTGACGAAGGACTGCAGCATGTCGGAGACGGACTTGTCGCCGTTCGGCAACCACGCGACCAGATCACCGATTGCGGCCAGTTGAGCGGAGACGCGAGAGGCGAACTCGGTTTCCTGCGTGGCCGTTTCGGTGGCATAGCGAATGGCGGGCGTGAGTTCTCCACGGCCACCGGACACACTGGCTTCGAACGGCATACCGGTCGTGGTCAGCGTGCTGGCTCGACGCCCATCCGGCCTGCGTCGGTCGAGTTGTCCGCCACAGGCGCGTTCCATCATCGTGTGAATCGGAGCCGGGTCGCAGGGCAGCGTCAGCCGCTTGGCCAAGTCGACCAGGAATTCTCCAGCAACTGCGGCCCTCACCATCGTCAGTGTTCTCCCGTGATGAGCCGGTTCGCGGTTCGCGAGTCGGCATTCCTGCTCACAATGGCAGCCTGTCCGCTTCTCGCCGACAACTTTCTTTCATTCGTCTTTTCGGCCTTGACAGTACTATTTCGCGCCGAGGAGACAGTGCGTGCGGCTCGCACGAGTGGGAGGTGGGCGTTGACGTGTTCCAACCGGTACCGGGAGCGTAGTTCCGCGAGCCGATCGAGGTCGGCTCCATAAAGTTGCCTGGCCAGCAAGTCGTCGAAGTCGTTGGCGCCGTAGAGATAGGGGCGCCCATCCAGTTTGCAACAGTGGTCCAGGAGGTCGCGAAAAACGTCGCGAATGGCGACCTCCGTGGCCGGGTCATTGCTGAACGAGGTATATACCCCTAGTCCGATGGAGACGGGGTCGGTACGGACCGGCGTGAAGGCAAACGGTATCGCATCGGGAGGGCGGCGCAAGATCAGGATGTACAACATCATGTGGACACGGTTCAGCGGATCACGGTGCAGAAGCGTCTCGACGGCCGCGAGCATTCGTGCGAATCGCCCTGCGGGCACAAGGTAATCGGTCCAGAGTTGTGCTTGGTCGGGAGATCGGGAGGCCCTCTCAGCCACGTCGCCGTCCCCCAGGAGCGGCAGATTGGGCAGCGTGACGCATTTGCCGACATCGCATCTCGTCGGTTTGTTGGTGCGCCATCCAGTGATGGATGCGAGCCTGCCGCGGCGCAGCGATGCCCGGTAGATGTCGACGTCGTCGCGCTGGGCAATCTGTTCGGTGTAGTCCGCGAGCTCGGCCAGTGCGGCGTGGCGTGCGTGATGCACGTGGATGTAGCGGTGGTGCGGCACCGTGCGCAGCACCGCCCGTTCGATCAGTCCGGCCATGCCGAGCCCGCCGAGTGCGAACCGAAACAGTTCCGGATGATCGGTACGCGAGCACCAGCGGCTGCTTCCCGTTCCGTCGATCAGCTGGATCCGCTCCACATGGTCGACTTGCATCCCGTACCGCACCGAGTCGACACCGGCGCCGCCGACGGAGAGAGTGCCACCCACCGACATGCGCAGATAGTTGGGTAGCACCGGAGCGGTTCTGCCGCGGCGATTCAGGTGTCGTTCCAAGCCGTGCCAGCTTATTCCGGCGGGCACCTCGATCAGGCTCTCGCCGAGATCCCGCACCTGTCGGTCGGCGGTATCCGGCGCGTAGGTGACGAGCAGCTCTCCATCGGTCACGGTTTGGCCGTCGCAGGAGTGGCCCGCACCGCGCAGCGTCAATGGTCGGCCGGAGCCGAGTAATGCCGACGGGAATGCGGAGGGCATCCGGTGCACGGCCATAGGGACGGTGCGCCGCAGACCGCCGAAGTCGGTGGCGAAATCGTCGATGGGGGCCTCGCGGGGGAACTCATGGTCTCGCCTTCGGGAAACCGCTCTGCCACCCGAGTATGACTTCTTCCCATCGTGGGGAACAACTCGCTGTCGGCGGTCATCGTACAAATAGGGTCGAGAAGTGTTCGTGCGAAAGTTTGGGATTGCCGTGGCTGGTTCGGGCACGCGGGACCCGAAGGACGGGGCAGTCGTCAACGGCGTTGCGGCGTAGCGAACGAGAAGGCAGTTGGTCGGTTGCCGTGCAGTGAGCAGTCCGCCAGCGGATGAGAGGATCTATGAGAGACATTCACCCTGACGTACGCGCCGCACTCGGCATGACGCGGGAGTTGCGGCACCGCATCGCCGAGGTGCGGGAACGAGCCGAAGAGATCGTCGCACGCCGCCCGTCCCCGAGCGGCCTGGTCATTCCCGAACTCGATGTCATGGGACGGCTTCGGGACCTGTATCTGGCGCCCGGGACCTGCGCTCGGTTCGGCAATCAGGAACTGGCCGCCGAGATCATGGCCGCCATCACCGAGAGCACCCAGGATGCGCGGCGACAGTACGGCATCGCCATGAACGACACCGACATGTTGCCTCGGCCGATGTCGGAAGTCATGCGGGAATGGCGGGCCGGGAGCGGCCCGGACCAGCCGGTTCCCAACTTTGGGAAGGCGGAACAATCGACCTGAGACAGATGGTGGGAGGAATAGACCTAGCATGCCAGAGTACCTGGATGTCGAGCCGGATCAGCTGCGCAGAATCGCCCAGCAGCACGATACGACCGCTGCGAACATCCGGAAGTGGGGCGAAATCCCGCGTGACTGGCTTACCGAGTTCCCCTCGAAATACGGCACGATCGCCGACCCCGTGCGGGGCGCTTTGGAGGACTATTACCAGAGGCGCCACGATAACGCGGAACGCCTCGCTGCCAGGCATGAGCGGACGCGAGATGACCTGATCGCAGCCGCGAAAGCGCTCGAAGACGGCGATCAGTCCGGCAAACACACCATCGGTCGAGCGGGTGGTGGTTTCGACGGTAACGCCCCTGCGGATGGTCCAGCTCCCGGCGCGTCGACGAACCCGGTGCGAAAAGCGGATCCTCCTTCGGACCCGCCGATTGTGCAGAGCGCTCAGCCGGAGCGCCATCCCGCCACCACTTCCGACGCCCCGGACCTGCCCCCTCAGACCGGTCGTTTCGATGAAGTACCTCCGCAACCCGCCGCATCGGCACCACACAATAACGACGCCGCGCCTTCTGGCTTCACGCCTCACAATCCCGCTGTGCTCACGGGGGTGACGCCGCTTGCGGTGGATACACCAGAAAGCGGCGCCGACATCTCCCACACTCCGGCCGACGACACCAGCAGTGCCGTGAGCACCGGTGGATACACCGACAATGCAGCAGGCAGGAGCATCGGCACGGACGGTGCCGCGAGCTGGGGCAGTGGTGAGATGCCTGCGCCGATGACGCCAGGCACATTCCCCACCGCGCTCGCGGGCACGTCCTCCAGCATGCCACCATCCCTGGCGCCGGGCCCCCTCACGTCGGCAGCCCATGTGGCCGAGGACCGACAGGCGCTGCCGTCGTTCGTGGTAGGCGAGCAGATCGGTGACGACTTACTGCTTGCTCGTAATCTCCTTGCCGCAACCCTCACCGCGGTGGCCGATTCGGCGCGCGGCGTGGAATGGGCGGTGGCAGTGGGGCGAACTCCCATCGGTCCCGTGGTCATGCTGACCTCCACCGAGGGGCGTGGCTGGCTGCCTCCCGGACTGTTCCTGCCGTCGGAGGTCGCCCTGCCGTGGAATTGGGACTCGGTGCTCGACACCGAGGTCCGGAGAACTATCGCAGCGTTGGAGGGTACGACCGACCCGGCACGGATACTCGCCGAGTTCGGCGTGATGATGCGTCGCAGGGGTGTCCGGCTTCGTGCCCTCGTGTCGTCCGCGACGATCTCCGATGAGCTGCGCGCCGCCCTGGGGGTTGATGTCGCAGTAGAGGACCGGGTGACAGCTGCGGAGTCCGCGGTCGACCTCACCTCGCCCGGCGTCGGGCTGGTCGATCGGCTCACGCTCGGAGGCTCCGGCGAGTCGCTGCAAGAAGCGACGACGGTATCCGAAAAGCAGATTCGAGCCAGGTGCATCGAGCTGGCGAAAGCCGCGGATGCACAAGTCCGTGCTGCCCTTTCCGGTGTCGGTGCGGAGGTGTCCGCGCACCGTGTCGGGCGACAGCAGATCCTCGATGCACTGCAGGCGGGCTTCCCCATCCCCGCGAGCTGGTGGGAAGAACTTCGCACCGTAGATGACCGGGCGGCTGAGGTACTGCAAGCGCGGCGGGTGAACGTGTCCCATGTTCCTCTCGGCGGCATCTTTGTAGATGCATTCGGCACCGACGATGTGCGCGAAATGGTCTTCGAGCGACGTGCCGACGAACTGCTGCTATTGCTCGCTTCAGGCGAACCCGACCGGCAGACTCTGCGCGATGCTCTCTACAGCTATGACCAGATAATCGAGCACCCATCGTTCCCGGCGGTAGCAAGGGCAGTGGCGACGCCCGCGACGGCGGTTCCGGACGTCGAGATCGCCCGCCGCGTCGAGCCTCCTATCCATGGCGTCGGTTTCGTCAGCGTCGATTCCGCCCGCCTCGGCGGGGCTTCGCCTTTTCTCGGTGAGTTGCTGACAGGTCCAGCGGAGTCCGAGGGCTCCATCGAGCAGAGGAGAAGCTGATGGGCGACAAAGAGGTCCAGGAAGCCGTCGATCTTGTCAACAAAGAAAACTATGTCGGATACTACGACGGCAATACGAACTTCGCGAACGATGAAGACAAAAAAGTTCTCGAGAAGCTGGCTGGATTAAGTTCCTCCGATTTCGAGAAGGCTTTCAACAAACTCGATGACGATGTAAGAAGAAACATCGGCGAAGATGCTGACGAGGATCTCAGGAACGATCCCAAGTACAAAGACATCATCTATGCGCTCAACTCCGGCGACCCGTCCGGCTACGTCAAGACCAAGCAGACGGCCGAGCAGACAGCGGAAACACCGGTCTTCGGGAACGATTGGAATCTCAACAATCTGCCCGATGAGGACGGGGGTAAACATGCTGAGCCGGTCAAGCTTCCGATACCCAAAGGCGCCAGTGCGCAATTGATCGCGCTGATCAAGGACACCGAATTCACGATGCAGTGGGGATTCGACACACTGGGCGTCCGTAATCCGAAAGATGCTCCGGATTTCACCAATGTGCTCGACGACGAGCATATAACAACGGCGGACGGCTGGTCGGAAATCAAGAAACAGCACGGGGAGCTGGGCGAGCGATTGGAGAAGCGCAAGACTGATTACAAGGACAAGCACAAGGATGTCAAATTCGAGACTTTCGATACGAAGGTGATCAAGGATGACACCTTCAAGGAACTCGTGCAAATCAAGGACGATCTCGTAAAGGACCTGAAATACGAGCCTACGAAAACCACGCATACTGGCGACCAGATCACCGAAAGCTCCGGGGGTCCCGCCAACTATGAGCACCAAGTTCCGGTCTATGAGAAGAACACTGTCAAGGACAGTGAGGGCTACGGCAAGTTCTATCTGACGGCGGAAGCCGAGCAGAGATATTATGTCAGAGCCATCGACCTCGCCGCCGAGGATTGGGACAAGAAGTACGCGGAAGCAACCAAGGAATTCCAGAAAAAAGCCGAGAACATCGACCACGAGAACAACAACAACAACAATAATAATAATAATAACTCGAATAACAACAACTCGAATAATAATACCGGCAACAACAACACTGGCAACACTAATACGGGCAACAACAACACCGGCAACAACAATTATGTGCCGCCGACCACGGGCAACTCCACCCAGCAAACCGGCACCGCTAACGATGACTGGAGTTCCACGTACGACGATCTGCTCGGCGGTTCCACCGATACCTCGGGCACGACGACCGATTCGGGTACCCAGACAGTCTCCGACAACGGCACTACCGGTACGTCCACCTCGAGTGGCTACCCGACCACCAGCGGTTCGTCGTCGCCGTACGGTAACTCCGGAACTGGCACCACGGGCGCCAACGCCACGCCCGTCAGCACTACCGCGACGCCCGCCAGCAGCGATAATGGCATGGCCAATGCGATGCAGCAGATGGCGATGATGAGTGCCATGAGCGGAATGATGAACCCGCAGAATCGTCAGCCCGGCGACGACCGCGCCTACGACCGAGCGGAGGAGCGGGATCGGCAAGAGGAACGGGACCGTCGGCGCGAGCGGGAACGCAACGCCCAGACGGCTACCGCGAATCAAGCAGTGCAACAGGGCACTCCTCCCGGCGTGACGGCGGCGACGTACGCGGGCACCCCGCCTCCGATAACGGCGCCCGGCACGACGCCGGAGGTCCAAATCGGGGATACGAAGGTGCAGGCGTCACCGCCGGTGGCGGAGGCGTTGCGGAAGCAGACGCAAAACACCGCTCTCGATGCGATATCCGCATACCAGGGGACAGCGGGTGAGATCACGGCGGAACATCCGCCCGCGGTGGTCAATGGTCCTGGCGAACTGAAGACGGGCGATATTCTCCAGTGGGAGAGACACAGTGCGCTGATCGTCAGGAACGAGCATGGGCTTTTCGTCCTCGACGATGGCCGGCTCGTTCCCTTGGAGCCCAATAACCCCCCGCTGGTAGAGAAGTACGGGAATTTCGCGGGCTTCATCCACCCGACGGGTCTGGATGTCGGTTCCAATACCGCCGATCCGGGAGCTACGGCGCTGCCTCAGCCGAAGGTGAGCTCGGCGCCACCCGCCGGCCCACCGCCTGTCGGACCGCCACCGCAGGTCTGAGTGGCCGCAGCAGAAGCCGGTGGCAACTCGGCCAGAGGCTGGCAGTCGGCGGTGTCTTCGCCGTCCACGGTGCAGTGGGTGAAGGTACGAGCCGAGCGGACTACGCTCGTGCCTTTTCGCCCCGCACCGAGGCGGCGACCTGGTTCGGCATCGGTTCGTGGCGTGCGTACCTACGGGTGAAATCGCCGGTGCCGTGGGAGATCGAGCGTAGGTCGATGGCGTAGCGGCTGAGTTCCAGCTCGGGGACTTCGGCGTGGATCCGGGTGCGTCCGGCGCCGTGCGGCTCGGTGCCGAGGACGCGACCGCGGCGGCTGGACAGGTCGCTCAGCACCGGTCCGACGTATTCGTCGGTGACCAGCACCCAGACCTCGGCGAGTGGCTCCAGCACTTTGATTCCCGCGGTCGCCGCCGCCTCTCGCAGGGCGAGGGCACCTGCGGTCTGGAAGGCGGCGTCGGAGGAGTCGACGGAATGGGCTTTGCCGTCGAACAGGGTGACGCGCACGTCCACGAGCGGATATCCGGCGGTCAATCCGCGGTTGGCTTGCGCGCGGACGCCCTTCTCCACCGATGGAATGAACTGGCGCGGGACCACTCCGCCGACCACCTTGTCCACGAACTCGATCCCGGACCCTTCGGGCAGCGGTTCGACTTCGATCTCGCACACGGCGTACTGGCCGTGCCCACCGGACTGCTTCACATGCCTGCCGCGCCCGGTCGCCTTGCCCGCGAGAGTCTCTCGCAACGCCACCTGGTGATCGGTCACGTCCACCTGCACGCCGAACCGGGTCCGCAATCGTTCCAACGCTACGTCGCGGTGCGCTTCGCCGAGGCACCACAGCACCAGCTGGTGGGTTTGCGCATTGTGCTCCAGCCGCAGCGCCGGGTCCTCGGCGGCGAGCCGGGCGAGGCTCTGCGACAGTTTGTCCTCGTCGGCTTTGCTGTGCGCGCTGATGGCGATGGGCAGCAGGGGATCGGGCATCGGCCACGGCTCGATCCGCAAGGGGCTGTCGGTGGACGAGAGGGTGTCGCCGGTTTCGGCGTGACCGAGTTTGGTGACGTAGGCGATGTCGCCCGCGATGGCCTGGCGTAGCGGGCGTTGCTGTTTGCCGAACGGAGCCGAGATCGCGCCGACCCGCTCGTCCAGTTCGTGGCTCTCGTGGCCGCGGTCCTCCAGGCCGTGCCCGCTGACGTGCACCGTGTCGTCGGCGTGCAAGGTGCCGGAGAAGACACGGACCATGCAGACTCGCCCCACGTACGGGTCGGACGCGGTGCGGATCACCTCCGCGGCCAGCTCCGCGCCCGGGTCGCAGCGCAGCGGGTGCGGCTCGGCGCCGTTGCTGGCGGTGATGAGGTGTTCGGCGGGCGTCGGAAAGCCGCCGGTGATCAGGTCGAGAAGCTCGACCGTGCCGAGGCCCTGCTTGGCCCCTTCGGGCGCGGGCGCGGCGAACAGCACCGGATGGAAGCTGCCCCGCGCGACCGCGCGCTCCAGGTCGGCGACCAGTGTCGCCAGGCTGATCTCCTCGCCGTCGAGGTAGCGCTCCATCAGGCTCTCGTCTTCGCTCTCGGCGATGATGCCCTCGATGAGGCGATTGCGCGCCTCCTCCAGCGCGGGCGCCTGATCGGGCGAAGGGTCGCCCTGGACCTCCTCGCCGGAGGAGTAGTCGCCCACGCAGTGCGGCAGCAGCTCCACCATGCCGGTGACCGGCCGGTGACCGTCCGGATTCTTCGGGCCGTACACGGGCAGGTGCAGCGGCAGGATGCTCTCCGACGAGCCGCCGCCCAGCACGGTGCGGCAGGCCTCGGTCATCACGTCGTACTCGTCACGCGCCGTGTCCAGATGGGTGATCACGATCGCACGCGGCATCCCGACCGCGGCGCACTCCTCCCACAGCGCCCTGGTCGCTCCGGCGATCCCGTCTACGCCCTCGGCCGCCGAGATGACGAACAGCGCCGCATCCGCCGCGCGCAGCCCTGCCCGCAGTTCGCCGACGAAGTCCGCGTATCCGGGCGTATCGATCAGGTTGATCTTCATGCCGCCCCACGCCACCGGCACCACCGACAGCTGCACGGAGCGGTGCTGGCGATGCTCGATCTCGTCGTAGTCCGACAGCGAGGTGCCGTCCTCGACCCGCCCGGCGCGATTGACCGCCCGCGCGGTGAGCGCCATGGCGTCGACCAGCGTGGTCTTTCCCGACCCGCTGTGCCCGACCAGGACCACGTTGCGAATCTGCTCGGGCCGGTCCGCCGTCATCACGCCGCCGTCGCCCGCGGCAGCTCCGTTGGTCTTGTCCACCATGTGTCTCGCTCCTTCGCCCGACACCTGCCGTACATCCACCTTCCCACCGGGCGTTGCGTTCCGTCGACGAATCGGCAGATCAGGGCGCGGAGCCCGTCATTCGCAGGCGGGCGAGGGCGGCCCGGTCCCGGCGGTGTTCTCGCACGCCCAGTACCGGTCGATACGCCAGGAGCCGTCGCGCGAGACGAACGGCACGATCGTCGGACGGCGGCCGTTCGGTCCGGTGAGAGCGACGGTCGCGAGGAGGTAACCGCCCGCGCCGGTCACTTTGCCGACCGTCGTGGTGATCGAGGTGAAGGCCTGAGCGACCCGGGTGATCAACTCCGGGTCCTTGTCGTCGTCCGCGACCCGCAGCGGTTTCCGCTCCGTGGGAATCGCCGGGTCCAGCGTCTGACGTAGTCGACTGTCGAGATCGGTGACCGTGGGCACCGGTGGATCGGGCTGGGTGTTCGCCGGGGCGTCGGGCACCGTGCCCGGATACAGCTGACGGACGATGCCGAACCAGATGACCGAGGCGGTCACCCCGAGCAGGGGTGGAGAAGTGAATTCGTTGACCGCGACGGTGACGCTGACGTCCTGCTCGGGGAGATAGCCCATGTGGGTGGTGTAGCCCAGCACCGCGCCGCTGTGGCCGAGCCAGCGGCCGGACTCCACCATGCCCAGTCCGTAGCGCAGGTCTCCGGCGAACTGGGTCCTGGCCCGGAAGGTCTCCGGTTTCAGCAGATCGCCGCGGCCCAGCATGCGGGCGTAGTCGGCCAGGTCGGAGATCGTGGACACCATCGTGCCCGCCGCACCGAAGAGCGCCGGGGTGGTCCGCGCGGTGACGTCGGTGGGCGCTTCGTCGAAGTAGGAGTACCCGCGACTCTCAGGCGCGGGCATGGTGGCGTCGGTGGGATACGTCGTGGCGCGCAACCCGTGCGCGGCGACGACTTCACCGATGACTTGGGGCACCGGCTTCCCGAAGACCTTCTCGAGCACCAGGCCCAGCAGGTAGAACTCGGAGTTCGAGTACTCCACGCGGGTACGCGGTGGCTTCGCCCGCTCCGGCTGAGCGATGATCGCGCGTAACCGGTCGCCGTCGTGCCATTCGGATGCCGAAGGCGTCGCGTCGAACTGCTCGGCGAAGGCCGGATAGTCCCGGAGATCCCAGACGCCGCCCTGCATGCCGAGCAGGTCGCGGAGAGTGATGGTGCCGCCGTTGGGCACTCCCGGCACATATCGTTCCAGCACGTCGTCCAAAGAGAGCTTGCCCTCGTCGGCCGCGCGCAGCACCGCGGTCGCGGTGAACGTCTTGGTGATGCTTCCGATCCGGACATGATCCGCTACATCCATCGGACGACCTGTCGCGAGATCCGCTGTGCCGTAGGCCCTGACGAAGGAACCCCGTTTCGGGTCGTGCACCGCGACCAGTACCCCGGGGGCCAGCCGCGCGTCCATCTGCGGCCGTACGATGCGGTCGATCTGCTCGGCTGCCTCGGTTGGAAAGCCTCGTTCCTCGCGCTCGTCCGACGCGCATCCGGCCAGCAGCGCGGCCACCGTCGTCAGCGCCACGGCGACCGCACACAACGATGTGAATCGTCCCCTCATCGAGCCCCCTGTTCGATAGCGCTTTTGTCAGTGTGTCAGGTCCACCGAACAGCCGTGTTCCCATCAGGGACGTCCCTCGCACATCTCGCGCCGACGTGCGAGGAACGCCTCCTTCGGGAACGTCTGCCGCTCAGGACAACCGGCGGATGTCGCCACGGACGCGGTAGAAGCCGCCGCGCGCCGACTCCGCTATGCCGTCGACCACGTAACGAGCCCCTGCCAGACGAATATCCTTGGGGAACTGCACATTCCATCCCTGGTTATATCCAGGCGAGACGACTCGCACGCGCAGCGAACTGCCCTGGCTCACGCACTCCACGACGATTCCGCTGCCCGCTTCGGAGGTGATCTCGACGGTGTCGCTGGGCACCACCGCCGAGATCTCGGGAGCCTTCACCGACACCGTTTCGGGCAGCACACCCTGCTCGGCGTCGCGGATGGCGGCCTCGCCGACATCGAGACAGGCCAGCGTGCCGGTGGTGGTGACCAAGTACAGCTTCTCGTCGTGGTACTGCATGGAATACGCCGAGCCGCAGCCGGTGGCGAGCTTCCACACGCGGTTCCCGGCGGCGTCGAAGCAGTACACCGAGGAGTAGTTGTCGCCTGCGAAGACATACCGGCCGTCGGGCGAGGTGGCGCAGGAGAAGACCGCGGCGTCGCACTGATAGACGCGCTCGGCCCGGCCGCTCTTGGCCACCATGCGGACCTGGTTACGGGCGGTGCCCGCGTAGACGGCGTCGGATTCCTGCCAGCCGAACAGGACGCCGCCGCCGGTGCCCATCTGCCACAGGGTGCTTCCGCTGTCCAGGTCGTACTTGGTGACGCCGGCGGAATGCCCGTGGTAGACGCCGTTCGCGTCGATGCGCACCATCCAGCCCGAATCGCCGGTGCTGCGCCGCGTCCACAGCGACTCTTCCTCGTAGTCGATCACGGTGATCCCGCCTTGGCGGTCGGAGACGCCGAGGATGCCGTCGTGGATGTCGAGCCAGTAGATGTCGACATCGGCCGCGATGTCGTAGGCCGCCCGCGGCACCTTGCCCGAGAGGTCGTAGACGCGCCCGTCGTCGCAGCCTGCGTAGATCCAGAAGTCGTCGGCCACAATGCACTTGACCGAATCCGGCAGGCGGTACCGGCCGGTGACCACACCGTCGGGAGTCAATGTGAACACGTCGCCGCTCTCGTTGCCGACCCAGCAGCGGCGCTCGTCGACGAAGATGCCGAAGGCGGCGGCGCCGGAGTCGAAACTCCACAGCACGGGCGCCGCCTTCGCCGTGGAGCGGCCGCTGCTGATCGCGCGCCTGGTCACCGGACGCCTGGCCCGCGCGCCCAGCACGGCGGGCGCGTAGCCCTTGCGCACCTTCTCGCCGATCTTCTTCGACGCGGCCGCCCGCGCCTTCTCCTCGGAGGCGAACGAACTCACCTTCGTCTGCCCTTGTTCCCCGATGCGACCGAAACGGACGCTCACTTGCGTACCCGCGACGATCACCTCGTAGAACTTGTGCGCGGTACCACTGTCCTCGGACAGTTCGAGATAGGTGGTTCCCCCGATAGTCATAGCGCCTCGCCTGTTTTCGTCAGATCAGAACGAGACGAAAGTTAGCAAGAGGCACCGACATTCGACGGCGCGTGCGAGGTCGCCGGTGGCCGGCTCTGGCACAATCGTGCCGGGCTCGTCAGGAGGGGGTAGGCCATGGTGTTGACCGCGCGGTTCCAGCCGGGATCGACCAGCCGTCCGTTCGTCGACCGCGCGCCGGTGCTGACGCGGTTCGACGAACTGCTCGCCGAGGCCGCAGGGCATCCCCGCGTCATGCTGCTCGGCGGTGTCGGCGGGATCGGCAAGTCCCGGCTGGTCACCGAACTGCGGTCGCGGGTCGGCAAGAAACATCCGGCGGCAGTGCTCGACCTGCAGGTTCCGAGTCATCGCCAGGCCGCGGACGGACTCGCCGTGCTGCGCATGCAGTTCGGCGCGCAGAAGATCAAGTTCCACCGCTTCGACATCGCCCGCGCGGTGTTGTGGCAGCGCATGCACCCGCATCTGCGCCTGACCTCGGACGCGCTCGCGCTCGCCGAGCACAGCGAGATCCTGACCGAGATCCTCAACGACGCCACCGGCATCCCGGTCTTCGGCACCGCGACCCGGTTGCTCGAACTCGGCGCTCGCAAGGTGATCCGCACCCACCGGATCCGCCACGATCCGGTCCTCGGGGAACTCGACCGGTTGAGTCTCGCGGGCCTGGAAGAAGCCGTCTCCTACCTGTTCGCGGAGGATCTGAAGAGTGGGACGGAGGGGAAGCCGTATGTGGTCTTCCTGGACGCCTACGAAGCGCTGATAGGCGGCGCCGATCGTGAAGGCCGCGCGGCGGCGTCCGATGCCTGGCTACGCGATGTGGTCGCGCAGCTGGACACCGGGTTGGTGGTGATCGCCAGCCGCGAGCCGCTGGGCTGGGAGCGGCACGACTCGGAGTGGTCGGCCCGCATCCGGGCCGTGCCCGTCGACGACCTGCCGATGGACGCCCGCTTCGAATTGCTCGACTCCTCCGGCATCGAGGATCCCGACGAGCGCGCGGCGATCGCCGCTTCGAGCGCGGGTGTCCCGTTCTATCTGCATCTGGCCATCGATGCCCGGACCCGCGCGGGTTGGGTGACGCCCGCCGAATTGGTCTCTCCGGAAACGATTCTCGAGCGTTTCCTCCAGCACGTGCGCCCCGACGAAGTTCGCATGCTGGAACTGCTGGGCCTGCCGCGCACCTTCGATCGGGAGATCTTCACCGCGGTCGCCCGGCAGTTCGAGCTACCGCATCACATCGCCGCGTGGAAGTCCCTGGTCGCGTACTCGTTCGTGTACGCGGCGGACGAGAACGACGAGGGTGAGCGCTTCCAGCTGCACCAATTGATGGTGGACGCGTTGCAGTGGCGTTTGGATCCGGACGTCCGGCGCACTCTGCACGGCGTGCTGCACGACCTGTGGTTCGCACGCGCCGAACGGTCGCTCGGCCGGGTCGCGGCCTTGCGGGAGGCGGGATATCACGGTGTCCGGTCCGGGCTGCTGTCCGCGGTGACGTTGCTGGGATACGTCGACCGGATCGAGGCGGCGGGTGGCAGCCAGGGCATCGGCGGAGTGATCAGCGATCTGGACCGATATCTGAGCGATCCGCATGAGAACCTGACAGGTATGGCGGAACTGTCGGAACTCACGCGGTGCCTGGAAGCGGAAGCGGCGGTGCTGCTCGGCGACGCCAAACAAGCCGATCGGCTCACCCGGGACGTCGCTTTGGACCGGACCGGCCCGATCGCGGAGCGGTTGGCAGTCGCTGCGGCGAACGCACGCCGCATACTCGGCGACACCGACGACGCGTTGGCCATCTATCACGACGTGTGGTCGCGCGGATCGGGGCGGGCCCGGCTCGTCGCGGGGCAGTGGGCGGCCGATTTGCACATGTGCCAGGGCCGATTCGGTCAGGCGCTGAGCATGTGCGAGGAGCTCGTCGCGATGGCGGAGGACGACCACGAGTTCCTCGGCGACATCGCCCGGTTGCGTCATCTCGCCTACCGATTGGCGTTCGACACCGAACGCGCCGCCCGGTATCTGACGGAGGCCGACACCCACTATCGAGCTGCGGGCAGCGTTGTCGGACAGGCGAATGTCGCGACGAACCTGGCGGAACTCTTGGCGCTCACGGACCCGGCAGGGGCGATCGAGGCCGCCGGAGCGGCGATCGTGCGGCAGCGTGAGCTCGGCGCGTTGCACGAACTCGGAAAGGCCTACACCGCATTGGGTCTGGCGCGGTTGTCGCTCGGGGAGCTGGATGCCGCCGAGCACGCGCTCGCCGAAGCGTGCGAGATTCTCGAGCAGGCCGGGTACCGCTCCGGTCGGGCCAGGGCCGAACTGTTCCGCGCGGGCGTCTTCGCGCGTCGCGGGAGGCGCGACGATGCCGTCCGCAGTGCGCGCTGGGCCATCGCGGAATTCCAGGGGGCGAACGTCTATCCGGGGCTGGTCCTCGTCGCGCGAGCGGTCCTGGCGCTGTACGGCTGGACCGAACCCGACATCTCCGAAGCCGCGGCGGCCGCGCGGTCGCGCATTCAGCCGCCGACGCCCGGCTCGGGATTGGACCGCGACGCGGCACGCGTGATCGCCCGGGTGATCGGTGTCGACGCCGAGGCGATGTACGTCGAAGCGCTGTCCCGATCGCAGTCGGCCGCGGGGTACTACAACCACAACGTCCGCGTCGACGGCGTCGCCGGTGCGGTGAACGTGCGGATTCCGGTAGCCGGCGCCGATGTGATGGACCTGCGGCAATGGCCCGAACCCGCGGTGCTGATCGCGATCGAGCCCTTCGTCGCCGCGGCGCCGAGACTGCGCTGGGAATCGGTTCACCCCGCCTATCAGATCCACGACTACATCGACGGCGACCTGCTGGATCGCATCGCGCCGCGCGGGGTCCGAGTTCCGGCTCATGTACCGGCTGATGTGGCGGCGCTGTTCGGGGAACTTCGGCGCATCCCCCGAGATCTACTGCCGCCGGTCGAGCCGGACTGGGGTGACGAACCCGCTGGGTTCGCGCGCCGATTGTCCGCCGTCACCGCCCGCGTGCACCGTGACAGCAGTGCGGAGTTCGGCGAGCTGTACCGCCGCTTGGGTGTGCCCGATCAGCCGCTCGAGCACATCCTCGCGGCGTGGGACACGCTCGAGGCCAGGCCTTTTCGAATGCTGCACGCCGACGTGCACCGGAAGAACATGATCGTGCGAAACGATCGGGTCGTATTCCTGGATTGGGAATTCGCGCTGTACGGCGATCCGGTCTACGACGTGGCCACGCATCTGCACAAGATGGGCTACCTGCCGGAAGAGCAGGAGGCGTTCCTCGCCGCGTGGGTCGCCGCCGAGCCCGAGGCCGCGATCGGGCAGTGGCGTCGCGACCTGCGGACCTACCTCGCACACGAGCGGGTCAAATCGGTTGTCGTCGATGCGGTCCGCTACCGCAAAGCAATCGGGCAGGGCGGGGCCGACGCGGCGGCTGAGGCGGCGTTGGTGGCCAGCATGTGCGGAAAGCTGCGGCTGGCGCGAGACGTGTGGGGACAGACCGAGCCGGTCGACGACGCGGCGGTGGAAGCGGCGTTGCGCGGGCGTGATTGACGCGGCGATCCGCTCACCGGGTCGGGGCCCCGATCGAAATGCCGGTGATGAACTCCGCGACGATCGTGTGATCGGGATACTGCCGTCCGTAGACGGCGACGATAGCGCCGACGCGGATGTCCGTCGCCTGTTTGGCAACCAGGACGTTCACCTTGGTGTTGGCGTCGGCGCGGACCTTGACGCTGCTGCTGGTGAACGCGTTTCTGACCACCATCGTCGTGCCGTCATTGGCGACGACCTTTCCGAAGGTGACACCGATGCCCGTCCGGACCGGAGGGGGAGCCGCTACCGGCGTTGTCTTCTGCACGGTGGACGTCGGTGCCGGGGCGCTGGGTGCGCTGGTGCGCAGGGCCGTCGACGACGCCGACGTTCCCGTCGGGTGGTTCACCAGTAGACACCCCGATACCAGCAGGAGCACTACACCGACGCAGAGTCCGACGAAAGCGGCCGCGCCCGAGTGATGCAGCCGGTGCGGCTCGTCGTCCTGACGTGGTGGTGGCAGCGGAGGCATCGCCATCACTGTGGTCTGCGAGTCGGATTCGCTCTTCGGTGCGAGTGCGCCCGGATGTACTCGCGGCGGCGGCGGTGCTTGGTTGTGCGCGGTCGACGATGCGCCGGGCCCACTCGCGGCGGCGGTGATCGATCTGGTTATCGACCTGGAAAGCGTTGCTGCCGAGAATGATTCGGGATCCCCGCCGACTCGTGCCAGCCGGCCCACCTCCGCCGGCTTCCGTCGGTGCGTACTCCAGCGAGGCATAGGGCAAGGTTATGTTCACCCGGCGCTGTGTTTGTTGTCACTGGCGGGAGTAGCGGTGTGACCTGCATCGATGGGCCGTCGTCGGGCCGATGGGCCGTTCGCGTGGCGACTACGTGGCGCAATCGGCACCGCGGTTTATGCCGAAATCGTCTGTGGGGCAGCATACGTCGCTTATCGACCGCAGCACCCCGCCAGCTTTCGCCAGGCGCGAGTGCCCCGCAAGCTCCGGTCCCAGCTGGACTCGCACTGGGGGTCGTCTTCGGCTTGCTGCGCCCCAGTGATCGCGGCGGTGGTGGCGAACATTCTCGGCCGAGTCGTCGAAGCGCCTGCCGCTGTGGGGGCCCTTCCCGCATCCTGGACGAACTTGCTCCGAGCAGTGGCGTCGTTGCGGCGTCCGATCTTGAAATCTTCAGGCCACCACGCAATCGGCGGTGAGTGCTTGATTCAGAGAGGAATGGAACCGGAACGGCTTCCCGGGAGTCCAAGTAGGTAAGCGGTACCGCAACGGGGAGGTGCCGTTTCGGGAACTCTGCCGCTCTGGAGAGCGCTACGCGATGTGTCCCCGGAAACGCGAGAACAGCGTTGCTGGTTTCACGAATCATCGAACGTTTCGACGGTTCCTCCAGAACAGGCACCGACCCGCTCCACCTGACGTGACCAACCTCCGCACTGCAAGGAGGGCGCCCATTCTGAAGTGCTGATGCTCATTGTTGTCCGCGGCCGGGCAATGGTGCGACGTCACTGGGTGCAACGTTCACGAATTTTCCCAGCAGTCGTTTGAATTGCGCGCGCTCAGCGGCATCGAATCCCTCGAGCAGGTCGTCGGCGGCGGCCTTGGCGATCGTTTCCGCATGTTTGAACGCCTTCGTGCCGGACTCGGTCAGTGTGACGGCGACCGCTCGCCGGTCGGCAGGGTCGTCGCAGCGTTTGACGAATCCTCTGGACTCGAGATCATCGATCATTCGGACCATAGCGGACTTGTCCGCGCCGAGATGTTCTACCAGCCGTGTCTGATTCATCGGGCCGAGGCGCTGCAGGGTCATCAGCACTCCGAAATGCCTGCCCTGTATGTCCAGTGCCGTGAGCGCCGAGTTGAACGCGTCAGCCGCATGCCGGTGCGCTCGCTGCAGGAGGGGGCCGATGGCGTAGTCCGGTGTCGCGTCACGGATAGGCATGGCGGGAGGCTACCTCTCTGGTCGATCACTCGACCAGGTGTATCTCACTTGATACTATCTCGATTGAGATAATATCCTGTCATGAACTAGGAGGATACCGATGTCCGATCACGCCACCACCGAACGAGCCGCGGTCCGCTCGGATCCACCGAGACGCACCCAGGTACCCCACGTCGGACGGGTGCTGCTGGTTGTCGTCGGCATCGCCACGATCGTTGTCCCCGTCCTGCTCGACGGAGTGATCCTGGCGAGCAGACATATGAACAATCCCGCTTGGCTGCCGCACGCCAAGCTGCATACCGCGATGGGTTTCTTCGCCGCCATCGGCCTGGGCGTAGGTGCGCTGATATGCCTGCTCGGCCGCCCGGTGACCGATCGCTTCAGCATGGCAACCGGCGCCTACCTCGCCGGCGCCTTCTGGATCGCGGTGCTCGCCGCGGGTTGCTGGCCCGGCACCTCGTATTTCTTCGTCGATGATCCCGTCTACAGCCATCCCCTCTATCGCCCCGAATTCCTGGGAATGCCTGACAACGTCGCCACCGCGGTTCTCATGATTGTGCTGGTCGTCATCGGGCTAGCGCTGGTCCTGAGGCGTCAGAAGACATCCACCGACTGAGCGCGCTGCCACAAGGTCGACGCGCCCGAACTCGGCGCGCTCGTCCGCGCCGGTGCCCTGTGCCACAAGGGCAAACCGCTCGGACTCCCCGGAGAATCGGGCTGGTGAACTCCGGTGCGTCTGCGGCGCTGGATCGTTGGCTCACTTCTCTGGCCCGCCTGGTCCCGGTTGCGTGTGTGGAGGGTGGCGTCAGGTGTAGCTGGGATCGTTTTCCTCGCGGAAGGCCGCGACCGTTGCGTGTACGACCCGGTCGAGTTGGGACCGTACTTCCGTGGTGTCGGCGGGGACGGCCTTGATGGTGGTTCCGCTGCGGACGAGGTAGCGGCCGTCGGGGTAGTCCATCACGTGGAAGCCGCGGGCGGGCGCCGGGCGGTTGTCCCAGGCCGGGCCCGCGTAGACCGCGACGTGGGCGATGGTGGTGCGGGGGCGTTCGAA
Organism: Nocardia sp. NPDC051900; assembly: GCF_044452545.1. Taxonomy (NCBI): domain Bacteria; kingdom Bacillati; phylum Actinomycetota; class Actinomycetes; order Mycobacteriales; family Nocardiaceae; genus Nocardia; species Nocardia sp. NPDC051900. The sequence continues at coordinate 133,444 of NZ_JBITBU010000001.1, read as the reverse complement.
GAACTGCTCGGCTCGGGCGCGGGGCGGGGCCGGTGCGCCCACGCGGTACGGTTCCTCGTCCTCGGCGTCGAGTTCGTGCCGGGAGATCTCGATGCCGGGGCCGCTGCCGCGTGCGGCGTCGGGTAGGTGGTCGATGACCCGACGGCTCACGCTCTCCGCAGCGATCAGTGACATGTGCACGGCTCCACCGCGATCCGGCGATGCGGTGGGCTCCTGTACCAGCAGCACGGCATGCCGATAGTGCACGGCCGCGTGGACGCGCAGTTTGTCCTTCCCGCTGAATCCCGCCATCTCGATGCGTGCCTCGGGTTCGGCCAGCACACGCAGTGCGCTGTACAGGGACTCGTCGAGGCGACGGTGCAGTCCGGCGGCTTCGGATTTCCACTCCGACTCGTAATCGGCGACGGTCTCCGCCGTGGATCGGTACTGCAAGGGGTATGGCAGCACGTCGCGCTCGACGGCCCGCCACAGCACCGTGAAGCCGAGCGCGGTGAACGACCAGTCCCGTCGGCTCATGCAACCGGCTCCTTCGTCATGGACCCCGCGCGTCGTGGCGTGGCGTCGAGACCGGTCCGGCTCATTCGCCGATCACCGGTGGCACCGACTTCACACTGTTCTCCGCACCGAGACCGGTGAGTTCCTCACCGTTGCGCTGGTTCACCAGGTAGTCCTTCGTCTGGTGCTCCTTGTCGTCGTCGCCCTTGCCGCGAGCGCCCGGCGCCATCATGCCCGGCATGCCGCTCGTTCCCGGCCGACCGGTGCCGGGCCGCGCGGAAGCGGCGGCTGGAACGCCGCCCGGGACACTGTTGATGCTGCGACCCGGTGCGGGAGCGCCGAGGCCTGGAGCGTTCGGGTTGAGTGTGCCCGGGCTGTGCGTGCCAGGAGATCCGGGACTCGGTGTTCCGGGGCGGGTCAGCGATGGATCGGTTCCGGGATTGGTGCTCGCCGGTTGGGTCGACGGGTTCGTGCTCGCGGGTGTGGTCGCGCTCTGTTCGGTCGTGCTTTCCTGCTCGGCAACAGGATTCGTGCTGGACGGGACGGTGGTCTCCGGCGTGTTCTCGGTACCCGGTTGCTGTGCTGGGTCCGCCGTGGTGGCTTTGTCGGCGGTGCCTGTGCCGGACGACGACGGCTGCCAGCCGTTGTTCGGCGTGTACGGCTGATCGCTCGAATTGTGCACCGGGTTGTACGGCTTGGGCACCAGTGGAACGCCGGTGTCAGCTTCACGGACGGCAGGGTAGAAGACGTTCTTGACGACGTTCACCGACGCGTCGTGCGCGGCGTCCTCGCGATGCTGGTTCAGCTTCCAGGTCGGGCCCGGCACCCAACTCGCGACGTTGCTGGTCCACGTATGGGCGGGTGCTTCTTGCACGGCGGGCCGGGTGACCTCGATGCCCGACCGGATGATCTTCACCTTCTCGGCGACGATCTGCACCGAACTGATCAGTCCGCCGGACTTGTCGACATATTCCTTGATCCCGTCCGCCGCGGCCTTCGCCGCCGCCCCCTCCCATTTGCCTTCCATGGCCTTGCCGATCTCCGGGCCGAAACCTTGCAAACCCTGCTCGAGCCGGTTGCGAATGGACTCCCACCGCTGGTGCAGCGCGACGACTCCATCGATCGACATCGCCTGCAGGCGTTGATAGAGATCGTCCATGCCGTCCGGGTTCTTGTACGCGCTCTCCGGAACTTTCGGCGACTGGGTCTGCAAATCACTACCGGCGCGCATGATTTCGGTGATGCGGTTCCGCGCGATGGCCGCGTCGGGGCTCTCGTCGCGCGAACCGCTGTCCGGCGGGCCGGATTTCGACTGCTCGTACAGCGCGGCGCCAATCGCTACCAAGAACGGCAGGCCCATGATTATCCCCCGGTCAGTTCAGCAGATTGCTCGTATCTTGCGCGTTGGAGTCGTCCGTCGCGCCGATGCGGTCCACGGAAATCTGGATCGTATCACGCATCAGGGTCAATACTTCGATGTGCTCTTTGAGGGCGGAGTCCACATCCCCGTCGCCGCCGATTGCCTTTGCGCCCAGCATGTCTGCTAGGTCATCCGAGCAGTCGAACTTGCCGAGCCCGCTTACCTTGCTAACCCACTGCAGATCATCGCGAAGCTGATTGTAGAGATCAATCTGCCGATTGCACGCGTCGCGGCATGCCTGTGCGACCGATCGGTCCAGATACAACCGACCTGCTTTGGCCTCGCCGGCTAGGTACTGCCATCGTGATAAGTCTTCGTTCAGTGCCATTTGATGCCCCCTTCTCAGCGTGGAAAAGTCGGTACAAGAATCTCCGCCGCAGCACGCGCGCTCGAACACGGCTCTGCCGGATTCTTTGCTGACGCGCGATTGGAAATCGTCAAACCGAACGATCCGAATTTCGCAGGAAAAATTAGATCGCAAAGCTCGTTGAACCGGTCCGAAGATCTCCGGTGCTGGACACCCTCGCGTCCGGCGATCGATAGGTCGGAGAAGTTGATGTTGTCGGGCTTGGCCTTGAAGTCATCGACTGTGTAGATCGTCGTGGACACTCCGAGGTTGAAGTTGTCGTTGTTCCACGAGCACACTTTCCAGCCAGGCTCCTCGACCCCCGCAACCCCCGACCTCTTGGTGTCTGGTCGGACGCCGATCTGCTGCAATGTGCTGTTCGATACTTGCGTGCACGGATCCCACAGGGCGGCCGTGGCCGCCGAGGTATCGGTCGTGCTGGGCGTGGCAGTCCCGTTCGTGCCCGAATCGCACCCCGAAGCGACCAGCGCCACCCCAGCGAGTGCAACAACTGTCGCCGTCGTCCGTCGTCCCACGAAGCCTCCCGATCCGGGCCGTCAAAGTCGTCCTGAAGTCTATGACGCATATACAGGGTCTCCGGTTCCACCGGATTCGGTTCGTTCGGATCAGGAGCTTCGGGTCGTTGGGTCATCTGATCGACGGGCGCGCAGGTGAGTGGGTGTTGCTAGGGGTGTTCTCGCGGCTGGTCGGTTTTTTGGAACCCATAGTGGTGGTGTGCAGTTCGGTCCGCGCAGATGATGATCGACTGGACGACGGTGCTGATGTGCGGGCGGAACGCGTCGCGTGGTGCGACGACCCACCGGCGGTATCCAGTTCGTTCGTCGGCGGGGGAGGGCAGCAGGATCTCGCCGCCATCGGGGACGATCGTCGCGGAGGCGCGCAGCAGTGCGACGAAGATGTCGGTGTCGTTGGCGAGCTGGTGGGTGTCGTCGGGGCGGACGAGGATCGTCCAGCGTCCGGAGCCGTGTGCGATGACGGGGCCGAGCAAGTATTGCCCGGCGAGGTCGGAGTGGACCATTCTGCCGAGTTGTTCGGGCACGGTGACCGCGCCTACGTCTCCCGCGCGCAGGGTGATTCGCCGAGTTTCCTGGTGTACGTAGCACGGCAGGCCGTAGACGTGCCGGTAGCGCTGGCAGCGGGTGAGTGTGGGATCGGAGGCGGGATCTGTATTCATGGCCGCTCCGTCAGCACGAATCGGGGTGGAGTCGGCCTCGTTCGAGTTGGGCAGATCGCATCGTTGCAGTCTCCGTTCGCATTTCGAGGATGAAGGGGTGGCGGGGCGGAGCGATCAGTCCCACAGCTGTGCGCAAGGAAGGTGCGGGAGATCGTCGTCCAGGTCGTCGTCCACAGTCACCGTGATTTCCGGGAACCGTTGCGCCAGTGCGCGTGCGACGCTTTCGGCCTGTTCGGCGCTTGCCTGGTAGTCCAGGCGCAGCGGACCGGTTTCGATTTGGATGTGGCGGCGTCGGTTCGGCGGCCCGGGAGCAGCTGCCGTCACTGCGGCCTGCTCGGGTCCGGCACCATCCGTCCGCTGTCGACCAGCACCTGTCGCGCCGCCGCTTTGCGTGCGCAGTATTTCGCGCGGCAAGCCACATGGATCTGCATCACCTCATGGGCCTGGCGGATACTGAGCGGCCGCATCGGCGCTTGGTGGGCGGCCGCGTCACACAGGGCGATGAGTTGGTACATGGCGAGGGAATGCGTGGACACGGGAAACCTCTCTGTCTCGCGGATCGACCGGTGCCCGGTACCGGGGGCTTTCGCCACCGGCCCGCCACTCTGGCGGGCTGGTGCGCCGCGCAGAGTGCGGCGTCGCCCCGGTACCGAGCATCCGCGAGCGAAGGTAGGTCGCGCGAACACCGAGGTGGGAGCACGGATCGCGATTTCCGTTCCGGCTATGCGAAGGGCCGTATATCCTGCCGGTGCAATCGCTTTCGGGGTAAAAGCTGTGGGGAAATTCGACAAACGATCGGGGGACGCTCGGCCATGTACATGACCACGGGCGAAGTGATCCGGCGCATCAGGAAATCCGTCGGCATGACGCAGACGGAATTAGGTGCGCTCATCAACTTCTCGCAGCCCGCTGTCTCGGGTCTGGAGCGCGGCGGCCCGGCCTCGCACGATGTTCGCGTCCTGCGGCTCGTAGCCCGTGCACTGGACGTTCCGCTTGCCATACTGGTAGTGGAGTCGGACCGGGAGGCAGATGTGGACCGTCGCAACTTCTTCAAAGCAGGGGCATCAGTAAGCGCGGGGGCCGCCATGATGTCGGTTTCCGCCCCCGCGAACGCCGCGTCGGCGTCCGCAGGGAAAGTCGGCGCGAGCGATGTCGAAGCCATCATCGACAGCGTGAATCAGATCCACGAACTGGATCTCGTGGTCGGCGGCGACCGTTTGTGCCGGGTGGCGGCCAATCAGGTCCGCTACGTCGAGCAGCTTCTCGACCAGGGGAGTTACACCGAGGCGGTCGGGCGTGCGCTCACCAGCGCCGCCGCCGAGATGATGACCGCCGCCGGTTGGGTGCACTACGACGCAGGGCGTCTCGATGATGCTCGGCGGTATTACGCCGACGCGGCGAACGCTGCGAATGCGGCAGGTGACGGGATCGCTGCGGCGCATGCGCTGGGGAATGCCAGCTGTCTGATGGCGAGTCGTCCCGGAGACGACGCGAAGGGGAACCCTTTGGCCGTGCAATACGCACAGGCCGGAGCCCGGGCATCGCTCCGCGACGGTGGTCCGAAACTGCGTGCGTTGATGGCGATCAGGGAGGCCGAAGCTCACGGGGTACGCGGTGACAAGTCCGCCATGACGGCGGCGATCAGCCGGGCGCACCGTGCATTCGAATCGACTCGTGGGCACGACCCGGATTGGGTTTACCTGCCGGAAGGCGAATTCGTCGGTGGCATCGGCTGGGCGCAGATGCGGCTCGGCGAGCACTCGCAGGCGACATCCAATCTGCAAGCCGCGATCGAAAGTTCATCGGCATGGCCCAGGGAGCGCGCCGCGTGGCAGGTCCATCTCGCGGAGAACTTCACCACGTCCGGTGACGTCGCACGAGCATGCTCACTGCTCGCCGAAAACTACGACACCATCGCCGGACTCGCGTCCACCCGCCTGCATCAACGCATCGATGCCATCGCGGATACGATTCGCGGTCATTCCCGGGTTCCAGAGGTTCGAGACTTCTTGGCCCGGCGCGCGGCACAAGTCTGATACCTCGTATCCATTAGTCGGCATCGACCAGCTGGTGGGAAGCGCGACCCAGGACTCGCCGCATCGAGGTCTAGCTCGAAGGTGGGTCTTGGCGCGGTGCGCCGTCCCTGGTGCCGCGTCCGGAATTTGATGCGGTACCCACGGTCCGGGGTGGCAGCCGCAAGCTGGCCCATATCCCGCTGCGCGGCAAGCGGCTGGTCCGGATTCAGCGGGCAGTGGTGATGGCGTCGGCACAAGCATCAGCCGGTCGGATTCCTTGCCGAGCTGACGCGAGTATCCGGAATCGTATGCACGGTAGGCGGCCCGCGACTTCAACGGGCACGGGTTCGAGGCTCTGGACTCCTCTCCCGAGGACTCCTCTCCCGACCTGCCCTCTGCTGTCAGCTCGTCGGCGCGGCGTAGCTTCGCCCAGGACCTTCTGCGCGGAATGTCGTGAGAGAACCAAGGACTCGGCGGCGAGTTGAAACAACCAAATCTCACAATGCCCCGGATGAGCCTCGAGGCGCTACCTTCTGTCTGCTCGCAGTGCAGCGAGCAGATCGGAGTCAAATCATGCGCATCACATCGATCACGCGCCGCCTAGGCATGGCCGCAATCACCCTGGTCACGACGGCTACGGCCGCACTCGGCATCGCCACGCCACAGGCGGCTGCGGCGCCGGCGCGGGATCCTATCCTTTTCGTCCACGGCTGGCACGGATCGGCGGCGGACTGGGATTACATGTGGAGCAGATTCCTGGACGCGGGATACTCCGCAGAAGAGATGGCACGATTCAGCTACGACACCACACAGTCGAACAAGGACATCGCACTACAGGTGAAAGCGCAGGCCGATGCGCTGCGCGCGAAAACCGGCGCCGCCAAGATCGACATCATCTCCCACTCGATGGGCGGCCTCAACAGTCGCTGGTACCTGAAGAAGCTGGACGGCCTGAATGTCGTCGACGACTGGGTCTCCATCGCCGGCCCCAATCACGGCACCGACGTCGCCAACGGATGCTTCGACGCCTCCTGCGTGGAGATGCTGCCCGGCTCAGCCTTCCTCGCCGAACTCAACAGCACCGACGAAACCCCCGGCCGGGTGAACTACGGCACCTGGTGGTCGCCGTGCGATGAGATCATCAACCCCGATCAGAGCACGATTCTCAGCGGTGCCACCAACACCCAGACGGCGTGCCTCGGCCATATCGCGCTGCTGTCCTCGTCGACGGTTTTCGAGGGCGTGCGCGACTTCGTGAAGTAGTCGGCTGAGCCCAGCCCGGCAAAGCTGTCCGCAAGCGTCGACGGCCTCCGCGTCGAGGAAGTCCAGCCCGAGTCGTGGGGACAGGGCCGAAACAGCGGTGCCGCGGTGGTGCGGTCGCACCCGGAAACGGCAGCGCCTCCGCGTCGAGGAGACGAGGAGGCGCTTGCCGGATCCGGGTTCGAGGCTCAGTAGGCCCCGTTGACGTTGTCCATCGAGCCGTAGCGGTGCGCCGCGTAGTTGCAGGCGGCGGTGATGTTGGCGACCGGGTCCCAGATGTCGAAGGCGGTGCCGTCGACGTGGTAGGCGTTGAAGGTCGGGTCGATCACCTGGAGCAGGCCCTTGGAGGGGGTCCCTTTGGCGGCGTTGGAGTCCGACAGGTTGATGGCCTTGGGGTTGCCGCCGGATTCGCGCATGATGTTGCGGTGGATGCCCTCGTAGCTCCCCGGAATGCCGTGCAGGCGCATGACGTCGAGGGACTGGCGGATCCAGCCGTCGAGGTTGTTCTCGTAGACCTGCGGCGGGGCGGGCACGAGACCCTCGGGCGCGGGCGCGGGCAGCCCTGGCAACGCGGGCAGCGCGGGCAGTCCCGGCAGAGCCGGGAGGTCGAACGGCGCGGCGACCGGCGTAACGGGCGCCGGAGCGCTGTCGTCGGCCACCGCCACACCGGCGGAGAAGCCGACGGCGATCACGCCGACTGTGGCGGCGAGGGCAGCGCCCTTACGAAGGGACGGGCGGCGGAGAAAAGAAGGGCGTGCGTCAGACATCGAGAAATCAGTTCCTTGTTCGTGCGGCGATCCGGCCGGGAAAACCCAGCGCGGATCCACGGCGGGCACCAGGTAAGGTGTTCGCCATCTCGGCTCGTGTGCGGTTTTCGGATTTCGTTGTGAAGGCCAGGGTTCGAATTCCTGGCGGCGCGACGCGGTGCACGACTCGGGGGCGATGCCCGTCGGTGCCGCTGCCGTACCCGAAGAGAAACAAGCCGTGGGCTGTGGAGCTGTTTCCCAGGTCCCTCTCAGACCTGATCTCAGCTTGATCACGACTGGTTAACGCACGGCAAACAGTCAGTTAATGGTCCGGATAAGCGATCTTGTAAGCGCCGATCGGCTATACCTATCAACGCCACTACCAGGCATTATGCTAGCAAACGTGATTTGGACCACAAATTCGTACTTTGCAGTAACGAGACCAACTTTGTCTCGATCCGATTACTGGAACTCTGTATCCACGCTTGTGCTGACAACTCAGAGCGGGCATGGGCAATTATTTCGCGACTACCTCGCAACCAGTCCTACCGGCTTGCAAGATCGCGCTCCGCGAGAAGTTCCGCTTGTCCCCTGAGTCGATTCCGTTCGCATCGCTCGGCATCCTCGGGTCCTGGACGCAGATTATCCGGGTGTCCGCTCGGGACCGAACAGGCCGATTCGGATCGAGATTCACTCCCATGCTCGAACGAGATCCTCTGGCCCCCAATGCAATGCCAGCGGCAAGTTCTTCGCGACGCCGGATCGCGAGACGGCTACGAGTGCGGTGCCGTGATCGGTTCCGGGCACTGCGGACAGCGAACGGGCGAGACGGTCGTAATCATGGCGGTCGAACGGGCGATCTTCGAGCCACTTGATCGAGCCGACGAAATGCACCGCCCTGGCGACCGGTTCTCGATCGGCCCCGATCAGGTCGATTTCGGGATTGTTCTGCCGGTTCCACCAGCCACCGACCGCCTCGGTGTCCGGCCACCTCGTATCGGGCAGCAGACGCATGAGGGATTCGCGGACCAACGGTTCGATAGCACGTCCGCGCCAGGTGGTCCAGGAACGTTCGATCCGGTTCAGTGCGACATCGCCACGGCCGCGCTCGATGAGTGGAATGCCGCGTTCCAGGAAGGCGAGCCAGAACCGGAGATAGGGGTCGGCGATTCGGTAGCGTTTGTTCTTGGTATCCGGCTTCGTGGACAGCGGAAGATCGCCAGCAACGATTCGCTTGTCCTGCAACATGTTCAGCAGCGGATTGAGGGTGCCCGCGGGCAGTGCGTTCGTTCCACCGGCTTGGGCGGCGATGGTACTGAAGGTTCGTTCTCCGCTGCCGATGGCTTCCAGGACCGCGCGCGAGCGCATTCCCTCCGGAAACTCCCCCAGCAGCGACAACTCGCCTGCCACGAGCAAAGGGGCCAGTGGATTCGCGGCCGCGTCACGCAGGAAGTCGGCACGGCTCATTCCTGGGCGCCACGAACTCACGATCTCGGGGAATCCGCCGGTGATCAGCACCGCGTCGACGCTGTCGGCGGCGTCGAGGCCGGTCATGGCCTGCACATCGGCCAAATGCAGCGGTTCGACGGTCATTTTCGTCGCGCGCCCGAAGAACGGCCGGTCGCGTGATCCGAGTGCCTCCATGACGGAGATGTCGCTGCCGACCAGGAGCAGTAGCACCGGCTTGGCCGACAGGTGGCGATCCCACACCGTCTGCAACGCGCCTTCGAACTCCGGATCCTGTTCGACCAGCCACGGCACCTCATCGATAACCGCGATACAGGGCGCGTCATCGGGTAAGGCGATCGCCAGGGACCGGAGAGCTTGATTCCAGTCGCCGGCCTGCAACCCGCTGATCAACTCCGCGCGACCGAACCCGGACTGAGCGACCGTAGCGGTGAACTCCTCACGCTCGGCAACGGGATTGCGCCCGCGCGTTGCCTGAAAGACCAGGTAGCCGTGGTCGGAACGATCGCAGAATTCCTGGACGAGCCGCGATTTACCGACCCGTCGGCGACCGGTCACGATGACGGCACGGCCCCGGGTGGTGCCGGTGCCCTCGATCACCGAGTTCAGTTGACGAGTGAGCAGGTCGAGGTCTGCGGACCTTCCGGTGAACTCCACACCCGCCTCCTGAACTAAGGTGACAACTTACTAAGAATCAATCTTAGTTTACGCACCGAGAGTGTGGTCTGCTTCGGACACGCGTCGGCCCTCGCGCGCGAAGGCTGGGCGCGAGGGCCGACGGTAAGGATCAGTTGCCGAAGCGGGCCAGCACCGAGCTGGCTTCCTGGGAGGCGGTGCCCTCCTCAGCGAGGTGCGCCATCTCGGGAGCGATCTCGCGGCCATGGTGGGCCATCGCCTGGGCATACAGCCGCCCGGCCCGGTAGGAGGAGCGGACCAGGGGGCCTGCCATGACGCCCGCGAAGCCGATTTCCTCGGCCGCCTCGGAGTGCTCGACGAATTCCTCCGGCTTCACCCAGCGGTCCACGGGATGGTGGCGGGGGGAGGGGCGCAGGTACTGGGTGATGGTGAGGATGTCGCAGCCTGCCTCGTGCAGGTCGCGCATGGCCTGGGTGACTTCCTCGGGGGTTTCGCCCATGCCGAGGATGAGATTCGACTTGGTGACCAGACCGGCTTCGCGGGCGGCGGTCAGGACCGCGAGGGAGCGCTCGTAACGGAAAGCCGGGCGGATGCGCTTGAAGATGCGCGGAACCGTTTCGAGGTTGTGCGCCAGCACTTCCGGGCGCGCGGAGAAGACCTCGGCGAGCTGGTCGGGGTTCGCGTTGAAGTCGGGGATCAGCAATTCCACGCCCGTGTGCGGGTTCAGACGCTTGATGGCGCGGACGGTTTCGGCGTAGAGCCAGGCGCCGCCGTCTTCCAGGTCGTCGCGGGCGACGCCGGTGATGGTCGAGTAGCGCAGGCCCATGGCCTGGACGCTCTCGGCGACGCGGCGGGGCTCGTCGCGGTCCAGGGCAGCGGGCTTGCCGGTGTCGATCTGGCAGAAATCACAGCGGCGCGTGCACTGTTCGCCGCCGATCAGGAAGGTGGCCTCGCGGTCTTCCCAGCATTCGAAGATGTTGGGGCAGCCCGCTTCCTCGCAAACAGTGTGCAGGCCTTCGCGCTTCACCAAACCCTTGAGTTCGGAGTACTCGGGCCCCATGGTGGCGCGGGTGCGAATCCACTTGGGTTTGCGCTCGATGGGGGTTTCCGCGTTGCGGGCTTCGATGCGCAAGAGCTTGCGGCCGTTGGGTGCGGACGCATTGTGTGGTGTCGGGGTATCGACTGAGGTCACTTGATCGACCTTACGCCGTCGCGTTCGTGGTACGCGGGGTGGTGTCACCAGGAGTGACGCGGGAGATATCGTGCTCGCCGACCGGCAGGTCGCCGTCGAGCGCGCGGATGATGGCGTCGGCCACCAGCGGCTTGATCTCGGCGACGGTCACTTCTCGACCGAGTTCGCGGGTCAACGTGGTGACGCCCGCGTCGCGGATGCCGCAGGGGACGATCGCCTGGAACCCGTCCATGGCGGCGTTGCAGTTGAACGAGACGCCGTGCAGGGCCACGCCACGCTGCACGCGCACCCCGATCGCGGCGATCTTGCGTTCGGCGTACAACTCGGTGGCGGACAGCCAGACGCCCGAGCGGCCCTCGACGCGGCCACAGACCAGACCGAGGCCGGTGCACACGGTGATCAACGCCTCCTCGAGGCGGCGCACGTAGTCGACGACGTCGACCGGCTCGGCGAGCCGCACGATGGGGTAGCCGACCAGTTGGCCCGGACCGTGCCAGGTGATCTTGCCACCGCGGTCGACCTGCACCACCGGACTGCCGTCGATGGGCAGGTCGTCGGCCTCGGTGCGGCGGCCCGCGGTGTACACCGACGGATGTTCGAGCAGCAGCAGATGATCGGATCCGTTGCCGTCGGCGCGCTGCTCGGCGATGCCGCGTTGCAGGTCCCAGGCGGCGTGATAGTCGATGAGTCCGAGATCCTCGACCACGATCGGGGTCGTATCGAATCGGGCGGACCGGGTGGTGCGCGGGTTGATCACAGCGACGACGGTACGCCCACGGGGACGGCCGGTTCCAGCACCTCGATGTGGGAACCCCCACAGTCGTGGCGGGGTTGCCAGGTGGAGAGCTGGAGGGTTGCCCTTACGCTGACCGGAGGAGGTTCCCGGTCCTTGTTCGGCCTGATCCCAGACAGGCGATCTCGCATCCCGGAGGCTGTCGCCAGGTCCATGCGATGGGGTCTCGCGGGCAGGTGCCGAGACCGCAGGATCTGAAAGACACGCGCGCAGCGACGCCGAGGCTCGACTACGGACCGGCCGCCCTGCGTAGACGAGCGCATTGCCGCGCGAACAACTGGTATTCCGCGCGAGATTCGGCAGGTGAGGTGCGAAGATGCGGGTCAGTCGACCTCGACCGGCAAGGTCAGCTGCATGAGGGTCAGGTCCATCCAGCGGCCGAATTTGTGGCCCACCTCGGGCAGCACGCCGACGGTGCGGAAGCCGAAGCGTTCGTGCAGCACGATCGAACCGGTGTTGGACGATTCGATGGCGGCGATCATGGCGTGCACGGCGCCCGCGCGGCGCGCACGGTCGATCAACTCGGTGAGCAGGGCGGTGGCGATGCCGCGACGCTGGAAGCGTTCGTCGACGTACACGGAGTTCTCGACCGTGTAGCGGTATCCCGATTTGGCTCGCCAAGGCCCGTAGCTCGCGTAACCGGCCAGCTCCCCGCCGATCTCGGCGACCAGCACGGGCAGGCTCGCGCCGGTGCGGGCCCGGAACCAGCCGAGGCGTTCGTCCAAGCCGACGCGCTCGGTGTCCCAGATCGCGGTGGACGTGGCGATATTCGCGTTGTGGATGTCGAGGATCGCCGGAAGATCGTCGGTGGTGGCGTCGCGGATGACGGTGGCGGGCCTGGTGTCGAGTCGGTCGGTCATCGAACATCTCCGGGTCGTCCCACCGCGGCCGCGAGCGCGGCGCCGATGGTGGGATGGTGGAACTGGTAGCCCGCTTCCTCGAGCGCGGTGGGAATGGCCCTCGGCCCGTGCAGGATCGCCTCCCGCGCCATCTCGCCGACGAGCGCGTGCAGCGCGAATGCCGGGATGACGAGCGGAGTCGGGCGATGCAGCGCCCGGCCGAGCGCGCGGCTGAACTCGGCGTTGGTGACCGGTGCGGGACCGACCACGTTGATCGGACCGGACATCGTGTCATGGGTGAGCGCGAAGACGATCGCGCCGATCTCGTCGGCCATCGAGATCCACGGCGTGTACTGGCGACCGTTGCCCAGCCGCCCGCCCAAGCCGACCGCGTACAGCGGATGCAGCATGCCGAGCAGGCCACCGGCCCGGGACAGCACCACGGCGCTGCGCAACAGCACGGTGCGCACCCCGGCCGCCGTGGCGGGTTCGGTCGCCTTCTCCCAGTCACGGCACAGCGCGGCCAGGAATCCGGAACCGGCGGGCGATGACTCGTCCACCACCCGATCGCCGGTCGCGCCGCCGTAGTAGTGCACGCCGCTGGCGTTGAGCAGCACGGGGACACCCGCGTCGGCCACCGCCCCGGCCAGCACGTCGGTGGGCGTGATCCGGCTGTCCCGCAATTCTTGTTTGAAGCTGCCGTTCCAGCGGCGCCGTCCCACGCCCGCGCCGCACAGGTTGACCACGGCGTCGGCGCCGCGAAGCGCCCGCTCGTCCAGGTGGGCGCGGGCCGGGTTCCAGGCGAATTCGTCCGGACCCGCGGTTTTCCTGCGCACCAGCCTGGCGACCTCGTGCCCGTCGCGGCGCAGAGCCGCGACGAGCGCCGTCCCGATCAACCCGGACGAGCCGGCGATCACGACCTTCATACGTGCCGCGGGACCTTCCTCACAGGCCGAGATCGGCCTCGAACGCCGCTTCCTCGAGCCGGTGACGGATCGTGGTCAGGAAGCGCCCGGCGTCGGCGCCGTCGATCAGGCGGTGGTCGTAGGTGAGCGGCAGGTAGCACATCGAGCGGACGCCGATGGACTCGTTGCCGGTCTCGTCGGTCACGACGACCGGACGCTTGACGATCGCGCCCGTGCCCAGCATGGCCGCCTGCGGCGGAACCAGGATCGGGGTGTCGAACAGCGCGCCCTGGCTGCCGATGTTGGTGATGGTGAAGGTGCCGCCGGCCAGCTCGTCGGGCTTGAGTCCGCCGTTGCGGGCCCGGTTGGCGATGTCGGCGATGGCGCGCGCCAGCCCGGCCAGCGACAGGTCGCTGGCGTTGTGGATCACCGGGGACAGCAGGCCCTGCTCGGTGTCGACGGCGATGCCGAGGTGCACCGAGGCGTGGTAGGTGATCTCCTTGCTGGACTCGTCGTAGCTGGCGTTGACGTTCGGGTGCACGCCCAGCGCCTCGACCACGGCCTTGGCGAAGAAGGGCAGGAACGTCAGGTTGACGCCTTCGCGCTCCTTGAACGCGGCCTTGGCCTGCTTGCGCAGCGCCGCGATCTTGGTGACGTCGGCCTCGTGCACCTGGGTCAGCTGCGCGGTGGTCTGCAGCGACTCGCGGGTCTTGGTCGCGGTGATCTGGCGGATGCGGTTGGCCTTCTGCACCGTGCCGACCAGGTGGGCCAGCTGGGAACGGGCGGCGGCGGGCGCGGCGGGCGCCTGCGCGGCGGGCGCGGCCGCGGCGGGAGCAGCCGCCGGAGCAGGAGCCTTCTTGGCCTCGGCGGCGGCGAGCACATCCTGCTTGCGAATGCGGCCCCCGACACCGGAACCGGTGATCGCGGCGAGGTCGACGTTGTGCTCGTCGGCCAGCTTGCGGACCAGCGGAGTGACGTACGGGGTTGCGCCGTTGGAGGATTCGGCGGCCGCCGCGGCGGCGGGCGCGGGAGCCGGTTCGGGCTTGGGCGCCGGAGCCGGAGCGGGAGCCTGGGCGGGTGCGGGAGCCGGGGCGGCGGCGACCGGGGCCGGTTCGGGCTTCGGGGCCGGTTCGGGCTTCGGAGCAGGTGCCGGGGCGGGCGCGGGAGCCGGGGCGGCGGCCGCCGGTGCTCCGCTGCCGATGACGCCGAGCTGCCCACCGACGGCCACGATGTCGTCTTCCTGGGCGGAGATCTCCAGCAGGGTGCCCGCGACGGGCGAGGGGATCTCGGTGTCGACCTTGTCGGTGGAGACCTCGAGCAACGGCTCGTCGACGGCGACCTCGTCACCGACCGCCTTCAGCCAGCGGGTGACGGTGCCCTCGGTGACCGACTCGCCGAGTTCCGGCATCTTCACCGGCGTGCCGTCACCCGACGACGCGGGAGCGGCCTGGGCGGCGGGCGCGGGCTGCTCGGCGGGAGCGGGCTGGGGCTCGGCGGCAGGCGCTTCCTCCGAAGGGACCGGGGTCTCCTGCGCGGGCGCCGCGGCTTCGGGAGCGGGCGCGGGAGCGGAAGAAGCCGCCTCACCGGGCTCGCTGATCACGCCGAGCTCGCCGCCGACCTCGACCACGTCGTCTTCGTTCGCGACGATCTTCGACAGCACACCCGCCGCGGGGGACGGGATTTCGGTGTCGACCTTGTCGGTGGAGACTTCGAGCAGCGGCTCGTCGACCTCGACCGTGTCTCCTTCCTGCTTCAGCCACCTGGTCACCGTTCCCTCGGTGACGCTCTCACCAAGAGCGGGCATCTGGACGGAGAAGGCCATGTCCGTTGACTCCTCTGACTGCTCGACGGGGTTCTACAACAGTTGATCTCACTGCGGACGCCCGGCGCGGGTCGCGACGGGAGTCCGGAAGCCACCGATCATTGTGCGTGGCACCGGAGATCCGTGTGGTTCTTGTACCGCGGTCCATCCTTGCACTCGCGCGCAAGCCATGTAGCACAGGGCGGCGTACTGCGCGGAGCTGGCAGTATGGGAAGACCGGCGGTGAACATTCTCCGGTGCAGGAAAGGAGGTCGGCGTCGTTGGGTTTGCTGGATCGTTTCCGCGGCGGCGCTGCCCGGGGTGGCGGCACTTCACGTGGGGGTTCGGTGTCCGGGCCGGACGCTCGTCATCTGGCCGACTGGGTGCGCACGCATGTGGGCGTCGAGGGCTACATCGAACCGAAGACCACGGTGACAGATGTCACAGTTGTCCTTATTGCCGCGGATGGTGAATGGACACGCCGGATCGTCGGCGAGCGCGGGGCGCAACGGCTTGCCAAGGATTTGCACATCCCCGTCTACGACGTCCGCAAGACCGGGTATCCGCAACGCATGCGCGACTACGACGCGCGTAAGCGAGTGGAGCGGCAGCGCGAAATGGAGCGGGATCTGTACGACCTCTGAGCCGTCGGATTGTCCGTTGCGCCCGATTCCCGCGGGACCCGTGGGGGTGCCGCGGAGCCGTCTCGCTTGCCGTCAGTGACGCGAGCCGGACGCGCCGGAATGTCGGTCCTGAGTCCGGCCAGGAGCATGGAACACGTGATGCGGTCGGGCGGGGTGGCCTGTGCGCGTCGTCCGGGAGTCGTCCCGGACGACGCGCGTCGCGCTCACTCCCCGGCGATGTCCTGGAGCACGGCGATCAGCGTGCGAACGGGGACGCCGGTGCCGCCCTTGCCGATGTAGCCGAACGGACCGCCGGTGTTATAGGCCGGGCCCGCCACGTCGAGGTGGGCCCACTGCACGTTCTCCGGGACGAACTCCTTGAGGAACAGCCCGGCCGACAGCATGCCGCCCCAGCGGTGCGGCGCGACATTGGCCAGGTCGGCGATCTTGGAGTTCAGGTCGCCGCGCAGTTCGGCGGGAAGCGGCATGGCCCAGCCGTTCTCCCCGACCTCGCGGGAGATGCGGGCAACCCGGTCGCGGAACTCGTCGGTGCCCATCACGCCGGGCGTGCGGGTGCCGAGCGCGACCATCTGCGCCCCGGTCAGGGTGGCCACGTCGATCAGGTACTCCGGGTCGTCCTCGCTCGCGCGCACGATCGCGTCGGCGAGGATCAACCGGCCCTCGGCGTCGGTGTTGAGCACCTCGACGGTGGTGCCGCCGTACTGGGTGAGCACGTCGCCGGGGCGCTGCGCGGTGGCCGACGGCATGTTCTCCGCCATCGGCACGGTCGCGGTGACGGTGATCGGCAGGCTCAGCCGCGCGGCCAGCAGCGTCGTGGCGATCACGGCGGCGGCGCCCGCCATGTCGGAGGTCATGTTCTCCATGTTCTGCGCGGGCTTGATGGAGATGCCGCCGGTGTCGAAGGTGATGCCCTTGCCGACCAGGGCGACCTTCTTCGGGCCGCCCGCGTAGGTGATCCGGATCAGGCGCGGCGGGCGCGAGGAACCCTTGCCCACGCCGAGCACGCCGCCGTAACCGCCCGCTTCCAGCGCTTTCTCATCCAGCACCTCCACGGTGAGGCCCGCGGCCTCGGCGAGTTCCTGAGCACGCGACGCGAACTCGGCCGGGAACAGATGGCTGGGCGGGGTGTTCACGAAATCCCGTGCGGTGGCGACGGCCTCGGCGGTGACCTGCGCGCGGAACAAGGCTTCTTCGCCGAATCCCGGCTCGGGCACGAGCAACTCGACGCGGGCCACGGGCCGCTCGTCCGGCTTGGGCGCCGACTTGTCCGAGCGGAACGGGGTGAACGAGTAGGCGCCCAGGTAGAAGCCCTCGGCGGCGGCGCCGATATCCAGCCCGGACAGCGTGGTCACCACCAGTTCGGTGCCGGACAGCGAGCGGGCGGCCACACCGGCCGAACGGCGGATCTGCTCGGCGTCGAGCTTCTCGGCGGAGCCGAGGCCGACGGCCAGGACGCTGCTCACGCCGTCCAGCCCGACCGGCGCCGGGATGCGGGTCAGCTCCTCGGCTTTGCCCTTGGCGCCCACCGCGCCGAGCTGATCGAGCAGTTCCGCGCGCACGTCGGCGGTGAGCACGTCGCCGAACAGGTCCTCGGGCACGATGGCGGGACCGTCCTCCGAGGAGGTCAACCCGATGACGAGCACATCGGTGTCCGCGCCGATGGTCTCGGTGCGTGCCAGTTCCGGTCCGAGCGAGCGATCTGCAACAGCGGTCATTGGCACAGGCTATTCGCTTCGTTCCGGATGGCGCACCGCGACGCCGTCGAGCAGGAGTTCCACCGAGGTCGCGAGCAGGTCGTCGAAGTCCATCTCGAAGGTGGAGAGGTCGGTGAAGTAACGGTGCAGGACGGGACGCAGCGCCGGGTCGAGCAGTTCGGCGAGATCGCGCGGCGCGGCCGTCTCGGCGGCGTCGCGCGGATCGCCGAGGCGGTCGGCGCGCTCGGAACTCCACAACAGCGCGAGCCCTTGGACCAGGCCCGACAGTGCGAGGTAGATCGCGAATCCGGTCTGCCGGGTCAGGCCGGGATGGTCGAGGGCGGCGAAGTTGCGCTCCAGGACGTCCAGCAGCGCCGGGCCCAGCGGCGGACGGACGCGCGCCAGCAGCGGCAGCATCCACGGATGCCTGCGGTAGAGGCGCCACTCCTCGTGCGCTTCGTGCCGTAGCCGGGGACGCCAGCCGCCGCATTCCGTCCCGGGCGGCGGGATCTCGTCGAGCGCCAGCTCCGCCATGCTCGCCAGGAGCGCTTCGCGGTCGGGGAAGTGGCGGTAGAGGGTGGCGGTCGCGACGCCGAGCGCGCCGGCCAGGCGGCGCATGGTGAGACCGTCGAGCCCGTCGCGGTCGGCCAGCTCCACCGCCGCGCGTGCGATGCCGACGGTGGTGAGCCGCGCCGGACGGGTGGGGCGGCGCACCGGAATCGCCGCGCGGCGGGCGCGATAGGCGCGGGCCTGGCAGGAGCGCGAGCAGTACTTGCGCCGTCGGCCCCGGCTGGGCTGGGCGAGGTCGCCGTGGCAGATAGCGCAGGTCATCCGGATTCCGTTTCGACACACGAACAGGTGTGACGAAATGGTAGTGATACGGCTTCGACCTGCCTAGATTCATGCGTGAGTACGGTGTTCGCAGGGAAAGGGGAGGCGGATGGAGATCACCGCTCGCCAGGCGGGTGTCCAGGACCGTGACGCGCTGATCGAGGCGTTCGGCATCGCCAGCGCGGACGAGGTGGTGACCGCGTGGGTGCTCGAAGGACAGCCCGATACGGGTTTCCGTACCGCGTTCGTGCCCGGTCTGGTCGATCGAGCGTTGCGCGACGACGAGATCTGGGTCGCGGGCGCGGGCGAGGAGATCTGGTCGATGTCGATCTGGCAGCACGTCACCTCGGTCGAACGATTCGCCGACGAAGCCGCCGAGGCGCGGACCATGCTCGAGCAGGCTCCCGATCTGCGCGTGGCGCAGCGGCTGGTGATCGTCACCGACCTGCTCGCCCGCGAACACCCCCGGGAGTTCCCGCATCGGTACCTGCAGGTGATCGTCACGGTGCCGGAGCATCGCGGAAAAGGGGCCGGAGCGGCGATTCTCGCCGATCGGTTGAAGGCGGCATCCGAAGCGGACGTCCCGGCGTTCCTGGAAGCCAGCACCGAACGATCCGCCCGGCTCTACAGCCGCTGCGGATTCGCGCCGACCGGAACGACGCACACCTTGCCGCAGAACGGCCCGACGCTCATCCCGATGTGGTTCCGGCCTCAGTGCGTGCGAGCGTCGGACGCCCTGGTCCCGGATAAGCTCGGCTGGTGACCGAGACGAACCTGCTGCAAGGACCCATCCACGCCGTGCACGTCGAGCTGGGGGCGACCTTCGCGCCGTTCGGCGGCTGGGAGATGCCGGTGTCCTATGCGGGCACGGTGACCGAGCACCAGGCGGTTCGCACGACGGTGGGGCTGTTCGACGTCAGCCATCTCGGCAAGGCGACGGTGCGCGGCCAGGGCGCCGCGGCGTTCGTGAACTCGGCCCTGACCAACGATCTCGGCCGGATCCGGGCGGGCAAGGCGCAGTACACACTGTGCTGCGCCCCGGACGGCGGAGTGATCGACGACCTGATCGCCTACTACGTCGGCGACGAGGAGATCTTCCTGGTGCCGAACGCCGCCAACACCGCGGCGGTCGTCGCGGAACTGAGCAAGGTCGCGCCCGAGGGCGTCACGGTGACCGACGAGCACCGCGACTACGCCGTCTTCGCCGTGCAGGGCCCGCGCTCCGGCGAGGTGCTGAGCGCGCTCGGGCTGCCCACCGACCTCGAGTACATGGCCTACGCCGACGCCGAGTGGGACGGCCGTCCCGTCCGGGTCTGCCGCACCGGATACACCGGCGAGCACGGCTACGAATTGCTGCCGCGCTGGGCCGACGCCGAGTCGCTGTTCCGCGTCTTGGTCGAGCGGGTGCGCGCCGCCGAGGGGCAGGTGGCCGGGCTCGGGGCCCGCGACACCCTGCGTACGGAGATGGGCTATCCGCTGCACGGGCACGAACTCTCCCTGGACATCTCCCCGGTGCAGGCGCGCTGCGGGTGGGCGGTCGGCTGGCAGAAGCCGGAGTTCTGGGGGAAGGCCGCTCTGGAACAGGAGAAGTCGGCCGGTCCGCGCCGAATCCTGCTGGGGCTGAAAGCACTCGACCGGGGTGTGCTCCGGCAAGGGCAGACCGTGCTGCGTGATGGCGAGCCCGTCGGCGAAACCACTTCCGGCACCTTCTCGCCCACCCTCAAGGTCGGCATCGCGCTGGCATTGCTCGACACCGCGGCGGACATCCAACCCGGCGCCGAGGTCGAGGTCGACGTGCGCGGCCGCCGCGTGCGCTGCGAAATCGTGCGCCCGCCGTTCGTGCGGACCAGCACCAAGTGACCCGTCCTTCTCCCGGACGCATGGGCGATCGGCTGCGGGCGGCGCTGCGCTGAGGGGTATGGACCAAGGCGAAATGGCCGGAATCGGGCCGGATAGGATCGTCGCCATGACCGCTGCCGCACAGTTCACCCGTATTCCGCACCCCGCGCCGCTTCCGGCGCAGCGGCGACAGGAGGTACTGGCGGAGCCGGGGTTCGGGCGGTACTTCACCGATCACATGGTCTCGATCGATTACGTCGGCGGCACGTGGACGAACGCGCGGGTGGAGCCGTACGGGCCGCTGGCGCTGGACCCCGCCACCATGGTGTTCCACTACGGCCAGGCCATCTTCGAGGGACTCAAGGCCTACCGGCACAGTGACGGCAGCGTCTCCTGCTTCCGCATCGACGCCAACGCCGCGCGTTTCCGCCGGTCGTCTCGCCGGATGGCGATGGCCGAGCTGCCCGACGAGCTGTTCATCGAGTCGGTGCGCCAACTGCTCGAGGTCGACCGCGAGTGGGTGCCCGCGGCGGGCGGCGAGGAATCGCTGTACCTGCGGCCGTTCATGTTCGCGACCGAGGCCGGACTCGGCGTGAAGCCCGCCGCGGCGTACAAGTACCTGCTGCTCGGTTCCCCGGCGGGGGCGTACTTCCCGCGTGGCGTCAAGCCGGTGCGGGTCTGGCTGTCCACCGAATACGTGCGCGCCGCGCCGGGCGGCACCGGCGAGGCGAAGGTCGCCGGCAACTACGCGGCTTCGCTGCTGGCCCAGGCCGAGGCGTCGGCCAAGGGCTGCGACCAGGTGGTGTGGCTGGACGCGTGTGAGCGCCGCTACGTCGAGGAGATGGGTACCAACAACCTGTTCTTCGTCTTCGGTTCCGGCTCCGACGCGCGCCTGGTCACCCCGGAACTGTCCGGCTCGCTGTTGCCCGGCATCACCCGCGACTCGCTGCTCACCCTCGCCGCCGATTCCGGCTTCCCGGTCGAGGAGCGCAAGATCTCGGTCGAGGAATGGCGCAAGGGCGCCGAATCCGGGGAGATCACCGAGGTTTTCGCGTGCGGCACCGCCGCGGTGATCACGCCGGTCGGCTGGGTTCGCTCCGGTGAGGGCGAATTCACCATCGGCGGTGGCGAGCCCGGCGCGGTCACCATGGCCCTGCGCGACACCCTCACCGGCATCCAGCGCGGCACCTTCGCCGACAAGCACGGGTGGATGCGGCGGATGTGACTCAGCCCGGCATCAGCATGTGCCACTGCTCCAGCGTCTGCGGACGCATGACGTAGTTTTTGTCCCGGACAGTGGACAGCGCGGCGCTGGGTTCCTGCGAGTACCAGTGGCCCGGATAGACGACCGGGTCGCCGGCGAGTCCGGCCAGGTAGCGCAGGCTGCGGAACATTTCGTCCGAATCGCCGCCGGGGAAATCGGTGCGGCCACAGCCGTCGACGAACAGGGTGTCGCCCGCGATGAGGCGGTTGTCGAACAGGAAGCACTGACTGCCCGGCGTGTGGCCGGGCGTGTGTAGTAACTCGATGTCGAAAGCTCCGACGGTGACCTTGTCGCCGTGCTCGTGGCCGGTGAACTCGCTCTCGGCGATCCCGGTGACGTTGGCCACCCACGGCAGTTCTTTGGCGTTGACATGCACTGGGACGCTTGTCTTTTCGAGCAGCTCGCGCACACCGCGCAGGGTGAAGCCGAGCATCGTGCCGCCCACGTGATCGGGGTGGTGGTGGGTGGCGAGCACCCCGCTCAGCCGCAGGCCGTCGCCCTCGGCGATGTCCACCAGATCACCCGCGGCGTAGGCCGGATCGATCACCACGCAGTCGCCCGTTTCCCGATCGCCGATCAGATACGCGAAGTTGCGCATCTGCGTCGCGATCGGATCGCCCACGGCGTAGTCGCGTCCCGACAACAGCTGGCGAAAGTACAGGCGCTCAGAAGACATACCGCCCACCTTATTGCCCGACCCAGACGATCCGCGCGCCACCGCCGGAAAAATTCCAGTGACCCAGACTCTCGCCCCCAACGGCCCGCCGGAGACGGTCAGCCGGGCTGGATCGTGAGGGACAGCACGGCCGCGGTGAGGGCCACCGTGGTCTCGATCGCGGCGCCGAGGACGTCACCGGAGAGCCCGCCGAAACGGCGCGCGCAGTGCCGGACCAGAACCCTCGACGCGGCCAGTCCGAGCGTCACGGCCAGCGGGCCGAGCCACGGGCGGCCCGGCACGGCGAACACGGCGAGACCCGCCGCGGTCACCGGCCACATGACCGCGGCGGCGGCCGATTGCGTGCCTGCCACCAGAACACCGAACCCGGTGCCCGGCGCGGCCGGGACACCCCGGCAAGCGAGGATCACCGCGACACGGCCGGTCACCACGGCGAGAGCGGCGGCGAACCACCGGCCCGAATCGGCCAAGGACGCGAACGAGAACGCCTGTATACCGATGACGAACGCCAGCCCGGCGACGCCGAATGGTCCGGCCCCGCCGCTCTTCATGATCTGCCTTGCCCGCTCCGGCGGCCCATAGCTGCCGAGCCCGTCCAAGGTGTCGGCCAGGCCGTCGAGATGCATACCCCTGGTGATCAACGCCAGCGCGCCGACCACCAGCAGCCCGGCCAGCGCGGCGCTCGCCCCGGCCCAGGTCAGCGCCCAGAGCAGGCCCGCCGCCCCGGCCCCGAGCAGGGCGCCGACCAGCGGCGCCAGCAGGATCGCCCGCCCCGCCGCCGCGCGGTCCACGGCATCCGGCCCGCGCACCGGGAGCACCGTGAGCCAGGAGATCGCCAGCCGAACCCCGTTCACGCCGGTCCTCCGCGGACGGGCGGCGCTTCCCTGGGGGCCGGGTGCCGCGCGCGGACTGCCGACGCCTGCGGATCGCCGCTCGAAGCCCCGAACGGTCCGGCGGGAACGAGGTCACGGCAGCCGCGCCGAGTCGTAGGCAGGTGGCGGCCTCGCGGCAGGGCGGACTTCACTTGCGCAGGTTCGGCGGGGCGCTCGCCTGTTCGGCGTCGGAGGTGCTGACGCCCGCTTCGGCGAAGGTGGACATCTCCGCGAGCGCGGCCACCGCCGAGCGGAGGATCGGAAGGGCGGTCAGCGCGCCGGAGCCTTCGCCGAGGCGCATGGTCAGGTCGAGCAGCGGATCCAGGCGCAGGTGCCGCAGCGCGAGTTCGTGTGCCGGTTCGGTGGAGCGGTGACCGGCCAGCCACCAGGCGCTCGCGCCCGCGGCGAGATCCTCTGCGACCATCGCCGCGGCCGTGACGACGACGCCGTCCAGGACGACGGGCGTACGACGGGTGGCGGCCTGGGCGAGGAACGCCGCCATCGCGGCGAAGTCGGCGCCCGCGGCCACGCGGAGAAGTTCGACCGGGTCCTTCACCACCGGGCGGGCGCGGCGCATCGCGTCGCGGATCGCGGCGACCTTGCGGATCCATCCGGCGTCGTCGACGCCGGTGCCGCGGCCGACCGCCGCGACCGGCTCGGTATCGGTCAGGCTCGCGACGAGCACGGTGGCCGGAGTGGTGTTGCCGATGCCCATGTCACCCGCGATCAGCAGGTCGGCGCCCGCGTCGATCTCCTCGTCGGCGATGGCGCGGCCTGCTTCGATCGCCGCTCGGACCTCCTCGGCGGTGAGCGCGTCCTCGCGATCGATCGCCCCGCTGGAGCGGCGCACCTTGTGCTCGGACACCTGCGGATCGGTGTCGGCGTCGACGGAGATGTCCGCCACCCGAACCGTCGCGCCCGCCACCGCCGCCAGCGCGTTCACCGCGGCGCCGCCACCCAGGAAGTTCGCGACCATCTGCGCGGTGACCTCACTCGGATACGCCGACACCCCGTGCCGCGCGATGCCGTGATCCCCGGCGAAGACCACGACCCTGGCGCGCTCGAACTGCTTCGGCGGGCACGCGCCCTGGCAGGCCGCCACCCAGTTGCCGAGTTGCTCCAATCGGCCCAGTGCACCAGCGGGTTTGGTCAGCTGCGCCTGCCGTTGCTCGGCCGCCGCACGAAACTGTGTGTCCGGAGGCGCTACCGGTCCGAATCCGTGCGTCACTATCGAGCCTTTCGGTCATGGCGGTTCCGCCGACTACGCCGCCCAATCTTGCCATTGCCCCTTCGCGCCGTGGGTCCGTGACCTGATCTCCGGCGGTGGGCGGTGCGACCGATCCGCGCGGTTCACCGCCGGTCGTCGCTCGTCGTCGCGCGGGCTACTCGAGACGGAGGGGAAGGCCCGCTACGACCAAGAAGGCCTCGTCGCAGACCTGGGCCAAGCGCTGGTTGAGGGTGCCGATCTCGTCGCGGAAGAGGCGGCCCGAACGCGTGGCCGGGATGACGCCCATGCCTACCTCCGGGCTGACGATCACGAGATCACCGGTGTAGGCGGCGACGGCCGCGACCAGTGCGTCGGTGTCGGGGGAGACCGTGCCGCGCGGAGCCTCCCAAGCCTCGCGCGCGTCGATGCGGGCGGTCAGCCAGGTGCCGATGTCGTCGATCAGGGTCACGTCGGGCGGCGTGGGCATGAACGCGGTGAGAATCGCTGTCGGGTCGGCGCTTTCGATGGTCGACCAGCCCGCCGGGCGTCGGCCGCGATGCTTGGCGATGCGCTCGGCGAAATCGTGGTCGGCGGGATCGGGCACGGCGGTCGCGAGATAGCGCACCGGGCCGCCGGCCCGAAGCGCGAGGTCCTCCGCGAACGCCGACTTTCCGGACCGCGCGCCACCCAGAACAAGGATGCTGCGCGCCGCCGCGGGCGAGGGACTTTCCGACACGAGTGCACGGTATCAATCGAACGGCGGATTGCCGCGTGACTGCCGATGCCCGCCCGGCGTGTGCCGTGCTCCGGCGAACTTCGGAATGCGGCCTGCGGCGAGACGTGCCGAGCGGGCGCGGCGGTAGGCCCGAACAGATGGTGGCGGCGGGTCCGGTCCCAGGCGGGATCGTCGGGCACCTTACGGGCTAGGGGGTCGTCGAGGCACTGCGTATCGGACGCGAGTCGTGTTCTTCGATGTCGCAGGCCAGTCAGCCGGTCATGCTCGCCAGGTCGGCCGTAGCGATCCACATACGTGTTCGATGTCCGCGGTTCATGCGGTGCCTTTCAGCGCGCGGACTCGGTGCAGTTGGGTGAGTGCCGCGGTCCGGCAGATTCCGCCGGGTCCCATCGCCGTTTTGTCATCAGGCGGGAGTGTCCGAGCTGCGTCCGAAGCGGCGGCGGTACTCGGTGGGGGCGATGCCGACGAGACGCTGGAAGTGGTGGCGCAGGAGGGCGCCGGAGCCGAAGCCGGAGCGGTCGGCGATGTGTTCCAGCCCGAGGTCGGTTTCCTCGAGCAGTTGCTTGGCCAGCAGCACGCGCTGGTTGGTGAGCCACTTCACGGGGGTGGTTCCGGTCTCGGCGGCGAATCGGCGCGCGAAGGTGCGGGTGGACATGTTGGCGCGGGCGGCCAGGTCTTCCACTGTGTGCGGCAGGTCGAGGTGCTCGTTCATCCACTCCAAGGTGGGGATGAGGCTGTCGGACGTGCAGGCCGCGACGGGGCGTTCGATGAACTGGCGCTGCCCGCCGTCGCGCTGCGGGGGGACCACCATCCGCCGCGCGATCGCGTTGGCCACGCCGCTGCCGAGTTCGCGCCGCACCAGGTGCAGGCAGGCATCGATGCCCGCGGCGGTGCCTGCGCTGGTGATCAGGTCACCCTCGTCGACGAACAGCACGTCCGGATCGACAGTTGCCTCGGGGTACTCGGCCGCGAGTTTCTCCACGTAGCGCCAGTGCGTGGTGCATTTGCGGCCGTCGAGCAACCCGGCCGCCCCGGCCAGGAACGCTCCGGAACACACGGTGAGCACGGTCGCCCCGGCGGCCGCAGCGTCGCGGATGGCCGTGACGACCCGCGGATCGAATCCGTGGTCGGCCGCGGCGGCGGGAATGGCCACCAGATCGGCCGCCGCCAGTTCCTCCAGCCCGTACTCCGGTGTGACTGTGATGCCAGGGCTGGTCGAGTGCAGCGGGACACCCGGCTCGGCCCCGCACACCCGGAAATCGAAGGCGGGCAGTCCGTCGGCCGTGCGGTCGAGGCCGAAAACCTCACAGATGACCCCGAATTCGAACATGGCCATGCGTTCGGACAGCACCACGGCGACCTTCGACAGCATGCGCCCAGTCTAGTGGCCGTATTTTTGCGAACAATGTCACTACCGCCACTTTCGGCGGTAAATCGCTGACCGCAAAATTACTGCCATGGTTACTTTTCTCATCACCCTGGCGGTCATCGTGGCTTTCGCCACACTCATCGCCCGCGGCACCGACCGCGCGGGATCCGCGCAAGTGATCGACCGCGACGTACAGCGGCTGCACTCCGAGCTGACGGCGATGCTCGGCCGCAACACCCACCACCGCTGACCGGCCAGCGCCGTAGGCGCTGGCAAAACTACACAGCTTCGCCGGGGGTTACTCGCGGCTTCGGGGCGCGCATCTTGCGGATCTGCGAGGCGCGGACGAAGGCGTACCAGCCGAGGCGGTAGCCGCCGTCGGTGGTCTCCGGGAAACGCTCCCTGACCCGGTTGTTCACCACGCGGCCGAGCAGGACGCCCTCGATGCCCATGAACAGCATCATCACCAGCATGGCCAGGGTGACGACGGTCTGCAGCGCGGGCGCGAGGAACATCGAGAAGATCAGCACCAGCGCCATCGGCATGAACAGGCCGACCAGGTTGCGCCGGGCGTCGACGATGTCGCGGACGAAGGCCCGGACCGGGCCCTGGTCGCGGGGCGGCAGGTATTTGTCCTCGCCCGCGAGCATGCGCTCCCGTCGATCCGCGGCGGCCTCGCGCCGCTTCGCGGACGCCGCCTTGCGCTCCGCTCTGGTGCCCCGCGCGGCCTTGCGCCGGGCGCGGGCCTCCTTCGCGGTGAGCGGAGCGGGTGCTATCGGGCCGCGGCGCTTGCCTTGCGCGTCACGGCGTTTCGGGGTGGGACGGCCCTTGCCCGCGGTGGCCGTGGCCGCCGCGCGGGTGGTGCTTGCGGCCGAGTCACCGTTCGTGACCACCGTCGATGCGGCGGTCGCGTCGGTGGTGCTGGACTCGCCGCGACGGAACAATTTCACACCGACCAGGCTATTCGATGGGTGGCGCGGCGAGAAATGCGGTCCGATTCGCCCGGAGTGTGCGGGCTCACGGAGGTTGCGTGTCACCGCGGACCGGCTGGTGGCAAGATGGAGGAATAGCAGCCCGCCGAGTGGTGTTTACCGACACGACCCGTGCGCTGTTCCACGGGTTCGACCACAGGTTCCTCGAGGAGAGTTCATGACTGTGCAGAACGAGACCGCCACCCACGGTGTGACTCTGACCGACGCCGCCGCCACGAAGGCGAAGGCCCTGCTCGACCAGGAGGGCCGCGACGACCTGGCGCTGCGGATCGCGGTGCAGCCGGGTGGTTGCGCCGGCCTGCGTTACCAGCTGTTCTTCGACGACCGCTCGCTCGACGGCGACCTGACCGTCGACTTCGGTGGCGTCACGCTGGCCGTCGACCGGATGAGCGCGCCGTACGTGCAGGGCGCCTCGATCGACTTCGTCGACACCATCGAGAAGCAGGGCTTCACCATCGACAACCCGAACGCCACCGGCTCCTGCGCCTGCGGCGACTCCTTCAACTGAGGTAGTAGCGTCCCGGCGCGGTCGCGGAGATCGGCCGCGTTCGATCGGAACAACTGATCTCGTAAGGACATGGGTAACTCGTCGGGAACGCCCAGGACCCGAGCGGCACTTGCGCAAGACCTGAACGCAAATCCGGTGCCGCTCAACTAGTACGGCCTGAAGACCCGGAGAGGCGGCATCAGCTACGGTGAGATCGGGACTCGCGTCCCGGTCTGCACCGCCTGCCGCCTACCGTTGAAGGGGCTCAGCCACGTGTCCATCGCCGTTTCCGCGTCCATTGCGACCGACCACCTCATGCGTTTTCCCGGACGGTTCGCCGACGTACTGCTGGCCGATCAGCTCGACCACGTGTCGCTGAGCTTCCTCGTCGATGATCTGCAGATCCGTCGCGGAGGCGTCGGTGGCAACATCGCCTATGCCATGGGCCTGCTCAATCGGACGCCCCTGCTGATCGGAGCCGTCGGCGCCGACTTCGGCGAGTACCGCGCCTGGTTGGAGAAGCACGGGGTCGACTGCTCCACCGTGCTGGTGTCCGACCGCGCGCACACCGCGCGTTTCGTCTGCACCACCGACGACGACATGGCCCAGCTCGCGTCGTTCTACCCCGGCGCGATGAGTGAGGCCCGCGACATCTCCATCGCCGAACTCGCCGAGACGCGGGACCTCGACCTCGTCCTGATCGGCGCCAACGACCCGGAGGCGATGCTGCGGCACACCGCCGAGTGCCGCGAATTGGGGATCCCGTTCGCCGCCGATCCCTCGCAGCAGCTGGCCCGCTTGGACGGCGACCAGTCCGTGCAGCTGATCGACGGCGCCGCATATCTTTTCACGAACAAGTACGAGTGGGGCCTGCTGCTGCAGAAGACCGGCCTGACCGAGGAAGAGGTCGCCCAGAAGGTCGGCGTCCGCGTCACCACCCTGGGCGCGGACGGCGTGCGGATCGTCGATCGCGACGGCACCGACGTGACCGTCGGCGTCGTGCCCGAGATCGAGAAGGTCGAGCCGACCGGCGTCGGTGACGCCTTCCGCGCAGGCTTCCTCACCGCGCACACCGCCGGGCTGAGCCTGGAGCGTTCGGCGCAGCTGGGCTCGTTGATCGCCGTGCTCGTGCTGGAGACCATGGGCACCCAGGAGTGGACGCTGACCAAGGAGTCCGCGCTCGAGCGCCTCAGCCAGGCCTACGGTCCCGAAGCCGCGGCGGACATCAAGACGCTGCTGTAGACCGTGCGAACGAAAGGCGCGCACCCGGCCGGGTGCGCGCCTTTCCCGCGTTTCCGGGTCAGAGCGAGACCGGGTAGACCGGCTCCTGGATCTCCGGCTTGATCCGGTCCTCGACGAAGATGCCGTGCCACACCATGAACACCAGCAGTGTCCACAGCCTGCGGCTGTGGTCGGAGGTCCCGGCCCGGTGCGCGACCAGCATCTCGCTGATCGCGGCCTTGTTCAGCAGGTGGTCGGTCTGCGACTCCGCGATCTGCTGCTGCGCCCAGTCGTAGAGTTCCGTGCCGCGCAGCCAGTGCCGCAGCGGGACCGGGAAGCCGAGTTTGGCGCGGTGCAGCACGTGCGGCGGCACGATGCCCTCCAGCGCCTGACGCAGCGCGTACTTCGTGGTCTCCTTGGTGATCTTCTGGTCGAACGGCAATCCCTCGGCCGCCTTCAGCACCTCGGAGTCCAGGAACGGCACGCGCAGTTCCAGCGAGTTGGCCATGGTCATCTTGTCGGCCTTGACCAGGATGTCGCCGCGCAACCAGGTGAACAGGTCAAGGTGCTGCATCCGGGCCACCGGATCCCAGCCGCGCGACTGCGCGTAGAGCGGCGCGGTGACGTCCTGGTGGGTCCATTCCGGCCGGAACTCGCGCAGCACGGCGCGCAGCTGGGCGTCGCTGAAGCTGCGCGCGTTGCCGTAGTAGCGCTCCTCCAGCGTGAGCGAGCCGCGGTGCAACAGGCTCTTGCCCCTCGTGCCGTCCGGAATCCGGTCCGACAGCTTGCCCGCCAGCCTGCGCAGGCCGCGGGGCAGCTTCTCGAACGGCTTCAACGACAGCGGCTCGCGGTAGATGGTGTACCCGCCGAACAGCTCGTCGGCGCCCTCACCCGAGAGCACCACCTTGACGTGCTTGCGGGCCTCCTTGGCGACGAAGTACAGCGGGACCAGCGCCGGGTCGGCCACCGGGTCGTCGAGGTACCAGACGATCTCCGGTATCGCCGCGGCGAACTCGGCGGGGGACACCACCTTCACCACGTGCCGCGCGCCGATCGCCTCGGCGCTCTCGGCGGCCACGTCCACCTCCGAGTAGCCCTCGCGCTCGAACCCGGTGGTGAACGTGATCAGCTTCGGGTTGTGCCGCATGGCCAGCGCCGCGACCGCGGTGGAGTCGATGCCGCCGGACAGGAACGAGCCGACCGTCACGTCGGCGCGCATGTGCTTGGCGACGGAGTCCTCGAGCGCCGCGGCGATCTCCCGGTAGCGGGACGCCGCCGAGCCGGGGGTGAACGGGCGCACCGGGAACTTCGGGGTGAAGTACCGGGTGACGACCGGCGCCGCGCCGGGCCGCACGGTGGCGTAGCTGCCCGATTCCAGCCTGCGGACGTCCTTGTGCAGCGTCTCCGGCTCGGGCACGTACTGCAGCACCGTGTAGTGCTCCAGCGCGCGCGGGTCCAGCTCGTCGCTCAGCCGCAGCGCGGGCAGCAGTTCGAGCAGGCTCTTCTTCTCGCTGCCGAAGGCGGTTCCGCCCGGCCCGGTGGCCAGGAACAGCGGTTTGATGCCGAACGGGTCGCGGGCCAGGAACAGCTCCTTGGTCTCGGCGTCCCAGATCGCGAAGGCGAACATGCCGCGCAGCCGCCGCACCGCCTCCGGACCCCAGTAGTGGAACGCCGCGACGATGGCCTCGCTGTCGCCCTCGGTCTGGAAGATCTTGCCGTCCGGGAACTCGGCGGCGTGCGCCTCGGCGAGTTCCGCGCGCAGCTCGAGATAGTTGTAGATCTCGCCGTTGAAGGTGAGCGCGTAGCGGTCGGGCCGCTCGGGCGGGCCCCAGCGCAGCGGCTGGTGCGAGTGCTCGATGTCGATGATCGACAGGCGGTTGAACCCGAAGATCACATGGTCGTCGTGCCAGGTGC
This sequence comes from Nocardia sp. NPDC051900, assembly GCF_044452545.1. Classification (NCBI taxonomy): domain Bacteria; kingdom Bacillati; phylum Actinomycetota; class Actinomycetes; order Mycobacteriales; family Nocardiaceae; genus Nocardia; species Nocardia sp. NPDC051900. The sequence goes on along the minus strand of NZ_JBITBU010000001.1, from coordinate 102,588 downwards.
CGCGCTCGTCCGGGCCGCGGTGGCGCACGCAGTGCAAGGCCTCGTAGACCTGCTCCACCGTGCCAGGTGCCGCCTCGTCAGATGCCAGGAATCCGAGCAGTCCACACACGGCGTCGGCAACCTCATTTCTCACAGTCGGGATACGCGCGCACCGTATGGGGCGCAAGGGGACGAAATCTAGTGTCCGAGTATGCCGCACCTAGGGCGTCCGCGCGTCGCGCGCGTCACGTCAGGGCGGAATCGCTGGTGACGATGATCCCGGCGGGCCCGGTGAGGTGTCGAAGCCGACCCGACGACAAAGGGGGGGTGCGTTTGGTCTACGCTGCGTAGTACTCAGGTCTCTCTCAGGCGACCCGCGCGCGAATGCGCCGGCCCGGGGAGTGCCCTGATACGAGCTTAGGACGTGTCGTCGGGGCCCATCGCAGCCCGGACGATGCACTGTCGGAATGTGTGGCGACCAGGAAGGCGTGAGCGTGGCGCACAAGGCGAGCGAAGAGATCGGGGCACGACCCGCCCGGGGTCGGCAGGGCCGTATCCTTCGGCGGGCCGGGCTGGCGGTGTCCTTGGGGATCACCGCGCTGCTCGTCTCGGGCTGCTCGATCGACACTGTTTGGCTGCGGTTCGGCTGGCCGTCCGGCATCACGCCGCAGGCCACCCGGATGCGGGAGTTGTGGACCTGGTCGGTCATCGCCGCGCTGGCGATGGGCGTGCTGGTCTGGGGTCTGACCTTCTGGACCATCGCGTTCCACCGCAAGAAGGCCGACTCTCCGGAGTTCCCGCGCCAGACCGGCTACAACGTGCCGCTGGAGCTGACCTACACGGCGATTCCGTTCGTCATCATCGCCGTGCTGTTCTACTTCACCGTGGTCGTGCAGAACTACGTGCACGAGAAGGTGGACAACCCCGACGTCACCGTCGACGTGACCGCCTTCCAGTGGAACTGGAAGTTCGGCTACCGCAACGTCGACTTCAAGGACGGCTACAGGTTCGACGGCATCGACACCTCGCGTGAGGCGCTGAACCAGGAGCAGCTCGAGGGGTACAAGGAACGGACCAAGGACGGTCACCCGCAGCCGGGCCCGGTACACGGCAAGCCGGAGAACGACATCCTCTCCTACCTGCACTACGACAAGGTCGAGACGATCGGCTCGAGCAACGAGATCCCCGTCCTGGTGCTGCCGACCGGCAAGGTCATCGAGTTCCAGCTCGCCGCCGCCGACGTGATCCACGCCTTCTGGGTGCCGGAGTTCCTGTTCAAGCGCGACGTGATGCCCAACCCGAAGGAAAACCACTCCGACAACGTCTTCCAGATCTCCAAGATCGAGAAGGAAGGCGCGTTCGTCGGCCGCTGCGCCGAGATGTGCGGCACCTTCCACTCGATGATGAACTTCGAGGTCCGCGCGGTCACGCCGGAGAAGTTCACCAAGTACCTGGACGCGCGCCAGGCGGGGAAGACCAACGCCGAGGCGCTCGCGTCCATCGGGGAGTCTCCGGTCGCCACGTCCACCGCGCCGTTCAACACCAGGCGCGACACCAAGAGCGCGGCCTCGGCCGAGAGCAAGTGAGGATTGATCTGACATGAAGATCGAAGCGCGGATTTTCGAACTGCTCACGGTGTTCTTCATCATCATCGCGGGCGTCTACGGCTTCTTCACCGGTCAGTCGCGTACGGGTGTCGAATGGGCGGGCACCACGGCCATGGTGTTGACCGCGGGTCTGTCGCTGATCATCGGGACCTACTTCCGGTTCGTCGCCCGTCGTCTCGACCTGCGCCCGGAGGACTACGAGGACGCCGAGATCGTCGACGGTGCGGGCGACCTGGGCTTCTTCTCGCCCGGCAGCTTCTGGCCGATCACGCTGGCCGCCGCCGGTTCGGTGACCGCGCTCGGCCTGGCGTTCTTCCAGTTCTGGCTGATCGGCATCGGCGTCGTGTGCGTCCTGACCGCCGCCGCCGGGCTGGTGTTCGAGTACTACCTCGGCCCCGAGAAGCACTGAGCCGAAGATCTGCCGAAACGGCCCCACCGGAAAAATCCGGTGGGGCCGTTTCGCGTGTGCGACGAGCTGCCGAAGCGGCGGAGTCCGGGTAGCTCCGGGCCCGCACCTGCTATGAAGGTGCGGGTGGGAGAGAAGTTGCTGGAACCGACCTTGAAGGCGTTACCGCACGGACCGCACGGCCTCGCTCGCGACCTGGTGACGGGCTCGCAACGGCAGCGCCTGCTGTACGGGGTCACGGTCGTCGTCGCCGACCGGGGCTACCTCGATGCGACGATCGCGGATATCGCCGCTGCCGCGAAGGTTTCGCGTCGGACGTTCTATCAGCACTTTCCGGACAAGGAAGCCTGCTTCCTCGCGGCGGCCGAGACCGGCCGCGATCTGATGATCGATCATCTCCGGCAGGTGATGAGGCAGATCTCGTCCGAGCCGGTGACGCCACTCGAAGCGCTCCGCCGCGGCATCCGTGAGTACCTCACGCTGCTGCGCGACGAGCCTTCGTTCGCCCGTGCCTTCTACCTGGAAACCGCGGTGGCCGGGTCGCGCGCGATCGAGTCGTTCGAACGATGCCAGCAGTGGTTCGCCGGATTCATCCGATCTTGGCGTGCGGCAGCGGGCCCCGTCGACTCCACCGTTCCCGATTGCGCGTACCTGGCGGTCACCGACGCGACCAACGAGGCCGTCCGCCGAACCCTCCGTGCCGGAGGAGACTTGCTCGAGCTCGAGGAAGCCGTCGTGTACATCCACCGCGCCTTGCTCGGGCCGCCGACGCCCGCCGACTAGGACAGAACTCTGTCGCCGGCCCCGGTGAGGTTGCAGGATGCGTCGTCGCTGGTGTTGCCACCTTCCGAGGCAATTCTCGCGAACACCTCGGCGCAGTTGACCACAGCTGTCCCGGACCTGTTGCCGAGAATCGTGGAGTCCCGCAGGAGGACGGTGCCGAGAGGGACGTTCACCAGGTCGGTCAACCGGCGTGGAAGGGTGTCGAGGTAGGCCGGCGCGACGTTGATGCCACTGCCGCCGTCGGATGCGGTGTTCCCGGTGATCGTCGCGCGATCGAAGGTCACCACGCCCCTTCCCCGAACGTCGACGCCGCCGCCGCGTCCGGCGAATCCGCCAGGGCGGTACCAGACTCCGGGGTCGACCACGTGGTTGTCCGCGATGGTGGTGTCGGTGAAGGTGCAGGTGTTGTCGCACCGCACACCGCCCGCCTCGCCCGCGGAATTGCCGGAGATGACCGTATTCCTCGTCTTCAAGTCCGAGCCGGGCACGTTGAAGATGCCGCCGCCGTATCCGGCGCTGTTGCCCTGGACCACGACGTCGTCGAGAACGAGATCCGACGAATTCGCGATGCCGCCCCCGCCGGTGTCGTAGAACGGGATCTCGTGCTGGGCGGCGACTCCGCCGGTCACCGTCAATCCCGCCAACGTCACGGGCGCGGCGACACTGAGCACCCGGTCGATCCCGCCCGCGTCCAGAACTGTTCGATCGCGGCCGGCGCCGCGCAGCGTCGTGGGGGCGGTCAGGTTCAGGTCGCCCGTGGTCGGATCAGGGTTGCGACCCTGTACTTTCCGCTGGTCGGGGGCGATCGTCAACACGTATCGACCGGCGGGAACCACGATTGTGCTGCCTGGACGGGCATTGGCCGTCTGCACCGCGGCGCGCAGCGTGCAGGCGCCGGAGATCGTGCGGCATTGCCCGCTGCCTGGGTCGGCCGCTACGTCGTCCGTCGTGGAGTCCACCGTTATCACACCCGGCGCACCCGCGGTGGGTGAGGTGTCGGCGTCGGCCGCTGCGGGAAAACCGGCCACGGCTCCCGCGACCAGGGCTGAGATGGCGAATGCGCTGATCGCCGCAGCAGATGTGCTCGTCCTCATGAGGTCTCTGATCCGATCACGAACATGGAGTAAGGTACGCCCGCGTATAAGTAGGGAACGTGAGCGTTTACAACTATGTCGCATCAGAACCCGCTACCGGTGGCGTTTCCGGAATTCGGTCCGCAGTCGCTGATCGGCATCGGCGTCGTCCGCATCCTGACAGCGCGGCAGGATGGTGTTCGAGAACTGCCTCGGGCCCGAGAAGCGCTCAGTCGGAGTTTCACCGAGTGTGAGTGGCGAATTCGGGGGTGCGTGCTCGCGAATCAGACCCGCTGTGTCCGGTTCACCTCAGGCTCCGTTGCGGTCGGAGGCCGCGATCACCTCGGGCGCGCCGAGTAGTGGCGTGAACTCCACGACCTCGTGCGTCGCGACGCCGTGGAGGAGGTACGGATCGGTGGCGAGGATCGAGTCGAGCCGATCGCGCGGCATATCGGTGGTCAGGTAGACGCCGCCCACCAGTGGAACGCGGCGTCCCGCCAGCACGAGGCGCCGGTCGGTGATGAGCTGCTCCAGCCAGCGACCGTGAGCGGGGCGCAGGGGGTCCACTTCGGCGAGCGGAACGGTGTAGGTGACGGTCACGACGAACATGAACGCAACGCTAGCGCTGGCCCTGATCGGTAGTCATGGCGATTTCCGGCGGCACGCGCACCAGCGGCCCTCGACCGAGGGACGGTACGGGCCGAACCGCTACTCGGCTTCGTACCGCAGCGAGTTCTCCGAACGGCAGATCTCCTCGATGCCGGAGACGATGTCGCGCAACTGTTCCGACGGGAGCGCGGCAGGGCGCAGGCGGCAGGTGAAGGTGATCAGGCCGTGGTCTTCGGCGGGCAGGCCGCGGGCGGCGGATTCGGCGCGCAGGTAGCGCGAGCGTACGCCGTAGGTCATCGCGGAGATGACCGTGAAGCAGCCGGTGCGTTCCCGGTGTCCCGAGAACAGATCGTGGAGGCGGTAGAACACCGACGTATAGCTCGACAGGGGCGCGAAAATGCCCACCCGGTAGGCGGGACCACGCTCGGACGAGCTGAGCGCCGTATCGGCCAGATACTCCGCATCGCGGAGGGTTTGCACCTTCGGCGCGAACAGCACCGCGCCCGCGGCCGCGTTGCGCACAGGCATGCCCGCCTTGCCGGGCGCGGCGGAGGCGATGGCGCCCAGCGATTTCCGCGCGCGCGACCCGACCTCGCGCCGGGCGCGCAGTCCCCTGGTGGGCGCGGTGGGGTACAGGCTCGACCACTGCCCGAAGCGCACGGTGCCCAGCTGTACGTGACCGGTGCCGACCGGGCGCGCCACCTTCAGCGGCGCAGTATCGACCCAGCGGCCGACCTGCAGTTCGGCGTTGCCGGGCCGCAAGATCTCCGCATAGGCGTGCTCGACGAAGGAGTCGAAGTCCAGGAACCGGTCGGCGTCGGTGGTCAGCCAGGTGCGTTCCTTGTCGATCTCGATCGCGTCCAGGGTGAGCGCGGTGATGATGCCCGCCCGGCCGCCCGCGCCCAGGATGCGCTGGAACCGCTCGGTGTGGTGGGTGCGCCCGCAGGTGCCGATGCGCCCGTCGGTGTCCACGTACTCCAGATCGACGATCTGGTCGATGAACAGGCCGTGTTTGTGCGAGGCCGCGCTGACGCCGCCGACCGAGGCGAAGCCGCCCGCGGTGATGTCGCGGTGATCGCCGACGACGGGCAGGCCGAGGCCGTGCGCGCCGAGCCTGCGGTCGATATCGGAGAGTTTGGCGCCCGCCTGCACCCGGACGGTGCGCCGGCCCAGGTTGATGTCCAGCACCTGATTCATCCGGCGCAGCGACACCACGGTCGGCTGAGCGGGCAGCGCGAGGCCCTCGTCGAGCAGCTCGCCGCCGCGCACCATCAGCCGTTCCGATCGCCCACGTGAATCCCGCACCGTGCGAACGACATCGGCGGTATCGCGGGGGAGGTATTCCTCGGCGTTGGAGACAATGTGCGGCGTGCTCATGGCAGAAGAGCTAACCACAGCGCGGCCCGCGCCGCTCCCCCGAAGCGGGGTGTCACCGCGACGCCGGCGCAAGGCTCTTGCTGAACAGGACGGATCCGGCGGCGTCGCACAGATCTACGGTCAGTTCCCTTGACCTTCCGTCGATGCGCACCTCGCCGAAATGCTGGAAGGCGTCCAGTGGCGAGCTGTTCTGCACCGGCGGGGCGTGCACGTAGACCGCCTCCGGACCGAACGTGCCGTCGAGCTGGTTCGGGCCGAACGCGCCCGCGTTGAGCGGACCGGAGACGAACTCCCAGAACTCGTCGAAGTCGGTGAAGGCCGCCCGCTCGGGCGAATAACGGTGCGCCGCCGTGTAGTGCACGTCGGCGGTGAGCCAGACGACGTTGGCCACCTTGTTCGCCTTGATCGACGACAGCACCTGGGCGATCTCGCGTTCCCGGCCCGACGGCGCGCCGGGATCGCCGTTGGCGGGTCCCTCGAAGGCGGTGGTGTTCTTCTGTTCGCCGTCCGGGACGACCAAGCCGAGCGGCAGGTCGTTGGCAATGATCTTCCAGGTGGCGGTGGACTCGCGCAGGCTGTCGACGAGCCACTTCGTCTGCGCCGGACCGAAGATGCGGCCGTCGGGGCCGTTGTTCGCGTTGTTGGCGTCCTTGTTCGCGCGCATGTCCAGCACGAAGACGTCGAGCAGCGGACCGTAGGAGATCTTGCGATACAGGCGGCCGTCCACCGCTTCCCTCGGCTCCAGCGGCATCCACTCGTGGAAGGCCTGCCAGGAACGGGTGGCCAGGGTGTCCATGGAGCGTTCGGTGTAGCCCTTGGACTCGCCGACCAGTCCGCCCGGGTACCAGTTGTTCACCGTCTCGTGGTCGTCCCACTGGACCACTTGGGCGACCGAACTGTTGAAGCGGCGGTAGTTCTCGTCGGTCAGGTTGTAGGCGTAGTTGCCGCGGAACTGGTCGAGGGTCTGCGCGACAGCGCTTTTCGCCTCGCTCACCACATTGCGCCAGATCCGCCCGTCGGGCAGGGCGACCGATTCCCGCAGCGGTCCGTCGGCGTAGATCGAGTCGCCGGAGTGCAGGAACAGATGCGGGTCGCGGGCGGCCATGACGGCGAAGATCCTCATGCCGCCCAGCTCCGGGTTGATGCCGTAGCCCTGGCCCGCGACGTCGCCGGACCACTGGAGCCGGATGTCCGACGCGGCGGTGGGCGCGGTGCGGAAGACGCCGGTGACCGGTTCGGAGGTGGCGCCGTCCTCGCCGCGCAGCGTCACCCGGTAGTGCACCTGCGTTCCGGCGGGCAGGCCGTTGACCCGCACCCGGCCGGTGCCGTCGGAATCGGGTGTGAGCAGCGGTCCGGTGAAACGCTTGGGATCGGTGAACGATTCCGTGGCGGCGGTTTCCACCAGCAAGGTGGCGGGGCGATCGGCGCGGGCCCAGATCAGTGCGCCGTCCGCGCGCGGATCACCCACCGCGACACCGTGTGTGAGCACCGGCCGCCCGCGGACCAGCGCGGGGCCGTTGTCCGGCGAGCATGCCGCCAGTGCAGGGGCCGCCACCAGTCCGAGCGCGGAGGCGCGCAATAGGGTGCGCCGGGAGGGTCTCGAGTCCGAGCCGGTCATGAGGCAACCCTGACGCAACTACGTCAACGGCGCGTGAACGGGCCGGGTCCGTGTGGACAACAAGCAAGAGTCAGTGCGCCAGGCGCGCTATACGGTGGTGCAGTTCGCCCGCCCAGTCCACGCCGGCCAGGTGCTGGTAGTCCACCCACAGCGCGTCGAACACGTCGCGGCCCTCGGAGAGCCAACCGCCGCGCTTGTCCGCCTCCAGGACCACGCTCATGCCGGTCTCGGTCGGAACGAAAGTCACCTCGAGCTGGTTCAGGCCCGGGTAGTGCGGTGCGCCCGCGAACTCGATCTCCTGGTAGAACGGCAGCGTCTGGGGCGTGTCGTGCACCCGGCCGGATTCCACGTCCGCGCTACGCAAATGGAATCCCAAGCGTTCCACCGCTTCCAGCAGCACGTGCTGAGCGGGCAGGGCGCCGACGCCGATCGGGTCGGTGTCGGCGGCGTCCACCGCGCCGTGGATCTCCACGATCGTGCGCAGCGAGACCACCGTGCCGGGCAGGTGTCGTCCGTTGTAGAACGTGATCGGTGTTTCCATCGGCGCGCGGGCCGCGAACCGGAACTCCAGCGGTGCCCCCTCGGGCATATGCAACGGTCCGTGCACCCCGGTACGTCCGAACGCGACGTCGCGCACGCCCTCGTGATCCTCGTACTCCTGCTCGGCCCTGGTCACGAACTCGACGGCCACCTGGGTGATCTCCTGCGCGACCGCACCGCCCCGCAAACGGATCACGCCCTCCACCGTGCCCCCGGGCTGCACACCCGGCGTGAACAACTCGGTCTCCACTTCGGCCCCACCGACCCCGGCCACCGCCAGCAACTTCTTGAACATGCCCGTACTTTCGCCGCGCCGTCTTACCGAAGGCTTGTCATTACCTTGTCGCTGTGGACGACTCGGCCGAGTCTAGGGCAGCGCCGATCGAGCGGCGGCGACGAAGGCGTCGCAAGCAGCGGGATCCTTGTGGCCGCCGGGGTATTCGACGCCGCTGTTGACGTCGACGGCGTACGGGTGGACCTGCCCGACGGCCGCGGCGACCGTCGCGGGCGTGAGGCCGCCTGCCAGTACGACGGGACGGTCGAACTCGGCCATCGCGCCGACGATGGTGGCGCTGATCGACCAATCGTGTGCGCGTCCGGTGCCGCCCAGCCGGTCGGGGGTGCGCGAATCGAGCAGCACCGCATCGCAATACGGAGCCATGGCGCGTGCGGCGCCGACGGCCTCCGGACCGGTCACGTGTACGGCGGCGAGAACCGGCCGCCCGGCCGCGCGTTCGTGTACCCGGGCGACCACATCGGCGGAGACCAGCCCGTGGACCTGGATCGCGTCCACACCCACCCGGTCGGCCAGTGCGATGATCGCCGCCGGGTCCTCCAGATGTGTGACCAGCACGCGGGTGACGAACGGCGGGGTGGCCGCCGCCAGCGTGGCAGCGCGACGCCGGTCGAGCGCGTCTTCACTGACATGCGTTACGCCCGAGATGAATCCGACCGCGTCGGCGCCCGCGGCGACGGCGGCGCGCAGGTCGGCCTCCGATCGGATGCCACAGATCTTCGTCCGTACGGTCGACGGGCGCACGTCAGCCGGCTCGAGGGGACCTTGATCGTCCTGGATGGAGTGATCAGCCTGCGGCGGTGTCCGGGATGCGGACGGGGACGGCGGCGGGGTGGCTGCCGCTGGGGACGCCCTTCTTCAGGCTGTGGGCGTAGACGTCGACGTACTCCTGGCCGGTGAGCTGCATGAGCTCGTACATGACCTCGTCGGTGACGGCGCGCTCGACGAAGCGGTTGCCGCCCATGCCGTCGTAGCGGGAGAAGTCGATGGGCTCGCCGAACTTGACTTTCACCTTCCTGCGGCGCCAGCGGAACGGTCCGGGCGGGCTCACCTCGTCGGTGCCGATGACGGCGACCGGGATGACGGGGACGCCGGTCTCCAGCGCCAGGCGGGCCAAGCCGGTCTTGCCCTTGTACAGGCGGCCGTCGGGGGAGCGGGTGCCCTCGGGGTAGAGGCCGACCAGACGGCCCTGGTCGAGCAGCTTGCGGGCGGCGTTGAGCGCGTCCTCCGCGGCGTCGGCGCCGCTGCGATCGATCGGGTACTGGCCCGAGGCGCTGAAGAAGAACTTCTGGAGCCGGCCCTTGATGCCCGGGGTGTTGAAGTACTCGGCCTTGGCGAGGTAGCTGATCCGCCGCGGGCTGAGCAACGGAGCGAACAGCCAGTCGGCGAAGGAGAGATGGTTACCCGCCATGATGGCCGGCCCGTCCGCCGGAATGTTCTCTACGCCTTCGACCGTAGGCCGGTTGTAGAGATGAATGAACGGTCCCAGCAGCACGAACTTCAGCAGCCAGTAGAACATGACGTCCTTCCCCCGGGACCGGGATAGTTGCGGGCACCTGCTTCAACTGCCGACTTTACCGCCGGTGCAAGATCACATCCAACCGCAGCGGCGAATCTCACCACACTTCGGCCCCGACGCCGAGCGATGACGACGACCGGCGTGTCGCGGCAGGCCACGAGGGGTCGTGGCGGCGTGGTCAACGACTGGTCCGCGCGACGCGCGCGGACTTACGCGCGCCCGAGGGCAGTGCCGCCCTCGCGAGGTCGGCCGCGCCGATCATGCCCGCGGCCTCACCCAGTTGGGTGGTTCGTATGCGGGCCAGCGGCCGGTGTCCCGCGCCCGTGATCGCGCGCGCGTACTCTTCGCGCGCCTCGTCCAGGAACAACGGCGCCGAACTGCTCACGCCGCCCGCGATGACCACCAGGTCCGGATCGAAGATGTCGCTGACGAACGCCAGCCCGAGCCCGAGCCAGCGCGCGAAGTCGGCCATCACCCGCACGGCGAGCGGGTCGCCGTCCTGCGCGGCGCCCGCGACCCGCCGTCCGGTCAGCGAGCCGGGATCGCGTGCCACATCCCTGGCCAGCACGGAGCGCAGGGTATCGCTGGCCAGCATCTCGATCGCGGTCTCTGCCAAAGCGGTTCCGCTGCAGTAGCGCTCCCAGCACCCGCGTTTGCCGCACGGACAGGGCCGCCCCTGCGGAACGACTTGCAGATGACCCAGTTCGGGTGCGACGCCGTGCGTGCCCCGATACAGCTGGCCGTCGATCAGCAGGGCGGCGCCGATGCCGGTGCCGATCGCGATCAGCACCACGTTGTGCCCGCCCGCGGCGGCGCCGAACCGATACTCGGCCCACATCGCCGCGTTGGCGTCGTGTTCCAGGATCACCGGCAGTTCCAGCCGTTCGGTGAGACGCTGGGCGACCGGGGCGTCCTGCCAGGGTAGATGCGGGGCGAACCGGACGGTGGAGCGATCGCCGTTGATGAACCCGGCGACCGCGAGGCCGACCGCGCCGATGGGATGCCTGCCGGACAGGTCGCGCACGGCCCGGTCCAGCGCGTCCTCCAGCGCTCGCGCGGAATGCGGCGTCGGCGCCTGGACCGTGTCCAGCACCTCGCCGCTGTCATCGATCACCGACGCCCGAATGTTGGTGCCGCCGACGTCTATTCCGACGGTCAGCGGTCGCGTACCGGCCATCTGGTGCGTCATACCTTGATCGTCACGGGAATGTCGACGTAACGGGGACCGTCGTCGTCCCCGGGCCGGCCATGGCGATGCGGCGCGCCGGTCTCCGGGTCGGCTTCGGTGGGCATGACGGGTTCGACCGGCACTCCGGCCAGCGCCTCGCGCAGCACGGTGACGATCGCGGTGCCGTGCTCGGCGACCGCGGCCAGCACGTCGTGGTGCTCCCCGCGCACCAGCGCCGCGGCCGCGCACACCGGACACCAGCTGCAGCTGGACCACTCGACGTGTCCGTCGGCCGCGCGCCGCAGCACCGGCTCGACCCGTTCCAGCACCGCCTCGGCCAGCAGCTTCAATTCCTCGGCGAATTCGGCGACACCGTCCGGCGCGGTGTGGCCGCCGACCTCCTCGCCCCTGGGCGAGTGCGGATCACCGGTCATCGTCGCGACTTTCGGACGCGTGCGCCCAGACCCGGGGATCGGGCCGGAAGCGGACCACCAGGTATCCGTCATCGAGTTCGGCGCCGTCGACCGTGCACCGCCGCAATACCGGCGCCAGACCAACCCGGCGCCGGACACCGTCCGCTCCCACGATCAAATCGTCCTCCACTCGGCCAAGGCGCAATGTGGCGGCGTCGACCACCGGCAGGTGCATGCGCAGCGCGTACACCGACTGCAATCCGGTGCCGGATTCCAGGAGAACCAGCGGTTCGCCGGAACTCGCGTCGACCTCCGTCTGATTGTCGCTCAGCATAAGCGCAGCGTCCCCGGTGTCGCCCGCCGAGTCCATCGCGTACGACAGCGCGGCCAGCGAGTTCAGCCCGATCGGCTCCGGGCCGGTGTGCCGCGCGATCACCACCGGTATACCCGGCATCGTGCTCCGCAACTCGGCGATGACGTCGGATTGTTCGCCGCGCCGGTTCGAATACCACTGCACGGCCGGATGTTCGGCTCCGTCGGGCGTCGCGAGATCGGGTAGCACCTTGTTCACCACGACGGCGTCCAGCCGCAGGCCCAGCAGCGCCGCGGCGGAGCGCACCCGCTGCGACTCGGCCACCGCGACGCGCTCGGCGAGGGTGACCAGCCGCGCCCGCGTGCGCCGGTGGTCGGCGAGCAGATCGCGAACTTCCGTGACCGCCCGCACGATTCGTTCCACCGTTGCCGCGAGCACGGCGCGCCGCAGGTCGGTGCCGACGGCGCTCATCGCCCGTGCGTGCGGCGGCCACATCCGTTCCACGTAACCCAGCAGCGTGCCCGGCGCGGTGACGATGCGCAGCATGTCCGCCGAGGGCGGGCAGTCGACGACGATCAGATCCCAGTCGTCCTCGGCGGCGAACTGGGCGATCTCCACCAGCATCAGCAGTTCCTGCACGCCGGGCAATCCGGTCAGTTCCGCCGGGTCCAGCGCGGCGAGGTCGAAACCGTGCTCGTGTCCGCGGCCGGCCGAGATCACCCGCACCACGTCGCGGAACCGGTCCTCGAGCAGCGCGAGCGAATCGATCTCGATCACGTCCAGTCCGGGCAGCACGGTGGCGACGCCGGTGACGGTGCCCGGATCGTGCGGGAAGCGGAAGCCGAGCGCGTCGCCGAGCGAATGCGCCTGATCCAGCGAGGCGATCAGCACGCGACGGCCCGACCTGGCCTCGGCCATGGCGGTGGCGCACGCGAGCGTGGTCTTGCCCACCCCACCCTTGCCGATGAACAGCTCGACCCGGGTCTTGTGCGCGGTCAGCCTTCGACCCGTTTCTTCAGTTCCTTCAGCGCGGTGTCGGTGATCACTTTCTCGGCCTTGCGCTTGAACATGCCGATCATCGGGATGTTCAGGTCGACGGTGAGCGTGTAGACGACCTCGGTGCCGCCGGGCCGATCGATCAGCTCGTAGGTGCCGTTCTGCGCCTTCTGCAACTCGCCGCTGAGCAGCCGCCAGCTGACCGCCTTACGGTCGGCGCGCCACTCGTAGGACAGGACGTAGGTGTCCTTGACCACCCCGGCGTCCAACACGAACCGCGCGGTCTTGGCCAGACCGTCCGGCCCCACCTCCAGCACCTCCACCGACTTCGCCGCGGATACCCACTCGGGATAGGACTCCAGATCGGCGATGACGGACATCACCTGCTGCGACGGGGCCTCGATGACGATCGATCTCTGGGTCCGGTCGGCCATGCGGACAGCGGTTCCTTTCAGCGTCGGTGCTGGTAGATCAAGGCTGGGGCGCGGGACTGACACCGGCGGGGCGGCCCGCCTCCAGCCGGGACTTCACCTCGAACGACATGTTCTTGCCCGCGACCCGGCGCGCCCGGTTGGCGGCGGCGAGCTTGCCCGCGGGCAGCGCGGGCTCCGGCTCGGCGTGCAGGAAGTAGTGCAGGATCACCCCGTCGAGCGCGGGCTCCAGCCACACCTCCATGGTCCCCGTCAGGCCACCGGACACCGACCAGCGGATACCCTTCTCGGCTCGATCCTCACGGACATCCAGGGCCAGGTCGGGCCACCAACGGCGCCAATTGTTCGGTCCCGCCAGCAGCTCGGCCACGGCGGCCCCCGGTGCGGCGACGAAGGTCTGATCTGCGACCTGGATACTGCTCACTCCGCTGAGCGTAGTAGATGCGACGCGGATCACCGCAGCAGCTGTCGTAGGCGCGCGCCCAAGCTGTCCCAGCGCCACTGCTGCTCGACGAACGCGCGGCCCGCCGCGCCCATCCGCGCGGCGGCATCCCGGTCGGACAGAATGTCCACCAGGGCGTCGGCGATCTGCTGCACGGAACGCCCGTCTACCACGCGACCGGTCTTGCCCTCGATCACCGTCTCCGGCGCGCCGCCGGAGTTACCCGCCACCACCGGGACGCCGGACGCCGACGCCTCCAGGTAGACGATGCCGAGCCCCTCCACATCCAGCCCCGCGCCCCTGGTCCGGCACGGCATCGCGAAGACGTCCGCCAGCGTGTGATGCGCGGCCAACTCACCGGACGGGACGCGGCCGGTGAACACCACGTCCTCGGTGACGCCCGCGGCGACCGCCAGGGCGCGCAGCTTGTCCTCGAAGGGGCCGCCGCCCGCGATCACCAGGACCGCGCCCGGCACACGCTCACGGATATCGCGCATCGCCAGGATCAGCGCGTCCTGCCCCTTGCGCGGCACCAGCCGGGACAGGCACAGAATGGTCGGCCGGTCGCCGAGGCCGTATCGTTCGCGCAGTTCGGCCCGCGCGGCCGGATCCGGGCGGAAGACCTCGGAGTCCACCCCGGGCGGCAGATACTCGAGCGCCGCGTTCGAGCCGAACGCGGACGCGAACCGGCGGCGGGTATAGCGGCTGACGTAGGTGACCACATCGGTGTGCTCGCCGATGGCACGCAGCGCCTGCCTGGCCCCCGGCAGCATCGACCACCCGACCTCGTGTCCGTGGGTACTGGCCAGAATCCGTTCCGCGCCCGCGCGACGCAGCGCGGGCGACAGCAGCGCCAGCGGCGCCGCGGCCCCGAACCACACCGTGTCGCACTGCTCGCTGCGCAACAGTCGCGCGGCTCTGCGCAGCACCAGCGGAGTCGGCAGCATCAGCGTGGTGGGATGGCGAATGACCTGGAACTTCTGCCGGGCATCGAACTTCAGATGGCTGTCGCCACGCCAGCGCGGAGCGTAGACCACCAGGTCGTCCGGCGGCAGCTCACCGGCCAACGCCTGCAGATACGACTGGATACCGCCCGGCCGCGGCGGGAAATCATTGGTAACCAGCAGAGTTCGAGCCATGCGCAACAAAATACTGGGTCTGATTTGCAGCGCCTGCGGCGCTGCGTGTTCGCGGCCCCTTTGTGGCCGCGAACGGAAGAGGCTCGGTCTCGCTTCGCTCCAGTTGCCACGCGACGCCTTCCTATTCCGCACCGACGTCCGCTGACCCTGCGTAACGGGCGCGGCACCGGTGCGCTCGCGGCTGTCGGTAGGGGTCAGGCGGTTCGGGTTCGGAGCCACTCGCGCCAGTCGTCGACGAAATCGGCGCGGGGGGTGCCGAGGACTTCGCGGAGGATGCCGTCTTCGGTGGTGGGGTCCTGTTTGCCCGCCGCGATGCGGTGGTAGAGCTGGACGAGGCGGGCTCGGTCGTACTTCTCGGCGACGAAGGCACAGATCGACCAGGCCTTTTCGTATGTGAAGGCGGCGTCGGGGCCGGAGAAGTCGGTGTCGGGCGGCAGATCCTCGGGGATCCGGCCCGCGTGGGCATGCGCGGTGAGCGTGGGAGCGATGTCGGAGAACCGCTGGTCCTCCCCGTGGTGCGCGGTGTAGTCGGCGAAACCCTCCAGCATCCACAGCGGGGCGCCGTCGACGGTGTCGGCGCGAGCGGCGATGTGGGTGAGTTCATGCCGCAGCAGGGTGGCCATGCCCTCGGGATCGAGGCGGCGTCCGGTGTCGGGGCCGAAGACGACGCGCTGGCCGGTGGGCCGACTGCCCGCCGTGAACGGATCGGCGACGGAGGCGGCGGCGACTTCGGCGGGCAGGAGACCGGGTGAGCGCAGCAGGGCCGCGAACTCGGAGGGCGACGAGGCGACGACGACCAGCGCGGACTGCGCCCAGCCGGGACCCCAGACGTCGGTCACCGCGGCGGTGGCCTCGGCGAGTTCACGTTCCAGCACGTCGATTTCGATCCGCTGGTCGGGATGGCCGACGACCAGGGACCGTCCCCCGTCTCCGGTCGGCACTTGGCGGGCGATGATCGACCCGAACGGTTCGACGATGCGCCGCACCTCGGCCAGCCGGGGATCGGCGGCCGCCGCCTGACCCACCGCCTCGGTCGCTCCCGGCTCCGCGGCCCGCAGTTTCGGCAGCACCGTGTTCGGCAACATGATCAGCGCGACGCACACGCCGGTGAGTGCCACCACCATCGCGACGGTGAGACAGAACTCGAAGCGTCGCCGGGCCGAGCACCACGCGCGCAATCTCCGCATGCCGTTCATCGGCGCGCCCCGGCGGGGGATACGGCTGTGCGGCCGACGGGGTAGGCGCCGCGCCGCCCGCCCGGGTGGGTCACCGTTGCCCGTCGCGGGTTGGCTGGGCTTCGAGTACTGCGGTGCCGCTGGTTGGCTCGCTCACGGCCTCTAGTATCGCCGAGCCGAATGGAACGGCGTCGAGCTCATGGGTGCGACCGCGACGGGCACGCCGAAGGTGGAGGCATGCAGCATGAGCCCGTTGCCCGCGTAGATGCCGACGTGCGAGATGTCGGAGTAGAAGAACACGACGTCGCCGGGCTGCAGATCCTCCTTGGCCACGGGTGTGCCGTAGGTGGCCTGCTGCGAGCTCGTCCGGGGCACGTTCTTGCCGACCTGCTTGAACGCCCACTGGACGAGGCCTGAGCAGTCGAACTGGTCCGGACCGGTGGCGCCCCAGACGTAAGGGTCGCCGATCCGGGTGAGACCGGCCGCCAGCGCGCTGGTCCCGCTGCCGGGGACGAGGCCCTGCAAGAGACTGTCCCGGTCGAAGCCGGGCGGGAACGGCGATCCGGCGAGGGCCGACTTGTCCTTGGCCGACAGCGACCCCCAAGCCTGCACCACCTGGGCGATGGCGCCGCCGAGGTCGCTGCGCTTGTGCTCCAGTTCGATGCGCACCGCCTCGGCTTTCTGCGCGGCGGAACGGGCGGCGTCGGCGGCGGTGCGGGCCGCCGATTCGGCGGCGGTCGCGGCGTCGGTGGCCTTCGAGTAGTGGTCGAGCTGCTCGGAGGTCTGCGCGGACACCACGTCCAGCGTGGACATCTGGTCGAGCAGTTGCTGCGGTGAGTCGCTGACCAGCACGGCGAACAGGCGGTTGGTGCGGGCGCCCTGGTAGGCGGCGATCGCGGTGCGGTCGATGACCGGCCGATACCGGCGGATCTCGTCCCTGGCCTGGTTCACCAGGTCGGTGCTGGCGGCCAGCCGAGCGTCGGCGTCACGCTGGACGGCGAGCTTCGCGTCCAACTCGGCTTCCACGCCCAGAGCTTGCTGGTTGAGCTGTTCGGACTGACGAGACAGATCGATCATCCGCTGCACCGCCTCCGTGGCGGTGGAGGGAAGCGCCACCGGATCCGCTCCGGCCGGGCCGCCGCCGTAGAGACCGGCGGCCAGCAATCCGGCTGCCAGCGTCCCTCCCACCAGACGTTTGGTCTGCTGTCCCCGGTGATGCTCAGCCACAGCCCGCGGTGCCCCGTTCTCTCGTGCAGCGATCTCTCGCGAAACCGACGCGGAAGCCTTCGACGAACCCCGAGGTTTGCGCCGGGCGAACCCGGGTAATCGGTGGAAGGTCTCGGTTAGGTTACGGAACGGCCCTCATCGATGTCCAGTAGAGAACGAATTGATCACAGGGCCGTGGTGCGGTCGGGCCGCGATCTCGCGGCCCGACCAGCTGCTGCTCAGAAGCGGCGAGCGCCTGCGATCGGCATGGAGGAGATCGGCGCCACCTTCACGGGCTGGCCCGAGGTGGACGCGTGCACGACGTTGCCGTCACCGGCGTAGAGGCCGGAGTGGCCGCCGCCGTAGAACGAGACGAGGTCGCCGGGGCGCAGATCGTCCAGGGACACGGGGCTGCCCGCGGCGAGCTGGGCGCCGCTGGTGCGGGGCAGTTCGATGCCCGCTTGGCGGTAGGACCACTGGACCAGGCCGGAGCAGTCGAACGCGTCCGGGCCCGCGGCGCCGTAGACGTACGGCGAGCCGACCTTGCTCAGGGCGGCGTCCAGCGCGATGTCACCGGAGGCCTTGGGTGCGACGAAGGGCAGGGGAGCGGGGCCGGGCAGCTCGACGCCCGGAATGCCCGGCGGAACCGGCAGCTCGTTCGGAACGTCGAAGGTTCCCACGCCGGGGACGGTCACCGGCTGGGCCGACGCGGGGGCTGCGGGCAGCAGGAACGCGCCGATGGTGGCAGCGCCGACGGCCCCGGCGGCAACAGCGCGCTTCGCCTGACGCTTGGCGGCGTTGGTCGTCATGATGCGGTACTCCCAATCTGCCTCACGACGCCGCACCCGGTGGTGCCGCGGACTTCGTCGGCGCCGCACCGGTCGGCGCGGCGGGACTCCGTGAGGTCTCGAAAAGGTTACGAACACATCACGGTCGTTTGTAAAGCGTCGGCGAAGCGAAATGGGGTTGCTCAACAATTTCACCGGCTAATGGATGTGAGATGCGTCCCACCGAATCACGAAAAGATAACGGCGGGGTAATCGTGCGAGAGCGCGCCTTCGAGCAGGGTCGCGCGGCGGGGTGGACCGGTCGGCTACCCCGGGTGGGTCTGCGGAGTGTTTTCCCAGGTAGTGGCGGATAATGTGCCATAGGTTCCGATATGGTCGGTCGTTCGTACACCGTAGAGCCAGGGGTTGCCGACACGCCCGGGGTCGGCAGATCGCTTTTCGCGGGACTCGCCGCAATGTTTGATACAGTTTTGAACCGTATGTGATCTGAGTCTCTTTTCCGCATTTCTAGATCATTTCCCGGGTATCCCCCCGAAATCTCCACGGTGTCATTCGGACATTTCGCGGCGTATTCGCGTGCTCGGTTCCTGTCGGACCGTGGCCCTACGCTGCTCGCCGTGTCCGATCCCGTGCCGCGCCCGGCCGTCCAGCAGCTGGCTTTCGACGAGCTCGACACCCCCTTGTACGACACGACTTTCGTGGTCGTGGACCTGGAGACCACCGGGACCAGTCCCGGGGCCGACGGCATCACCGAGATCGGAGCGGTGAAGGTGCGCGGCGGGGAGGTGCTCGGCGAATTCGCGACACTGGTCAACCCGGGACGAGCGATACCGCCCGCGATCGTGCACGTCACGGGCATCACCACCGCGATGGTGTACGCCGCGCCGCGCATCGAGGCGGTGCTGCCCGGCTTCCTGGAGTTCGCCGCGGGCGCGGTGCTGGTCGCGCACAACGCACGGTTCGACATGGCGTTCCTGCGTGCCGCCGCGGCGCAGTGCGACACCGCATGGCCGGCCGCGCAGGTGCTGTGCACCGTGAAACTGGCGCGACGGGTGCTCGGGCGCGACGAGGCGCCTTCCGTGCGGCTGGTTTCGCTGGCCCGGCTGCTCGGCGCCACCACGCAGCCGACGCACCGGGCACTGCAAGACGCGCGCGCGACCGTCGACGTGCTGCACGCCCTGATCGCGCGGGTCGGGAACCAAGGTGTCCACAGTCTCACCGAGCTGCTCGACTACTTGCCCGACGTCACGCCCCGGCAGCGCTCCAAACGCGTCCTCGCGGCCGATCTCCCCGCCGCTCCGGGGGTGTATTTGTTCCGCGGTCCCTCGGACGAAGTCCTATATATAGGCACGGCTGTGAACCTGCGCCGCCGCGTCCGTAACTACTTCACCGGTTCGGAGACCAGAGGGCGGATGAAAGAGATGGTCTCGCTGGCGCTTCGGGTCGACCACGTGGTGTGCGCGCACGCGCTCGAGGCGGGGGTGCGCGAACTGCGGCTGTTGGTGGCGCACACCCCGCCCTACAACCGCCGGTCGAAATTCCCGAAACGGGCCTGGTGGCTCACTCTCACCGACGAGCCGTTCCCGCGGTTCTCGGTGGTGCGCGAGCCCGGCCGGGACGCGCTGGGGCCGTTCCACTCCCGCAACGACGCCGCCGACCTGGGCGTGATCATCGCCGAATTCACCGGGTTGCGCACTTGCACGGCACGGCTGTCAAGGAACGCGGCGCACGAGTGCCCGCCCGCCCTGGTCGGCGGCTGTCCAGCGGGCTCCCAGGGAAAGCCGCTGAACATGGCGCAGTACGCGCCCGCGCCCGCGCTCGTGCGCGCGTTGTTCGCCGGGCGCAGCGACGCGCCGATCCGGTTCATGCTCGACCGCATCGAAACTCATTCGCGCGCGGAACATTTCGAGGCGGCGGCGCGGCTGCGCGATCGCGTGGCGCGAGTAGTGCGCGCGCTGCGGCGCACCCAGCGACTGGCCGCGGTGGCGCGCATCGCCGAGCTGATCGCCGCGCATCCCGACGGTGACGGCGGGTGGGAGTTCGCGGTCATCCGGTACGGCCGCCTGGCCGGTTCCGGTACCGCCCAGAGGGGCGTGCCGCCGATGCCCATCGTGGAGCAGATCGTGGCCGCCGCCGAAACAGTGGTTCCGGCCTGGGTCGCCGGACCGCATGTGCAGGACCACGCCAGGTCTCCGGTCGAGAACGCCCCGCCTTTACGCGGCGCGTCCCCCGAGGAAGTAGCGCTGGTCGTACGCTGGCTGGCCCGGCCCGGCGTCCGCATCGTGCGGACCACGGACGGGTATCACGAGCCGCTCTTCGGCGCGGCGCGCTGGCTGGGCTGGGCGGAACTGGCCGACGCGGCGGTCCGCGCCCAACCGACCGAGGAAGGTTATCTGGACCGCTTAGGCTGAGCGTCATGATTACCGCGATCGTCTTGATCCACGCCGACAACGGCCGCATCCCGGAGACCGCGCAGGCGGTCGCGGACACCGACGGCGTCGCCGAGGTCTACTCCTGCGCGGGTGACGTGGACCTGATCGCGATCGTGCGGGTACGTGACCACGAGCAGATCGCCGATGTGGTGACCGGCCGGATCGACAAGACACCGGGTGTCCTGCGCACCACGACCCATATCGCGTTCAAGTCGTATTCGCGCGCCGAAGTGGAGGCGGCGTTCTCGCTCGGCGAATAGTCCCTCAGTCCCGCACCCGGACACTGCGCACGGCGAAATAGGCGCCGTCGTTCGGTGGCAGCACGACGACGTCGCCCGAGCAGTCCGGCGACTCGTACAAGTGCGCGACTCCATCGGTGCGGTTGCGGATCTCCACGTCGGACCCGTCGCCGACCTCGACGCAGCCGACCGGGTTCTCGTACACGACGCCGTCGGCGAACAAAACGCCTCCGGCCGCATTCGCTCCTGGGACGGCGGCGATGCCTGCGGTGGCGAGGACGACGAGTAGCGGAACGAAAAGTCGCATGTCGGTGCTCCTCGTCGGTCGAACCGATCGGCGCGGTGCCCGACTCGGCATGCGCCGAATTGTCCGGCCGACGTTACCGGCCGCGACGATCGCGGCCGCGGCCCTCGCTCAGGTCAGCGTGTCGGCGCGTGTTCCCAGCGGCGATGTCGGAGAGCATCGGCACGGCCAGGTCGGCGCCGAAGCCGCGGCAGCGTGCACGAGCCGGGCATCGCTGCGGGCACCGAGCCAGCCCGCGTCAGTTGTCGCCGAGCGTCTGCGTCAGCTTCGCCCAGCGCTCCAGCAACGCCGTGGCGGCGCCCGTGTCGATCGCCTCGGCGGCGCGCTCGACGCCCGCCGCGAGCGCGGCGTGCAGGTCGGCGTCGGGATCGCCGACGCCGCGCGACCAGTCGTAGGTCAGGATCGCGGCGGCCGAATTCAGCAGGACCGCGTCCCGGACCGCGCCACCACGACCGGCGAGCACGTCGCGGGCCACGCCCGCGTTCACCTCGCTGTCGCCGCCGCGCAGCGCGTCCAGATCGACCCGCGGGATGCCTATGCGGGTCGGATCGATGGTGGCCCGGCGCGTTCGTCCACCCGACACGATCCACGCCTCGGTGGTGTCCGAGGTGGTGATCTCGTCGAGGCCGTCGTTGCCGCGCACCACCAGCGCGCTCGCGCCGCGTTCGGCGAACACGCCAGCGATCACGGGCAGCAGGTCGGCGAACGCGCAGCCGACCAGCCCGGCGCGCGGCTGCGCGGGGTTGGTCAGCGGCCCCAGCACGTTGAAGACGGTCGGGATGCCGATCTGGCTGCGCGCCGCGCCCGCGTACCTCAGGGCGGGATGGAACACGGCCGCGAAGCAGAAACCGATGCCGACTTCCCGCACGCAGCGAGCCACCGCCTCGGGACCGAGGGCGAGCTTCACGCCCAGCGCCTCCAGCACATCGGCGCCGCCGCTCTTCGACGACGCGGCCCGGTTCCCGTGCTTGACCACGGGCACCCCCGCCGCGGCCACCACGATCGAGGACATGGTGGAGATGTTCACCGAGCCGGACCGGTCGCCTCCGGTGCCGACGATGTCGACCGCGTCGCCATCGATCCGCACCAGCCGGGCGTGCTCGAGCATGCCGCTGGCCAGGCCGGTCAGCTCGGCGGGCGTGGGTCCCTTGATCTTCATGGCGACGCCGAACGCGGCGATCTGCGCGGGGGTGGCGTTGTCGGACATGATCTCGCTCATCGCCCACGCCGTGTCGTCCGCGGCCAGGTCGCCACCGTCGGCGAGGGTTCCGAGCACCTGGGGCCAGCTGCGCACGCTCATTCCACACTTCTCCCGTCACACTGGTTCGCGCACCAGTTTGTCCGCAAGCAGCCTAGCTGTGTTAGTTCTTCCAGCGCCTGCGGCGCTGGGTGTTCGCGGCCCCTTTATGGCTCGCGTGTGCGCGACCGCCGCTTGCTCCTTCGTCGCCTACGCGGCGGCCGCGCACACGCGAGCCGGGCCGCGAACGGCGGATGCTCGGTCTCGCTTCGCTCGAAAGACGTGGTTGGGGTGCGCTGGGCGCGTTGGTGGTCGAAGTCGGGCGGGGCGCGCGGTTCGGGAGTTGTGTTCGCTCGGCCACGGCTTCGTCACACGTGCGAGTTGTCGCTGCCGGAGTCGTCGGGGAACCCGGGTCGGCAGGGCTGTTACGGCTGTGGGCTCGGTTGCAGGGCGTCCCAGCCGTCGGCGTGGCCGTCGTGACGTTGGGCGAGACCGGCCATGCGGGAGCGCTCCTGGGAGCAGTGCAGGGCGTCGAGCAGTTGCACGCGCCGCAGGATCAGCGGCTCGAACTCGTCGGTGCCCGGGCCGCTCACCTGCGGTGCGGGGGAGTAGCCGTCCTGCGCGGCGATCGCGCAGACGGCCTGCACGTGCCGGGGCGGGATGCGCAGGTGATGCCGCAGCACGGCGGGAGCATCCGGTGCCAGCCCCGTCGCGCGCGCCAGCGCGGCCGAACACGCCTCCGCGTCGTCGAAACTCGACGCGACCACGACCAGGTCCGCCCGGTCCGGGTCGAGAGCGGTGTCCCGGTCCCGCCGGAACAGTCGGCGCCACAGTCCCGGCGTCGCCTTCACCTTCATCTCAGCTTCTCCTTACCCTCGCCTGTCATGCTGGCCGGGCGTTCGTCCGCGCGTGCGACTCGTTCCCGGTTCGCGCATCCGGCTCGTACCGGCCCTGCCTGGTCGAGAGCCCGCTCTCCCTGCGTTTTCCGACACGGAGGAACGAGTTTCGTACCCGGCTACTGCCGTCGTACTACGACGAGTCATACTTACCCCCGTGACGACCGCAGTAGGGACCCCAGGATCGGCCATTACCCAGCGTGTGCATTCGCTGAACCGGCCCAACATGGTCAGCGTCGGTACCATCATCTGGCTGTCGAGCGAGCTGATGTTCTTCGCCGGCCTGTTCGCGATGTACTTCGTCGCCCGCGCCCAGGCGCACGGTAACTGGCCGCCGGAGCCGACCGAGCTGAACCTGAAGCTCGCAGTGCCGGTCACGACCGTGCTGGTCGCGTCGTCGTTCACCTGCCAGATGGGCGTGTTCGCCGCGGAGAAGGGCGACGTGTTCGGCCTGCGCCGCTGGTACGTCATCACTCTGATCATGGGCGCGTTCTTCGTCGGCGGCCAGGGCTACGAGTACATGAACCTCGCGCACGAGGGCACCACGATCTCCAGCAGCTCCTACGGCTCGGTGTTCTTCATCACCACCGGCTTCCACGGTCTGCACGTCATCGGCGGTCTGATCGCGTTCGTGTTCCTGCTCATGCGCACAAAGGTCAGCAAGTTCACCCCCGCGCAGGCCACCGCCGCGATCGTCGTCTCCTACTACTGGCACTTCGTCGACATCGTGTGGATCGGGTTGTTCGCCACGATCTACTTCGTCCGCTGATCGTGGTCGCCGCGCCGCCTCGGCGGGCGCGGCGCGACCCGAGATCTTTCGCACAAGTCGGTTCCGTCTACTCCAAAGGGACACAGATGAGTTCATCTCCCCCGTCAGCGCCAGAGCCCGCCAGCCCCGGGAACGGCCAGGCCAGCAAGACGCGCAGGCAGCGGCGCGTTCGCCGTCGCATCGCGGGCGGACTTGCGCTGCTGGTGGGCCTCGTCGGAGCAGGCTTCCTGGCATCGGCCCTCACGCCGGACCCGCAGCGGGCCACCGCGCACGAGGACCAGTCCGCGCTCATCCGCGAGGGCGAGCAGCTCTACGACACGTCCTGCATCACCTGCCACGGCGCGAACCTGCAGGGTGTGGCCGACCGTGGTCCCAGCCTGATCGGCGTCGGCGAGGCCGCGGTCTACTTCCAGGTGTCCTCCGGCCGCATGCCGATGGCCCGTAACGAGGCCCAGGCGCAGCGCAAGCCGCCGAAGTTCGACGCCCACCAGACCGACGCGCTGAGCGCGTTCGTGGCTGCCCACGGCGGCGGTCCGACCGTGGTCCGCGACGCCAACGGCGAGGTCGCCCAGGAGTCGATGCGCGGCGACGACATCGCCCGCGGCTCGGAGCTGTTCCGCATGAACTGCGCGTCCTGCCACAACTTCACCGGACGCGGCGGCGCGCTGTCCTCCGGTAAGTTCGCGCCGCCGCTGGAACCGGCGAGCGAGCAGCAGATTTACGCCGCGATGATCACCGGCCCGCAGAACATGCCGAAGTTCTCCGATCGCCAGCTGAGCGCGGAGGAGAAGCGCGACATCATCGCCTACGTCAAGAACGCGACCGAGGAGCACAGCCCGGGCGGCTGGGATCTCGGCGGGTTCGGTCCCGCGACCGAGGGCCTGGCCATCTGGGTGGTCGGCATCACGCTCGTCGTCGGCGCCGCGATGTGGATCGGATCCAGGTCATGAGCAATAGCGAGAAGGAGCGAGACGACATGGGTCGGCCGGATGAGGGCCACGACGCGCATCTGTCGAAGGAGCAGTCGGTGAACGCCAACCCGGCGGAGCCCACCGAGGCGGACCTCGACAAGATGTCGCGCGACGAGCTGGTCAAGCTCGGTACCGAGCGCGACGGCGTCGACGTCGCCTACCGCCGCGAGCGCTTCCCGATCCCCGGGACCCGGGCGGAGAAGCGCGCCGAGCGCGCGGTCACCTTCTGGTTCGCCGTGTCCGGCATCGCGGCCGCGGCGCTGGTCGGTGTGTTCCTGTTCTGGCCGTGGGAGTTCAAGGCCAAGGATGAGGAGGGCCACGGGCTCTACTCGCTGTTCACCCCGCTGGTCGGCCTGACCTTCGGCATCTCGGTGCTGGTCATCGGCGTCGCGGTGGTGCTGATCCGCAAGCTGTTCATCCCCGCCGAACTCTCCATCCAGGAGCGGCACGACGGTCCGTCGCCGGAGGTCGAGCGCCGCACCCTGGTCGCCGAGCTGCAGGACGCGCTGGACACCTCCACGCTCGGCCGCCGCAAGATGATCACCCGCACCGCGGGCGCGGGCGTCGGTGTACTCGGCGTCGGCGCGCTGCTGGTGTTCGTCGGCGGCCTGATCAAGAACCCGTGGGCCAAGGGCGACAAGTCGCCGCTGTGGGTCTCCGGCTGGACCCCGGACTACCCGGGCGAGACCATCTACATCCGCCGCGACACCGGTCGCCCGGAGGACGTGGTGCTGGTGCGTCCGGAGGACCTGGACGCGGGCGCCATGGAGACGGTGTTCCCGTGGAAGGAGAAGTGGCGCGGTGACGAGCACGCGACCCTGCAGTCGCTGCGCGGCATCCGCAACGCCGTCATGCTGATCCGCCTGCGTACCGAGGACGCGCAGAAGGCGATCAAGCGCAAGGGGCAGGAGAGCTTCAACTACGGCGACTACTTCGCCTACTCGAAGATCTGCACCCACCTCGGCTGCCCGACCTCGCTGTTCGAGCAGCAGACCAACCGGATCCTGTGCCCCTGCCACCAGTCGCAGTTCTCCGCGACCGAATGGGGCAAGCCGGTCTTCGGTCCCGCCGCTCGCGCGCTGCCGCAGCTGCCGATCACCGTCAACGCTGAGGGCTTCCTGGTCGCCAACGGCGACTTCATCGAGCCGCTCGGCCCGGCCTACTGGGAGCGCCGTTCATGAGTCCTTCAGTCGCAGCCCAAGCCAGCGAGGCGGACGAGCGCTACCGCGCCGCCGCGTTCATGAAGCGGTCGATCAACAAGGTCTTCCCGACGCATTGGTCGTTCCTGCTCGGCGAGATCGCGCTCTACAGCTTCATCATCCTGCTGCTGTCGGGCGTCTACCTGACCTTGTTCTTCGATCCCTCGATGAGCGAGGTCGTCTACAACGGCGCCTACCAGCCGCTGCGCGGCGTGACCATGTCGCGCGCCTACGAGACCGCGCTGAACATCACCTTCGAGGTCCGCGGCGGTCTGTTCGTCCGCCAGGTCCACCACTGGGCGGCCCTGCTGTTCGCGGCGTCGATCATCATCCACCTGTTCCGTATCTTCTTCACCGGCGCGTTCCGCAAGCCGCGTGAGGCGAACTGGGTGATCGGCTCGCTGCTGCTGATCCTGGCGATGTTCGAGGGCTTCTTCGGTTACTCGCTGCCCGACGACCTGCTCTCCGGCACCGGCCTGCGGGCCGCGTTCGGCGGTATCACCATGAGCATCCCGATCGTCGGTACCTGGATGCACTGGCTGATCTTCGGTGGTGACTTCCCCGGCGAGATCATCATTCCGCGGCTCTACATCGCGCACGTGCTGCTGTTCCCCGGCATCATCCTGGCGTTGATCGCCGCGCACGTGGCGCTGGTGTGGTACCAGAAGCACACCCAGTTCCCCGGGCCAGGCCGCACGGAGAACAACGTGGTGGGCGCCCGGATCGTGCCGGTGTTCGCCGCCGACCAGGGCGCGTTCTTCGCCTTCACCCTCGGCATCGTGGGCATCATGGGTGGCGTGTTCCAGATCAACCCGATCTGGAACCTGGGTCCGTACAACCCGTCACAGGTGTCGGCGGGTTCGCAGCCGGACTTCTACATGATGTGGACCGACGGCATGGCGCGATTGATGCCGCCGTGGGAGCTGTACCTGGGCCGCTACACCGTGCCCGCCGTCTTCTGGGTCGCGCTGATCATGGGTCTGGTGTTCACGGTGCTGATCGCCTACCCGTGGATCGAGAAGCGGCTCACCGGCGACAACGCCGCGCATCACAACCTGTTGCAGCGTCCGCGTGACGTCCCGGTCCGGACCGCGATCGGCGCGATGGCCATCGCGTTCTATGTGGTGCTCACGCTGTCGTGCGTCAACGACATCCTCGCGCTGAAGTTCGACATCTCGCTGAACGCGACCACCTGGATCGGCCGCATCGGACTGCTCGTCGCCCCGCCGGTGGCGTACTACCTCACCTACCGGTTCTGCCTCGGCCTGCAGCGCAGTGACCGGGCGGTGCTCGAGCACGGTATCGAGACCGGTGTGATCAAGCGCCTGCCGCACGGCGAGTACATCGAGGTGCACCAGCCGCTCGGCCCGGTCGACGACCACGGCCACCCGATCCCGCTGGAGTACCAGGGCGCGCCCGTGCCGAAGAAGATGAGCAAGCTGGGTTCGGCGGGCAAGCCGGGCACCGGCAGCTTCCTGCGCGCGGATCCGCAGGAGGAGAGCGATCGGCACTTCGAGATCGAGCACGCCGAAGAGCACAAGCAGCTGAAGGTGCTGCAGCAGGCGCAGGAGGCGGCGAACGGCAAGCACGGCCACTGACGCCCCGGCCACGGAAAGCCCCGAGTCGAATACGACTCGGGGCCTTTTCGCGTCTATGCCGCCTATGTCAGAGGAGTGGCGCCGCGCGGCGTGCGGCCTCGATTGCCTCGAATTTGGCGAGGTTGTGCCGGGCGTCGGCGAGCGCGTCGTGCGCGTCCGGCGGGATCGGCGGAAGTTCGGGACGGCCGTGCGACTCCCAGTGCTGGCGCAATTCGTTGGTGTAGCGCGGCAGCGCGTTGGGCAGATCGACCATCGAGCCCCACAACTGGCACAGGGCGACGTGATCGTAGGCGGACACCCAGGCCCACAACTCCGGCTGCACGGTCGGCCGCGGCACCAGGAACGCGTACAGCTCGTCGCGGATCCGGTCGCGGCTGCGCCACAGCGGAGAGGAGGGCGAAGGCAGCTGCGGCAGTACGAATTTGCGCACCCAGGGCCCCGCACGTTCGGCATCGAATTCGGTGGACACCGCGTAGTACTCCCGGCCGTCCTCGCAGACGACGCCGATGGAGACCAGATCGATGGTCACTCCGTCCTCGATGAATTCGCAGTCATAAAAATATCTCAAGCACTGTGCCTCTCTGATATCTGCGCTGGCAGGGATTTCGGCAGCAATTGGGTGCGGAATGGCTGGTGTTCTCGTATGCAGTGTAGAAGGTCGTGCACGGAGGGCACGAGCGCGAGGGCGTGTGGCAAGGAGAGAATCCTGCCCTGGAAACTGGATAGAAGAATCCTTCGGAAATGGATTTTCGCCATATCGCCGGTATCGAGTAGGGCAACCGAAAATCCTCGAATTCCGCGATGGCGCTGAAGACGACAAATCGAACCACACGGTCTTGCTCCGCGGCGGCACCCGCTGGGCAGAACACATTCACCCTGGGTGGAGCGATTCCAGCCCTGGGACTGGGTGTCCCCAAGGGGCGTGCGGTCCGTATTCTGAACTCGTGAACTGGACCGTCGACGTACCCATCGATCGCCTGCCGGAACTGCCGCCGCTGCCCACCGAGCTGCGCAGGCGGTTGGACGACGCGCTGGCGCGGCCCGCGCTGCAGCAGCCGTCCTGGGATCCGGAGCAGGCGGCCAACATGCGCACAGTGCTGGAGAGCGTCCCGCCGATTTGCGTGCCCGCCGAGGTGGAGGAGCTGCGTGGCCAGCTGGCCGAGGTGGCCCGCGGTGAAGCGTTCCTCCTGCAAGGCGGCGACTGCGCGGAGACCTTCGCCGACAACACCGAGCCGCACATTCGCGGCAACATTCGTACTCTCCTGCAGATGGCGGTGGTCCTCACCTACGGCGCGAGCCTGCCGGTGGTGAAGGTCGCGCGGATCGCGGGCCAGTACGCCAAACCGCGCTCCTCGGACACCGATTCGCGCGGGCTCAAGTCCTACCGCGGCGACATGGTGAACTCGCTGGTCGCCGACGCCGCGCTGCGCGAGCACGACCCGTCGCGCTTGGTCCGGGCCTACGCCAACGCGAGCGCCGCGATGAACCTGGTGCGCGCGCTGACCGGCGCGGGCATGGCCGACCTGCACAAGGTGCACGACTGGAACCGTGACTTCGTGGCCAAATCGCCCGCCGGCGCGCGCTACGAGGCGCTGGCCGAGGAGATCGACCGCGGCTTGAGGTTCATGACCGCGTGCCGGGTGAACGACCCGAGCCTGAAGTCGGCCCGCATCTACGCCAGCCACGAAGCGCTCGTGCTGGACTACGAGCGCGCCATGCTGCGCCTGAGCGAGAACGCGATCGGCGAGCCGGTGCTCTACAACCTGTCGGCGCACTTCCTCTGGATCGGCGAGCGCACCCGCCAGCTCGACGGCGCGCACATCGCGTTCGCGGAACTGCTGGCCAACCCGATCGGCCTGAAGATCGGCCCGTCCACCACGCCCGAGCAGGCCGTGGAGTACGTCGAGCGGCTCGACCCGAACAACGAGCCGGGCCGGCTGACCATCGTGTCCCGCATGGGCCACAGCAAGGTCCGCGACGTGCTGCCGCCGATCATCGAGAAGGTGCAGGCCACCGGTCACCAGGTGATCTGGCAGTGCGACCCGATGCACGGCAACACCCACGAGTCATCCACCGGCTTCAAGACCCGCCACTTCGACCGCATCGTCGACGAGGTGCAGGGCTTCTTCGAGGTGCACCACGCGCTCGGCACGCATCCCGGCGGCATGCACATCGAACTCACCGGAGAGGACGTCACCGAATGCCTCGGCGGCGCCCAGGACATCTCCGACCTCGATCTGTCCGGCCGCTACGAGACCGCCTGCGACCCCAGGCTGAACACTCAGCAGTCGCTGGAGTTGGCGTTCCTCGTCGCCGAAATGCTGCGCTGAGGTCCGATCCCCGGCCGCGCGGTCTTCCCTGACCCGCGGCCGGTGCGCTTCCCGCTAGGGAAGGGCCACGATGGTGACCGTGTCGCCCGCCTCCAGGTTGACCCCGATGGCCGGAGTCTGTGAGACCACCAGGGAGCTGTCCGCGCGCGCCAACTGCTTCACCTCGACCCGCAAACCTAGGCTCTCCAGCTTGGCGCGGGCGTTGGCCACGGTCCACCCGCGGACGTCGGGCATCTTCAAAGCGTTGGAGATCAGCAGGACGACGCCGTCGCCCGATTGGATGGTTGCGCCCGCGCCCGGCTGGGTGCCGATGGCGTTGTCCGCCTCGACGCTGCGGTCGAACTGAGGTTTGGTCTCACGCACCGCGATGCCGGCGGCGGTGAGGATCTTGGTGGCTTCGTCGGTCGACTTGCCGCGCACGTCGGGAACCTTCACCGGCTGGGAACCCTTGCTGCGGTACACCTTCACCTGCGCGCCGAGCGGCAGCACGGTCCCCGGGTTCGGTTCCACCCGGGCGACCGTCCCCTTGGGCGCGGTATTGGACACCTCGCCCGCGTCGACCGGTTGCAGGCCGTTGTCCCTGATCAACTGGTTGACCTTCGACACCTGGTCACCCGCTTTGACGTCCGGTACCTTCGGCTTGCCGTTGGAGACCAGGACGGCGACCGTCGACCCTTTGGTGATCTTGGATCCGGCCGAAGGGTCGCTGCCGACCACGCCGCCGACCGGGATCGCGTCCGACGCCTTCTGGCGGATCTCGGTCTCGAAGCCGGCATTCTGCAGGGTGGCGACCGCCTTGTCGGTGTCCAGCCCCGCGATGGGTGGCACCGCAGAATAGCGACCGACACCGAGCCACCAGCCGCCGATGCCGACCAGCAGGGTGAGCACCGCGACGATGGCCACCCACACCCAGACCGTCCGCCGCGAGCGGTTGATGTCGTCGGAGTAGGGCGGATACGGCGCCGCGGGATGCGCTTGGCGCACCGGTTGCGGCCGGTCGTAGGCATCCGGCGCGTCGTGGTCGATGCGGGGCCGCTGGGCGGTGACCACTCGGGTGTGCTGCACCGGCTGCGGCGGGAGGGCAGACGCCCCGGCGAAGCCAGGCTGGTCGTCGCGATCCGGCTGCACGGCTCGGTAGCCTGCGCTGAGATGCTCGGCGGAGTCCTGCGGCGCGGGCACCCGATAGGCGGGTAGCCGCAGCTCGGCGCCGATCAGCCGCAGCGCGGCCGCCATCTCGTTCGCGTCCGCGAACCGGTGGGCGGGTTCGCGCGCGGTCGCCTTGGCGACCAGTTCGTCGAACTCGGGCGGTACCCCGGAGATGAAAGCGCTCGGACTCGGCACATCGTTCTCGATGCGTTGATAGGCCACCGAGATCGACGTGTCGCCGGTGAACGGAACCCGGCCGGTGAGCAACTCGAAGATCAGCACGCCGAAGGAGTAGACGTCGCTGCGCGAGTCGGCGGAGCCGCTGGTGACCTGCTCGGGCGACAGATAGGCGGCGGTGCCGAGGATGACGCTCGCCGATGTGGTGTTCGCCGCCGCCACCGCGCGCACCAGACCGAAATCGGCGATCTTCACCTCGCCCGCGTCGGAGATCAACACGTTCTCCGGCTTGATGTCGCGGTGCACCAGTCCCGCGGAGTGCGCGACGCCGATCGCCGCGAGCACGGGTTCGGCGACAGCGCGCACGGCGTGCGGCGGCATCGGGCCGCGCTCGCGCAGCAACTCGCGCAGCGTGCCGCCCTCGACCAGCTCCATGATCAGGAAGGGGTGATCGCCGTCGATGCCCTGGTCGTACACCGCGACCAGAGAAGGATGCTTGAGTTTGGCGACCGCGCGCGCCTCGAACTCGAATCGGGACAGGAACTGGGGGTCGCCCGCGAACTTCGGATCCATCACCTTGATGGCGACCGGCCGGTCCAGGCGGGTGTCGACCCCGCGGAAGACCATCGACATTCCGCCGCGGGCGATCGGCGCATCGATCCGATAGCGCCCTTCCAGCATCTGGCCGATCAAGAGAAGTCCTCCGGCTTTCACAAAGTCAGCCGCTCCGTGCGGCCCCCACGATGGTATCGACTCGCACCACCCCGGGTGTCTCACGACGTGCGGCGCGCGACCGTCTACCGTTGTCCGGGTGAGTGCATTTCCCTGCAGTGACGACGTCCTTCCGCAGTCGGTGACCCTGGTGTCGCTGCCGGAGGTGGCCGAGCGACTCGGGCTTGTGGTAACCCGGGTGCACCAGATGTTGCGCGACCATCAATTGATCGCCGTCCGCAGAGAAGGCGTGGCGGGTGTCCCCGAGCGGTTCTTCGACGACACCGGCGCGGTCGTGAAGCCGCTGCCCGGCCTGATCACCGTGATGCGCGACGCCAAGTACACCGACGAGGAGATCCTGGAGTGGATCTTCACCGACGACGACACCCTGCCCGGCAAGCCGGTCGACGCCCTGCACGGGCCCCTTGCCCGCGAAGTTCTGCGCCGGGCCGCCGCGGATCCGTTCTGAGTTTTTGGCCGCGCGGGCGCGGCGTGTTCGCGGCCCTCTTGTGGCTCGCGTTTGCGCGACCGCCGCTTGCTCCTTCGTCGCGTACGCGGCGGCCGCGCAAACGCGAGCCGGGCCGCGAACGGAACAGGCTCGGTCTCGCTTCGCTCGAAACCTGTGGTCGAGGTGGTGTGCTTGCGTCCGGTGTGACCTCGCTACCAGGGGTTTCGCTGTTGCCGCGGGCCCGAGGTCCGCGCTGGTGGGATTGCTGCCCCTGTTGTGCCGGTTCTACCGGGCTTGCGCGGCGCATGCTCGGTCTCGCTGCGCTCGAATCCTGTGGTTGAGCTGGTGTGCGTCGGGTGGTGACCTCGCTACCAGGGGTTTCGCGGTTGTCGCAGGGCTGATTTCCGTGGGGGTGGCATCGGTGCGGCTGCTGTGCCGGTTCTATTGAGCTTGCGTGGTGGTGCTCGGTGTCGCGTCGCTCGGATCCTGTGGTCGAGGTGTGTGTGGTTGTGTCGGGTGGTGACGTCGCTACCAGGGGTTTCGCGGTTGCCGAGCGGCCTGGAGGTCCTCGCTGGGGGCACCGCGGCGCGGCGTGTCGGTTCGGCCGCGCTCGGAGGTTGGGCTGGTGCTCTTACGTTGGACAGGGCGAGGCCTCGTTGGCGGTGGCGGGGCGCTGATGGTGGCGTCTTGTCCGGGCCGTCGCTCGGAGGAGGGATGGATCGTGAAGCTGCGATCGGACGAGTGCCGAAAGAATCGGGGCCGTGGTCAGCGGGTGAGGCGGCCACGGAGTGTGGCGGTGGTGAATTCGGTGGCGGCTATGCGGAGGCGGTGGTGGCGGGGGACTACCGCGCGGTGGTCGAAGACGGCGTAGTCGCTGCGCTCGATGTGGTGCAGGATGTCCGCGTAGAGGGTGGCCGCGGTGCGGATGGCGGGGCGTACTCGCGGTTCGAGCAGGTCGATGCCGGGTTCGGCGCGGCGGTAGAGGTCGCGGTTGACCGCGATGAGGTGGGCGAGGGCACGCCGGACGCGCGGATCGGTCCGGCCGGTGCGGCGACATTCGAACAGCAGGGCGTCGTCGACGCCGAACGCGGCGAGGGCGTCGGCGGGCAGGTAGACGCGGTCGCGGTCGAGATCCTCCGCGACGTCGCGCAGGAAGTTGGTCAGCTGGAACGCCTCGCCCAGCGCGGCGGCGGCGGGCTCGGCCGCGGACACCGGGACGACCGTGCCGAGCACCGGCAGCAGCTGCAAGCCGATCGCGGCCGCCGAGCCGCGCATGTATTCGCGCAGCTGCGCCATGGTGGCGTAGCGATTACGGAACGCCGGGGCGCCCGGCGCGTCCATTCGCATGGAATCCAGGAACGTCCAGAAGTGCTGCGCGGCAATGTCGTAACGGTGGATGGTGTGGGTGACCGCCGCCAGGACGAGGGCGCGCGGCCGCGGGCCCGATTCCCAGCTCCGGTCGTTCTGCCGGTCGGCGGAAGAAGCGTGCGGTGCCGTCCTCGCGCTGCCGAGGCGCGATTCCAGTGCGGCCCGCAGGTCCCGTTCGATCTGATCGAGTTCCGCGGCCGGGTCGCGATCGTGTGCCGCGGCGGAACGGCCCGCCCGGTCGACGACGTCGTCCACCATGCGCGCGAACGCGTACAGCGCGTGCACGGCGGGTCGTCGTTCGGCCGACAGCAGCCGGGTGGCCAGGAAATAGGTGCGGCCATGGGCGGCCGCGATCTGCCTGCACTCGCGGTAGGCGAGCGGCAGCAGCGCGGAACCCGGTAGGCGGTCCTCGGTCATGGGGTGGCGGCGCGCGAAGCGGTGGCCTCGCCGGGCGTGGCCGCGACATCGCCCGGCGGCGTGGCGCGCAGGCGCAGCGGGTCCACTGTGCGCAGCGACAGCGCCGCCACGACCGCGGCGAAGGTGGCGGCGGCGACGTGCCAGAAGTTGTACAGGCCGATCGAACCGTCCGGCTGGAAGACCAGCATGAGCCAGGTGCACACGCCGACCAGCGCCATCAGCGTCGTGGTGGACAGCGCGAACCCGGCGGCCAGCGCCAGCGGCCACGAGTAGTACCAGGGCAGTGCGGCGGGCGACAGGATGACGATCGCGACGAACGCGATGAGGATGCCGAGCACCGCCTCCCGCTCGCTGTGCCGGAACCGCCACCAGGTCCACGCGAGGACCGCGACCAGGGCCAGCGCGCACATCGCGCGGGTCACCTCGAGCACCGATTCCAGCCGCAGCGGGGTGATCCAGGTGACCGCGTGCGCCATCACGGTCGGCAGCGACAGCCAGTTGATGATCTTCTTGGACCCGGACAACGCCGTCAGCCAGCCGATGCCGACGCCCGCGATGGCCGAGGCGGCGACGAAGACGACCGCGAACACGCTCAGACCGAGCCCCGCGATCTTGCCGAACATGAGTGCGGGATGCGGCATGTCCTCGGTGGGCTCCGCGGCGTCGCCGGGTTGCTCACTGGCGGGCAGGTGCGCCGGGTCGCGCCCGACCCGCTGCGCGGCGCGGCGTTCGCGTTCGTGCAGCATCCAGATCCAGACCAGGAACGGCAGCGCCACGCCCGCGGTGGCCTTGATGGCCACGCCGATAGCGACGACGACGATGCCCGCCACATGGTGGCGCTCCAGCACCAGCGCGATGCCCGCGCACATCAGGCCGACCATCAGCATCTCGTTGTGCACGCCGCCGATCAGGTGGATGAGCACCAGCGGGTTGAGCACCGCCAGCCACAGCGCGACGGTCGGCTTGCCGCCGAGGTGCTTGGTCAGATACGGCACCGCCCACATCATCAGCGCCAGGCCGGGCAGCATGACCAGCCGCATCGCGATGGTGCCCGCCACCACGTTGTCGCCGGTCACGGCGGTGATCGCGCGCCCGAGCAGCAGGAACACCGGGCCGTACGGCGCGGTGGTGGTGGTCCACACGGGGCTCACGTTGTCCAGCAGCACACCGGGATTCGCCACCGGACCGACCCGGTAGGGGTCGAAGCCGTCGCGCAGCAGCGCGCCCTGCGCGAGGTAGGAGTAGGCGTCGCGGCTGAACATCGGCACGGCGAACAGTAGCGGCGCGATCCAGATGCCGACGATGGCGCGCAACTCGTTCAGCGTCACCTCGGCGTCGGTCCGGTCGCCCGTGCCGATCGTGGCGCGCCCGAGCCGCACCCACGCGGTGACCATGAGCAGCACGCCGATCCAGATGCAGATGGTCGACAGCGCGTAGCCGTGCCCGAACCGCAGCCAGGACAGGTGCATGGCCTCGAGCAGCGGGTCCCGCTTGCGGACGCTGCCCGCGCCGAACCCGCCGAACATGATCATGATCGCGCCGAAGAAGCCGAGCAGCGCGGCATGGCCCTCGGGGCTTCTGGCGAAGTCGGCGGAGGTGCGGACCCACCACAGGACACCGCGGGGGGTGGCCGATTCGCGACCTGCGGAGGCGGGCGACGAGGAGTGGATGTCACCGGCGGAGGCGGCCTCTGCGGTGCGCGTTTCGGGGGATGCCATCTGGTGTCGGTCCCCCCGAATGGTCGGCGGTCGCAACCGCGAGCGAATAGGTCGGCGCTTAGTTTACGGCGTCGCCTCGAACACTATCCGGCTGGTGCGCGGGGTTCCAGGCGAAGTGGGCGCGATCGCGCGGGCAATACGGTTTGCCGCCAGTTTTCCGGAGAGCAGGGCGGTCGGCACGCCCACACCAGGAGTGGTGCCGCAACCAGCGATAACCACGTTGTCGCTGGAACGCGGGAAATTGCTCGGCCTGAAGGGACCGGTCTGGCGGAAGAGGTGAGCGGCGGAGAACGGTGTGCCCGCGAGCATGCCGCGGTCGAGCCACGTCCGTGGTGTGTCGAGCCGGTCGACGGCGAAATGCTCGGCGATGCCCCGATAACCGCGCGCTTCCAGCACGGCGAGCAGCTCGCGGAGATAGGCGGGGCCGAGACGCGGCCAGTCCAGCGGCGCCGCCGAAAGATTCGGGCACGGCGCCAGCAGGGAGAACGGCTCGTGACGTCCGTCGGCGCGTTCGATGAACAGGCTCGGATCGGTCAGCGCGGGCCGGGTCAGCAGCAGCGAGGGGTCGCTCATCAGCCTGCCGCGGCCCCGGCGGGCCGTGATCTCGGCGAATGTCCGATCCCAGGCCTGCCCGAACTCGATGGTGTGGTGTGCCTGCACCGGCCAGTCCGCCGCGACGGCGGCGGGGACGGTGCCGTGCGCGACGACCGCCGACGGCGAAGCGCGCAGCCCGCGCCGGGGCCGCACGCCGAGCCGGTCGAGCGAGCCGAGATCGGCGGTGAGCACCAGCGCGTCACAGTCGAACGAACGCCCGTCGGCGGTGCGAGCGCGCCGGGCGCGGCGGTCCGCGTAGTCGATACCGACCACTTCGGCGTTCAGTTCCAGCGTGCCGCCCGCCTCGGTGAACGCCTGCGCCAGCGCGGCGGCGATCGCCCGCATCCCGCCCTCGGGGAAATACACGCCGAGCGAGGTGTCCATGTGCGGGATCGCGCCGTACACGGCGAGCGCCCGCGCGGGCGGCATGCCCGCGTAGAGCGCCTGGAAGGTGAACAGTCGCGCCAGGCGCGGGTCCCGCAGGAACCCGCGCACCCGGGGACCGAGCCTGCCGAAGCCGCCGAGTCGCACCAATTCGGCCAGGGCGCGGCGCTTCTCGGGGACGCGCACCATATCCAGCGGCGAGTCGAAGTTGGTGTCCATGAACTCGGTGAACTCGGCCGCGTAGACCCGCGCCAGCCAGGCGCGCAGCCGCCGGTATCCCCGTGCCTCGGCCGGGCCGCAGGCCCGCTCGACTTCAGCGGCCATCGCGTCCGGATCGGCGAAGACCCTGATCTCGGCGCCGTCGGCGAACCGGGCGTGATAGCCAGGAGCCAGCCGGTGGATGCGCAGCGGGGGCACGCAGGTCTCCGGGGCGCGGCCGACGGCGGCGAGCGCGTCGGTGATCAGTTCGGGCAGCGTGAGGACGGTGGCGCCGGAATCGATGTCGTAGTCGGCGCCCCGATAGCGTCCGACCCGGCCACCGGGGTGGTCGGCCCGCTCGAGCAGCGTCACCGTGCGACCCGCACCGGTCAGATACAGGGCGGCCGAGAGCCCGGCCAGTCCCGCACCGACCACCACGACGCGATCGGTCGGTCCCGCAACGGTTCTCATCGGAGTCTCCTCGCCGTGGCGCTCACGCGGCACGCTTGGTGGCGGCCAGCGCCATGGCGCGCAGCCGTTCCTTGGCCGCGGGCGTCGCCGAGCTGGCCTCGATGGCCGCCAGGCCGGTGTCGGTGAGTTCGGTGATGCGGCGCTCCACTTCGTCGACCGCGCCGAGTTCGACCAGCAGCGCGCGCAGCCGCTGCACCTGCTCCGCGCTCAGGTCGGTGCCGACGCTCGAGCGCAGCAGCGCGGCCGCGGCGGGATCGGCGTCGTCGGCGCGCCGCAGCGCCTCGGCCAGCAGCACGGTGCGCTTGCCCTCGCGCAGGTCGTCGCCGGAGGGCTTGCCGGTGACCGCCGGATCGCCGAACACGCCGAGCAGGTCGTCGCGCAGCTGGAAGGCGATCCCGATCGCGGTGCCGAACTCGCGGTAGGCCTCGATCAGCTCCTGACCCGCTGCGGCGATCGCGGCGCCGAGATGCAGCGGGCGTTCGACGGTGTAGGCGGCGGTCTTGTAGCGGTTGATCCGCAGCGCGGCCTCGACCGATTCGTCGCCGCCCGCCTCGCCGCTGATGTCGAGCAGCTGGCCGCCGAGCACCTCGGTGCGCATGTCGGCCCACACCGGCGCGAACCGGGCGATGGCCGCGGGGGCGAGGCCGGACGCGTGCACCATGTCATCGGCCCAGGACAGCGCCAGATCGCCGATCAGGATGGCCACGCTGGCGCCGAAGTGCGCCGAGTCGCCGTACCATCCGCGGTCGCGGTGGCGCTGCTCGAAGTCGACGTGCACGGTGGGGAAGCGGCGGCGGGTGCGGGAGGAGTCGATGATGTCGTCGTGGACCAGCGCGCACGCCTGGACGAGCTCGAGCGCGGAGCACGCGGTGAGCACCGCGGCGGCGTCGGGGGCGTGCGGATCGCCGCCCGCTCCGAGCCAGCCGGTCCACGCGAACGCGGGCCGGGTGCGTTTCCCGCCGCGGAGCACGAACTGCTCGAGTGCGTCGGTGGCCTCGACGAAGACCGGGCCGAGGCGCTCGGTCGTCGCGCGGCGGGTGGCGAAGAAATGGGTCAGGGCGTCTTCCACGGCGGTGACGAAGGCGGGGGTGCCCGGCTGCGGCACCGCTGGGCGCGGCGTCTGAGTACCGGTTGCGGCGGACAGAGGAGCCTCCAAGGTCGTGCGGATGGTGGACGCACGGGGTCGCGGAGGGTGCCCGGGCGCTGCGGATGATTCGGGGCCGAGCGAGGGGCGGTCGCGCGTGTCGCTCGGCGTGGCGAACAACTCGCCCGATGCGAAGAATACGCGGAGGGTCCGAGCGACCCGACAGGGCCGCCACCGGCCACCTCTACACTGAACCGGTGACTTTCGACAACGTGCGGGGCGGCTCGACCCCTGGCCGGGCGTCCCGGACGCACCCGAACGTCTCCGCCACACCGTCGGTCGTGGAGAGTCTGCGGGCGCACGCGGGGCACGCGGTGCCGTTCTCCGTGGAGTTCAATCCGCCGCGCGACGCCGCCGCCGAAGCGCGGCTGTGGCGCGCCGTCCGGCAGTTCGAGTGCATGCACCCCGCGTTCGTATCGATGACCTACGGCGCGGGCGGTTCCACTCGCGACCGCACTGTCCGCGTGACCGGGCAGCTGGCGCAGGAGACGACGCTGCTGCCGGTCGCGCACCTGACCGCGGTGGAGCACAGCGTCGCGGAGCTGCGCTCGCTGGTCGGCGCGTACGCCGACTCGGGCATCCGCAACATCCTGGTGCTGCGCGGCGACCCGCCCGGTGACCCGCTCGGCGAGTGGCACAAGCATCCCGACGGCGTCTCCTACGCCGAGGAGCTGGTGCGCATCGTGCGCGACCTCGGCGATTTCCACGTCGGCGTGGCCTCCTTCCCGCAGGGCCACCACCGCT
Source organism: Nocardia sp. NPDC051900 (assembly GCF_044452545.1). Lineage (NCBI taxonomy): Bacteria > Bacillati > Actinomycetota > Actinomycetes > Mycobacteriales > Nocardiaceae > Nocardia > Nocardia sp. NPDC051900. The sequence continues at coordinate 63,216 of NZ_JBITBU010000001.1, read as the reverse complement.
CGCCGGACCTGGCGACCGACACCGCGTTCCTGGCCGCGAAACTGCGAGCGGGAGCGGAGTATTCGATCACCCAGATGTTCTTCGACGTCGAGCACTATCTACGTCTGCGCGATCGCCTCGTCGCGCTCGACCCGATCGAGGGCGCGAAGCCGATCATTCCGGAGCTGATGCCCATCACGTCGCTGCGCACGGTGCAGCGCGCCGAGGAACTGTGTGGCAGGCCGCTGCCCGCCGCCGTGCTGGACCGGCTGCGCAAGGCGGCGGGCGACGACGGTGCGGAGAACGCCGCGGCGGTGCGCGCGGCGGGCATCGAGATCGCCACCGAGATCGCGCAGCGGCTGATCGACGAGGGCGCGCCCTGCCTGCACTTCATCACGCTCAATTTCGCCAAGGCGACCAGCGAGGTGCTGACCAACCTCGGTTACGGCGTCACGGCGACTCCGGTCAGCGCCTGACCGCGCACGGGGTCCTCTGATCACGGCGCGTCGAGCCGACGGTGTTCAGCGGTGCGTACGGGTGGTCGTCCGGAACGCATGTCGAGTCGAACGGCCGATCACCGGTCGGGCGATCGTCCGGAACGTGCGCGTCGAGCCGAGTCGGCGATCACCGGTCGGGCGAGTGTCCGGAACACGCGTCGGGCCGAATCGGCGTTCAGCGGTAGCGCGCGGTGCTCCGGTGCCGGTGCGGCCGAGCCGAGTCGGCGATCACCGGTCGGGCGAGTGTCCGGAACACGCGATGGGCCGAATCGGCGTTCAGTGGTAGCGCGCGGTGCTCCGGTGCCGGTGCCGGTGCGGCCGGGCCGGACGCCGATCGACGGAACCCGGGCGAGATGATCCCGGAGTCTGCCGGTGCGCACGAGGACGCACCGGCTAGGGCCCCGGTCAGGCGGCGCGAGCCGCGCGCAGTCCCCATGCCTCGGCGAGCAGCCGATACGATTCCAGGCGATCGGCGTGCTGATGAGTGATCGTGGTGACGAGCAACTCGTCCGCCCCGCTGACGCGTTGCAGCGCGGCGAGCCGTTCCGCGACCGTGCCGGGTGATCCCACGAACTGGGTGGCAAGGCGGTCGTCGACCAGACGCCGCTGCTCCGCGGTGAGCGGCGCGATGGTCGCCGGATCGGGATAGTCGGCCGCGCCCGCCCCGCTGCGGATGCTGTGCACCCAGTGACCGTAACTGGCGGCCAGCCGCTGTGCGGTCGCGTCGTCCTCGGCCACGACCACGTCCGCGGAGATCACCACGTACGGCTCGGCCGAGTCGGCGGACGGGCGGAACGCCGCGCGATACGCCTCGATCGCGTCCAGCGCGGTGCCCGGCGAGACGTGATAGGCCGCGGCGAACGGCAGCCCCAGCCGCCCGGCTAGCTCCGCGCTCTCGCCGCCGGTACTGCCGAACAGCCACAGCCGCACCTGTGCGTTCTCACCGGGAACAGCGTGCAGCGCAACGCCTTCCGGGCTGACGAAACTACCGGCCAACAGGGCGCGCACCTCGCCGATCTGCTCGGCGAAATCCAGCGGCTCCGCGCCGCGCTGCTGCAACGCGCCCACCGAGGCGATGAATTTCGACCGGTCCAGGATGCGGCCCGGGTCGAACGGCGGCGGAACGACCACGCCGTCGCGGATCTCGGTGCGCCCCGTCACCGCGTCGACCACCGGTTTACCGCCCTTGTTGCGCCCGGCTTCGGCCCCGAACTGGCTGCGCCGATGACCCGACCGGCCCAGCCCCAGGTCGAGCCGGCCCGGGTACAGCGCGTCGATCGTGCCGAACGCTTCCACGATCGAGGCCGAGGTGTGATGACCCACCTGCACGGCCGCCGAACCCACGCGGATGCGCTTGGTGGCCGCGGCGACCAAGCCGATCAGGGTGATCGAGGAGGAACTGGCCACCCTGACGAAGTGGTGCTCGGCCAGCCAGTACCGGTGGTAGCCCCACTGTTCGGCGTGCTGGGCCAGATCGACGGTGTTGCGCAGCGCCTGCTGCGCGGTGGAGCCCGCGCTGATCGGGGACAGGTCCAGGATCGATAGGGGAACGGACCCGCTCATGCCGCACGCCCCTGCCGCGGATCCTGCTCGCCCGCTTCGATGGCCACGCGCAGCCGATTCTGCGCGGGCGCCACCGGGCAGGTCGCGAAATCGGTGAACGCGCACGGCAGATTCGCCGCGCGGTTGAAGTCCAGCACCACCGTGCCGTCCGCCTCCGGTGCGCCCACGGTCAGTGACCGTGCGGCCGGGTAGGTCGTCACACCGCTGGTCGCGTCGGTGAACAGCACACGCAGGTCGTTCCGGTCGCCGAACGCGACGACCCGTTCGGTCACCTCGCCGATGCGGAATTCGATGGTGCCCGCGGCGCTGTGGTGGTGTTCGAGTCCCTCGATCACCGCGCCGGTGACCACGGTCCGCTGTTCCTCGAACGGGGTGAACCGCCCGGAGAGCACCCAGCGTGGATCGGGTCGATACGACGGGATGCCGTCGAAGGTGAGCAGGGCGGGGGAGGCCGGGTCGTGCACCCGGACGGCGTAGCGACCTGTGCGGCGGATCACCTCGAGCACCCGGCGCTCCTGCCGGACGTGCAGTCCGGGCGCGCCTTCGGCGGGGGTGACGATCTGCACGCCGGCGATGCCGAGCCCGTCGTACTCCAGCCGGTCGGCGGGCTGGGCGGTGATGAACACCTTCTCGTCGGTGACCCACCAGGTGCCGGGGACATCCGGCAGCCGCTCGGGGCGGTCGGTGAGCCAGTGCAGCCCGGTCAGGCTGAGAAAGCCGAGCGGGTCGCGCAACTGGTCCTCGCGCGCGTGGTGCCAGCGCGCCCACTCGGTCTCGAAAACGCTGGTGATGCTGGTGGTCATGACGCTATGGCTCCTTCGTGGGCGGTGGTGCGACGGTGGGGATGGCGCAGGCCGAGGTGGTCGCGCAAGGTGGTTCCGGCGTACTCGGTGCGGAAGCTGCCGCGCTCCTGGAGTTCCGGGACGACCCGGTCGACGAACTCGTCGAGCCCGTGCGGGGTGAGGTGCGGGACCAGGATGAATCCGTCGGCGGCGTCGGATTGCACATAGGTGTCGATCTGCTCGGCGACCGACGCGGGCGTGCCGATGAACTGCTGGCGCGCGGTGACCTCGATGATCAGCTCCCGGATGCTGAGCCCGCCCGCTTCCGCCTTGGCCCGCCAAGCCTCGGCGACCGCCCGGGGGTCCTTGGCGTGCCGTACGCGGCCGCGGGTGACGGTGACGTCGTCGGCGGGCTCGACGTCCGGCAGCGGGCCGTCCGGGTCGTAGCCGGAGAGGTCGCGGCCCCAGACCTGCTCGAGGAAGGCGATCGCGGTCTGCGGACCGACCTGCTGCAGGCGGATGTGCCGGGCGCGCTCCTCGGCTTCGGCCTCGGTGTCTCCGAGGACGAAGGTGGCGGCCGGGAGGATCTTCAGCTCGTCGGGGGTGCGCCCGTATTTGGCCAGGCGGCCTTTGAGATCGGCGTAGAAGCGCTGCCCGTCCGCCAGTGTGCCGTGGCCGGTGAAGATCGCGTCGGCCGTGGCCGCGCCGAATTCCCGGCCGTCGTCGGAGTCGCCCGCCTGCAGCAGCACCGGGTGGCCTTGCGGGCTCGGCGGGAGCACGAATCGGGCGGCGATGTCGAATTGCGTTCCGCGATGCCGGGTTTCCGGGATGTCGCGGGCGAACACCCCGGCCTCCCGATCGACGACCAGGGAGTCCGCGGCCCAACTGTCCCACAACGCCCGGGTCACCTCGACGGTCTCGGCCGCGCGGCGGTAGCGCTGCCCGTGCTCGAGATAGCCGCCGCGCCGGAAGTTGGCACCGGTGAACGCGTCGGAGGAGGTCACGACGTTCCAGGCCGCGCGCCCGCCGGAGAGGTGGTCGAGCGAGGCGAATTGCTTGGCCAGCTCGAACGGTTCGTTGTAGGTGCTGTTGATGGTGCCCGCGAGCCCCAGCTTCTCGGTCACCCCGGCCAGCGCGTTGAGCACGGTGAAGGTGTCCGGCCTGCCCACGACGTCCAGATCGTGGATGCGGCCGAGATGTTCGCGCAGACGCAGCCCTTCGGCGAGGAAGAAGAAGTCGAACAGGCCGCGCTCGGCGGTACGCGCCAGATGCTCGAACGACGCGAAATCGATCTGGCTGCCCGACTCGGGATCGCTCCAGACGGTGGTGTTGTTCACGCCGGGGAAGTGGGCGGCGAGGTGGACGGGCTTGCGGGGCTTGTCGATCACGACGGCGTGCCTTCCGTGCTGGTGGCGTAGCGGCTCGCCGGGCGGGGCAGGCCGAGGCGAGCGCGTAAAGTGCTGGCGGGCTGCGGTTTCCGGTCCAGTGCGGACAGCTGGCGCACGGCGGAGGGAAGCGCGAGGGGGCGCAGGACCACGCCGTCGGCGGCCTCGGCGGCGGCCACGTCCGCGAGCAGTTCACGCAGCGTCGCGGTGGTCCCGACGTGGCGCAGGGCGGTCGGCGCGGGGGTGCGGACCGGGTCGGCCCAGCTGTCCAGAGTGTGGACGTCCACACGTGCCGTGTCCAGGGAGTCCGCCAGATGGATGTCCAGATCAAGCAGCACCTGCACGCTGTCGGGGTCGCGTCCCGCGGCCGTCAGCGCAGCACGCACTTCGGTGCGCCGCGCTCGCGCCGCGTCGAGATCCGCCGCGTCGATCCGGACCAGGTCGGCGCGGCGCAGCGCGACCTCGGTGTCGGCCGCGCCGTCCGCGCGCACCGCGACGATCGGCTGACCCTGGGGCGAGCGCGGAGTGATCGATGGCCCCTTCACCGCGAAGTGGTCGCCGGTGAAGTCGATGTAGTGCAGTTTGTCCCGGTCGACGAAGCGGCCGGTCGCGGCGTCGCGGATCTCCGCGTCGTCCTCCCAGCTGTCCCACAGCCGGGTGACGACCTCGATCGCCTCGTCGGCCTCGTGCCACAGCGCGGCCGCCTCCTGTGCCGGTTTGCGTCCGAACGCCCGCGCCTGCTCGTCTCCTTCGGAAACGGTGACCTCCCAGCCCGCCCGGCCGAGCGTGGCGAAATCCAGGCTCTGGAACGCCTTCGCCAGATGGAACGGCTCGGTGTGGGTGACCGGCGCCTGCGGGATCAGGCCGACGCGGTGAGTGGCGGCGGCTACGCGGGCGGCGATCGCGACCGCGTCGAGCCTGCCCCGGGTGGCGCCGGGGCCGCCGGGCTGCAAGCCGAACGAGTCGGGCAGGAACACCGCGTCGACGCCCGCCTGCTCGGCCGCGACGATCAGATCGACCCAGTACCGCCCGGTGAACAGGTCTTCGGCGCGTGAGTCGGCACGCCGCCAGGACGCGGGGTGCGCGCCGGTCCCCGCCGCCTCGACGGCGAGGAAGAGGCCGGAATCCGTCATCAGGCCGTGCCCTCCGCGTCGATCTGCTGCCGCAGCGCCGGGTGCGTGCCCGCTCCCGCGACGTCGGGGGCCGAGAACAACGCCTGCTGCCACAGCGCGGCGCGTATGCCGGGCGAGGAGCGGACGACGCGGCGGTCCCGCTCGGCGCGGACCGGTGCGACCGCGTGTACCCGCGCGTTACCGGCGATCTCGGCGGCGCGCGGGGCGCGCAGGCGGGTGCGCCACCAGCGGGCCGGGTCGGCTTCGAAGGCGGCGGGGTCGGCTGGAACGTCCGGCGCGGCGGCCGGTTCGGCGTCGGCGTCGGGCTTCCGGTTGAAGGCGGAGTACACCATCAGGGCGATCCTTTTCGGTCGGTGCCACCACGTGCTCGGCTTGTGGCCGGTAGTGGGCTCCGGTGAGCGGGGAGGGGTAATCGCGGAGGACGAGACGGCGGGTTCCGGGCGGCTGCGGCACGGAGCCCAGCGCCGCCGGTTCAGCACGCGGCTGTGGCGGTAGGTCGGATTCGGCATCAGGACACGCCTTTCGCCAGGGCGGGCGCCGGTATGGCCGACAACAGTTCACGGGTGTACTTGTGTCGCGGATCGCCGAAGATCTCGGCGGTGCGGCCGGATTCGACGATGCGGCCGTGCCGCAGCACCGCGACGTGATCGCTGATGCGGCGCACCACAGCCAGATCGTGCGAGATGAACAGGTAGCTCAGCGACAACTCGGCCTGCAGCTGGTCGAGCAATTCGAGAATCTGCGCCTGCACCGAGGCGTCCAGCGCGGAGACCGGTTCGTCGAGCACCAGCAGTTCCGGATGCAGCGCCAGCGCCCGGGCGATGGCGACGCGCTGACGCTGTCCTCCGGACAACTCGGCGGGCCTGCGCTGGGCGAAACCGGGCGGGAGCGCGACCTGCGCGAGCAGTTCCGCCACGCGGTCGCGGCGCTGCGCGCGGTTCCCGACGCCGAACGCGCGCAACGGTTCCTCGACGATCGCACCGACCCGCCAACGCGGATCCAGTGAGGCGTAGGGGTTCTGGTACACCACCTGGAAGCGTTTGCGCAGTGCGCGCAGCCGCGACCCCCGGGCCCGCGACAGCGACTGCCCGTCGAAGGTGACCTCGCCGCGGTCGGGTTCGGTGAGCCGCAGCGCGATCCGCGCGGTGGTGGACTTGCCCGATCCGGATTCGCCGACCAGCGAGAGGGTCTCGCCGCGACCGAGTTCGAAACCGACCCCGGCCACCGCCGTCACGCTGTCGCCCCCGTGCGACCGGAAGGTCTTGTGCACCTCGCGCAAGACCAGTAGGGGCTCGCCCGTCCTGGGCTTGGGCTCGCGGTAGCCGTCGGCGGGCGCGAGGCTGGGTGAGGCGGCGAGCAGGCGCTTGGTGTACGGGTGGTGCGGCGTGGCCAGCAGTTCGGCGGTGGCGCCGCTTTCCACCACCTCGCCGCCGTTGAGCACGACCAGACGGTCCGCGCGTTCGGCGGCGACGGCCAGATCGTGGGTGATCAGCAGCACCGCCGTGCCGCGCGCCGCGATCTGCTCGGCGAGCCGATCCAGTACCCGGCGCGCGACGGTCGCGTCGAGCGCGCTGGTCGGCTCGTCGGCGATGACCAGGTCCGGTGCGCAGGCCAGCGCCGAGGCGATCAGCACCCGCTGGCGCTGCCCGCCGGAAAGCTCGTGCGGGTACTGGGTGGCCCGTAGTTCGGGCCGGTCCAGTCCGGCGTCGGTCAGCAGCTCGATCGCCCGCGCCCGGGCCGCTTTGCGGTCGGCCAGTCCGTGTACCAGCAGCGATTCGGCCACTTGGTCGCCGATTCGCCGGACCGGATTCAGCGACAGCCCGGGGTCCTGCGGGACGAAGCCGATGCGCGCTCCCCGCAGCCGCCGCAGCGCGCGTTCGGAGCCGGTGTCGACCACGGCGCCGTCGAAGGTCACGGTGCCGCCCGCGATCTCGGCGTTCGCGCCGAGCAGGCCGATCACGGCGTGGGCGAGCGTCGACTTGCCGGAACCGGACTCGCCGACCAGCGCCACCACCTCGCCGCGGGCCACGGTGAGTGACACACCGTCGAGCGCGGTGACCGGGCCGGTGTCCGAGCGGTAACGAACCCGCAGGTCCTCGACGTGCAGCAGTGGAGATTCGGGGGCGCTCACGCGCGTTCTCCCTTCCCGATCGCGCGGCCGAGGCGTTGCGCGGCGAGCACGACGGCGATGATGACGAGACCGGGGAGGGTGGTCATCCACCACGCGGTCGCGAGATAGTTGCGGCCCTCGGAGATCAGCGTGCCCCACTCGGGCGTGGGCGGCTTCGCGCCGTAGCCGAGGAAGCTCAGCGCCGACACGGCCAGCACCGCCATGCCGAATTCCACCGCGGCCAAGGCGAGTACGGGCTGGATGGAATTGGGCAGCACGTGCCTGGCCAGCACCGTGTACCAGCGCGCGCCCGCGGCGTGGGCGGCCTCCACGTACACCGCCTGGCGCACCCGCAGCACTTCCGATCGCATCACGCGGGCGAAGTTGGCCACCAGCGAAATGCCCACCGCCAGCGCCACGTTGCGGGTGCCGAAGCCGAGCGCGGTGACCAGCGCGAGCGACAGCAGCAGCGAGGGCACCGACAGCAGCACGTCGACCAGCCGCATGACGACGGCGTCCACCACGCCGCCGACCGCGCCGGACAACAGCCCGAGCAGCGCCCCGGCGACCAGCGCGATGCCCACCGCGGCCAGGGTGGCGGTCAGCGAGAGCCCGGCGCCGTGCACCATCCGGGTGTACAGATCGCGCCCGAGATTGTCGGTGCCGAACCAGTGTCGAGCGCTGGGGCTCTGCAACTTCTGCGCGGGCACGCCGGTCAGCGGGTCGCCACCGGCGAAGACCGAGGGCGCCACCGCCCACCCGACGGCGAGCAGCGCGACGGCGCCCGCCACCAGCAGTCCGGCGTTGCCGCGCAGAGTCTTCCACCGCACGGCCGGTCGTCGCAGACCGGTCAGCACCGCTGCGCGCTGTTCCTCGGTGACGTCAACCACGAGTCCGTACCCCCTCGGCGAGTGGTGCGCCGAGCAGGAGCCCGGCGGTACGAATGACGGGAGCGGGGTCAGGCACGGACGATCGCCTCCTCGGCGGTGTCGGCGGCGGTCTGCTCGGACTCGCCGCGCACACCGCGAGAGCGGGCGGCGATGCGCGGGTCGAGCAGCGGATACAGCAGGTCCACCGCCAGATTCACGCTGACGAACACCACCGAGGTGAGCAGCACGATGCCCTGCACCACCGGGATGTCCTGCGCCAGCACCGCGGTCTGGGTCAGCCGCCCGACGCCTTGGCGGGCGAAGACCGTCTCCACCACCACCGATCCGGCGAGCATGTTGCCGACCAGGACCCCCGCGATGGTGAACGCGGGCACACTGGCCGGGCGCAGCACGTGCGTGCGCCGCACCCACCAGCGCGACCCACCCTTGGCCAGGGCCACGTCGACGAACGGCTGACGCCAGGTCGTCTCCAACCCGGCGGTGAGCACTTGTGCGATGACCGCGCCGATCGGCAGGGCCAGGGTGAGGGCGGGCAGCACCGTGCCGGCGAAACCGTGTCCGCCGAATGCCGGAGCCAGCCGCAATTGGAACGAGAACACTTGCAGCAGTAGCAGTCCGGTCCAGAAGGTCGGCACCGAGACGCCGAGTGACGGCAGCGCGGCCAAGGCGTTGCGCAGCCACGGCCGCCGGGTCTGGGTGGCCGCGAACGCCAGCGCGACGCCGCCCACGACCGCGAAGAGCAATGCGGTGCCGGTCAATTCGAGCGTGGCGGGCAGCGCGTCACCGATCGCGCCGGTGACCGGCTGCCCGGTCGCGATGGAATGCCCGAGGTCGCCGCGCACGGCGTGCCCGAGCGCGGTCGAATACTGTTCCCACAGCGGCCGATCCAGCCCGTAGCGGGCCTGCATCTCGGCGATGGCGGCCTTGTCCACCGGCGTGCCTGCGCCGCCGCCGTCGGCCGCGATCGAGATCGGGTCGGCGGGCAGCAGGTACAGCACAACGAACGACAGCGTGAACGCCGCCCACAGCACCCAGATCGCCTGCAGTGCCCGCAGGGCCAGATAGCGCGCCATGACTATCGTCCGCTCAGCCAGGTGTCGAAGAACTGCAATCGGGCGGAGGCTTCGAACTTCAGATCGCGCGTGTTCGCGCTCGCGCCGATCGCCTGGGACAGCTCGACGGTCGGGAGCTGCAGTCCGGCGTCGAGCACCTGTTCCTGCGCGGTGCGGATGAGCCCGTTGCGTGTCGCGGCGTCGACGGTGCTGACCTGCCCGTTCAGCGCGTCGTCCAACGCGGGGACGGGGCCGCGCGCGTTGAGATTGCGCCCTTCGAGGCCGAAGGTGGTGCGCAGAATGTCACCGTCGGCGCGGGTGGTGTTGCCGTAGAAGGAATCGAAATCCTTGCTGCTCTGGCGCGCCGTGGCCTCCGCCGACGACACCAGGTCCAGCTTCAGCTCGACGCCGACCTGCCGCAACTGCTGCTGCACCAGTTCGAGAATCGCTTGGTTGCCCGCGAACACCTGGCTGAACAGCACCGAGAACGACAACCGCTCGCCGTTTTTCGCCCGGACGCCGTCCGCGCCGGGCAGCCACCCGGCCTGATCCAGGAGCGTGCGCGTCTTCGCCGGGTCGTAGGCCAGACGCGCGGAGAGGTCGGTGTAGCCGGGTGTGGTGCTGGCGAGCGTGCTGGTGGCGGGCTTGAACTGGGGGCCGAGCACGGTGTCGACCAGTTGCTTGCGATCGATGGCGGGCAGCAGGGCCCGGCGAACCGCCGGATCGCGCAACGGACCTCTGGTGACGTTGAGCTGCAAGCCGAACGGCACACCCGGGTTGGCGGTGCTGAGCACCCGGCCACCCGCCGCCTCGATCTGCGGAGCGTCCTGCGGCAGCGCGTCGCTGATCGCGTCCAGCTGCCCGGAGGCGAGACTGCCGGTGCGGACGCCGGATTCGGGCACCACGGTGAACTCGATCTTGTCCAGGTAGGCCTCGCCCCGATGGGCGAACACCGCCGAACCCCAGTGGTAGCCGGTCCGTTTGGCCAGCGTCACCGCGGCGTCCTGGCGGTAGGCCGCGTAGGTGAACGGTCCACTGCCGACGTTGTCGCCGAGGCAGCGCTGCTCGGCAGGCTTGGCCGTGGTCACGTCGGCCAGGATGCCGAGCGCCGCGGTCGAGGACGCTTGCAGGAACGGTGCGTTGGGCTTGCTGAACTCGACCCGGGCGGTGAGCCGGTCCACGGCCGTGGTCCCGACGTAGCCGGTGAGGTAGCTGCTGCCCAGCGGCGCCTTGCCCGAGCCGATCTTCACGACCGAATCGAACGTGTTGCGCACCGATTCGGCGGTGAGCGGCGTGCCGTCGCTGAAGGTGACGCCGTCGACGAGGTGGAAGGTGAAGACTTTCGCGTCGGGGCTCGTCTCCCAGCTCTGCGCCAGCCACGGCTTCAGCTCGCCGGTGGCCGGGTCCTGGTCGGTCAGCGAATCCACGATCTGCCGGGCGACGTAGAGCGTCTGATTGGTGCCCGCCTGGGCGGGATCCGAGCAGGTCGGCGCCTGAGACAGGCCGTAGCGCAGTACACCGCCCGGCTGGGGCGGGCCCGCGTCGCCGCCGGGCGCGGCCGAATCACTGCCGCAGGCGGCCACGGTGGTGGCCGCGGCGAGCGCGCCGGCCAGCGCGACGATTCGGTGACGGGTTCGGATCACGGGGCAACTCCAGATACTTCGGGGCGGGCGAGTTCCTCGCCCTGGTCGGGGTCGGTATCGGCGACACCGGTCGCCAACGGTCGGCTGGGGATGCGGCGGCGCAATTCGGGCGCCACCTCGGCCTGGAACAGCTCGAGGCCGTCCAGGTACTGCCGCTCGGGGCGGCCGTCGCGTTCGGCGGACAGGTGGATCACCTCGTGGCCGAGGCGCTCGTGCTGGCGGCCGACCTTGTCGATCACCTGCTCCGGGCTGCCGATCAGCGCCGAACTGCGGGCCACGTAGTCGTCGAGGGTCTCGAACACCACCGGCAGCCCGCGTTCGCGCGCCAGCGCCAGCCGCGCTTCGAAGATCGGCGCGTAGGCCGCGAGCGCCTCCTGCGAGGTGCGCGACACCTGGAATCCGGCGGTGCCCGCGCCGACCAGCGCGTCGGCGGGGTCGTGGCCGTGGAACGCCCAGCGTTCCCGGTAGTGGCGCACCAGCTCGGCATACGGCTCGATCGGGTTGGTGACGTTCGCCGAGAACAGCGGATCACCGTGGCGCGCGGCCAGTTCCACCGATTCCCGGCTGGTGGCGCTGCCGTGCCAGATCCGGATCTTCGGCTGCCACGGCCGCGGGAGTGCTTTGGCCTCGCGCAGCGGCGGACGGAAGCGTCCCGACCAGGTCACGTTGTCACCGGCCCACAGGGCGCGGAACAGTTCGTAGCCTTCGCGATTGCGGTCCCACTGGTCGTCGGGCGTGACGTGGTACAGCTGCGCCTGTGCGGCGCCGTTGCCCTTGCCGATGATCAGCTCGAGCCGCCCGCCGGACAGGTTGTCCAGCGTGGAGTAGTCCTCGAAGGCGCGCACCGGGTCGAGCAGGCTCAGCGTGGTCACCGCGGTGAACAGCGTGATCCGCGAGGTGAGGGCGGCCAGGTGGGACAGGATGACCGGCGGCGCGGCGGACAGGAACGGCTCCTCGTGCCGCTCGCCGACGGCGAACCCGTCGTAGCCCAGTTCCTCGGCCAGTCGCGCCTGGCCGACGACGTCGCGCAGGCGTTCCCGGGTGCCGGGCAGGCGGCCGGTCCGCGGGTCGGGTACCCGGGTCACCAAGGTGAACAGCAGGAACTTCACGCGATCGCTCCCAGTGCGGGCAGCTGCTTCTCGAAGGGATGCGGCCCGATCTGTTCCGCGGGCAGGTCCGGGTCGTAGAGCGCGCGGTAACCGGCGGCGAGATAGAGGGCGACCGCTTCGGGCTGACGCGGTCCGGTGGTCAGGTAGATCCGCCGGTAGCCGCGGCGCGCGATCTCGGCTTCCAGCTGCTCGAGTACGAACAGCCCGAGCCCTTGCCTGCGGTGCTCCCGCGAGGTCCAGATCCGCTTCAGCTCCGCGGTGTGCGCGTCGTAGCGCTGGAACGCACCGCCCGCCACCACTTCTCCGTCGCGGGTGACGACCAGCAGCGCGCCGTGCGGCGGCGCGAACGCGGTGGCCGGGTGCTCGCGCAACGAGGCGTGCACCTCGCCGGGCGTGCGACCGTAGCGGCTGCTGTACTCGAGGGCGAGTTCGGCGAGCAGGGGCGCGGCCAGGGGGTCGTCCTGGGCGACGCGGTGCACGCGCAGCGTCGGGGTCGAGAGCGGTTGTGTCATCGGCTCAGCGCTTCTTCGGCAGGCCGGGCGGGTTGATCCGCGATTCGGTGACCTTCTCGCTCTGCAGGCCCCAACGGTCGATCACCTGCTGATATGTGCCGTGCTCGATGGCGTAGGCCAGCGCGTGCTGCACGGCGGTGATCAGCCCGCTGTCCTTCTTGGTGAGCACCGCGATCTCGCCTTGCAGCGCCTCGCCCGCGCCGGAGAAGGTGCCCACGATCCTGGTCTGCTTCGCGGTGGCCGCGTGGTAGATCGCCGTCGGGTTCGGGCCGAGGTAGCCGTCGAGCCGCTGCGAGGCCAGCGCCAGGTAGTAGTCGGTGGTCTGCTGGAAGTAGGCGATGTCGATCGGGGGCAGGCCCTCGGCCCGGTTCTGCTCGTTCCACTTCACCAGCAGCTGCTCCTGGTTGGTGCCGCTGCCGACGCCGATCCGCTTGCCCGCCAGGCTCGTCCGATCCTTGTATTCCAGCTTGCTCTGGATCGGCACCTCCAGCGCGACGTTGTCCTTGCGGTAGGTCGCGAAGTCGTACTTCTCCTTGCGTTCCTCGGTGACGGTGACGTTGGAGATGAACGCGTCCACCTCACCGGAGTCCACCCGCACGAAGTTCTGCGACCAATCGGCCACCTGCGCGTCGAGTTTCAGGCCGAGGATGTCGGCGACCAGCGAGGCGAAGTCGATCTCCGAGCCGACCACCGTCCGGTCGTCGGTGGCGTAGAACCGCAGCGGCGGCGCTGCCCCGGACGTGCCGGTCACGACCAGCGTGCCGCGGTCGCGGATCGCCTTCGGCACCTCGGCGGCGATGGCATCGACCTTGGCGGTGCGAACGCGGCCGGACTGGGCGGGGGAGAGGTCGAAGGTGACCGAACCGGCGGGCTGCGCGGCGCTGTCCGCCTCGGGGTCGGTGCAGCCGGTGGCCAGCAGCAGCACGACCGCGGTCGCGGCGGCGGTGACCAGGGCGGAGAACTTCATCGGATACCTGTTCGTCAACGGACTCGGGAAAGGAACGCGCGAGTGCGCGGGTGTTCGGGATGATCGAGAACGACCGAGGGCGGGCCCTGCTCGACGATGACGCCCTCGTCGAGGAACACCACGGTGTCGGCGACCTCACGAGCGAAGCCGATCTCGTGGGTGACGATCACCAGCGCGGTGCCGCCGTGCGCCAGATCGCGGATCACGTCGAGCACTTCGCCGACCAGTTCCGGGTCCAGCGCGGAGGTGGGCTCGTCGAACAGGATCACGCGGGGGCGCAGCGCCAGCGCGCGGGCGATCGCCACCCGCTGCTGCTGCCCGCCCGACAGCCTGCGCGGATACGCGTCCGCCAGGTGTCCGATGCCGACCCGATCCAGCAGCAGGCGTGCCTCGCGCTCCACCTCGGTCCGATCGCGCCGCTGCGCGGACAGCGGTGCGAGCGTGACGTTGTCGAGCACGGTCAGATGCGGGAACAGATTGAACTGCTGGAAGACGAAGCCGATCCGGGAGCGCTGCTTGCGCACCGCGTGGTCGGGCAGCGCGTGCAAGCGGTCGCGGCGCAGCCGATATCCGATCAGCTCGCCGTCGATGTGCACGGTGCCCGCGTCCAGCGTCTCCAGATGGTTCACCACGCGCAGCAGGGTCGACTTGCCCGACCCGGACGGGCCGATCACGGCCACCACCTCGCCGGATCGCACGGTGAGATCGATGCCGCGCAACACTTCGTGCGAGCCGAAGGATTTCCGGACGCCGCGGACCTGCACGGCGGGTGTGGCGTTCATCGGGTCGCTCCGCGCGGTGCGGCGGGACCGGCCTCGGCGACCTCGCGCAGCTTCCGCCACGCGCGTTGCAGCGGCGTCGGCGGCGGCGTGCGGTGCGCGCCCTTGGCGTAGTGGCGTTCGATGTAGTACTGCGCCACCGAGAGCACCGTGGTGAGCACGATGTACCAGACCGTCGCGACCATCAGCAGCGGCACCACCCGTCCGTTGCGCCCGTAGATGACCTGGACCTGGTAGAACAGCTCGGCGATCGCCATCACCGACACGATCGAGGTGCCCTTGAACAGGCTGATCACCTCGTTGGCCGCGTTCGGCAGGATCGAGCGCATCGCCTGCGGCGCCACCACCGTGCGGAATTGCCGCAGCCGTGGAATCCCCAGGGCGGCGGCGGCTTCCAGCTGACCAGCGTCCACCGAGATGAACCCGGCCCGGATGATCTCGGCCGAATACGCCGCCTGATGCAGCGCCAAGCCGATCACGGCGGCGGTGAAACCGCTGATCACCCCGTTCACCTCGAAGGTGAACAGCGCGGGCCCGAACGGGATGCCGACCGAAAGGGTCCGATACAGGTAGGCGATGTTGAACCAGAACAGCAGCTGCACGATCAGCGGGATCGAGCGGAATGCCCAGATGTAGACCCACGCGATCACCCGCAGCACCGGGTTGTTCGACAGCCGGGCGATCGCGAGCGCGGTGCCGAGCAGAAAACCCAGCGCCGTGCCCCACGCGGTCAGCTCCAAGGTGACCCGCAGCGCCGACAGCACCGACTCGGCCGTGATGTACCGCGCGAACGTCGGCCAATCCCAGCCGGGATTGGTGGCCAGCCCGTGCGCGAACTGGGCGAGCAGGATCAGCGCGACGGCACTGATCACCCAGCGCCAGGGATGCCGGGTCTTCGCGACTGTCGGCGTCGTGCCGGTCTCGGCGGGGGCCGGTGTTCCGGTCGGGTCCGGTTCGGTCGGCGCGGCGGCCTCGGGGGCGGTGTCCGGCGCGGTGGACGCGCTCATGACGGGTCCTCGATGATCACTTCGGTTCCTCCATCGGTCCCGGCGGAAGCACCCGCACCCGGTGACCGGGGGGTTGCTGCGACGTCGACGAGCCAGGTCTCTCGGTCGCTCTGGATGGTTGGCGCCGACCCCCCTCCAACGGATGTCAGGGGCGAGCCGAATCATGATGCCCAGCAAGGGAAGCCTGGAACAAGAGAAGTAATCACCGTGAGCGTAGATCTTGTCGACGCCGATTCATCGGATCTTTGTAGTAACCGGGCGTGCGCTGCTCTGCCGAGGGCGAGGTGAGTTTCCGCGCTTCGCCGATCCAGGGCGCGTGGCGCCGGACTGGGAAGGTCCGATGCAGCATACGGCTATCGCCGACGCTGGGGAACGCCGGTGGGCGACGCGGAGGTCCGTTCCGGGCAAACAGGACTCGCCACGAAATTGCTGTGTGCAATCTCGGCTGCTGATTGCGTTTGCCGGAGTACTGTCCCCCTCGATCGTTCCGCCGATGAGGAGGTTTCGTGACCATATTGCGCCGTCTGACCCAGTTGTCCGCTGTCGCGACCAGTTCGATCGCCTTCGTGCTCGCCGGGCCGGGGGCCGCGTTCGCGGCTCCGGATGCCACGATTCCCGCGTTTCCCGAGGACTCCGTGCCGATCGCCGCCCCCGGTGACCTGTTCGGCGCGTATCAAGCCGCGCTCGACGCGTTGCGCGCGCTCGGTATCCAGCCGTTCGCGTACCCGAGCGCGTCGGCGTTCTGCCTCGACAACACCACGGCCGGTCTGGCGCCCGCCGTGGCAGGCGCCATTCCGGGGCCGTGGCCGAAGACCACCGTCCAGATTCCCGGCCAGGACCTCAGCGCCGTCAAGGCCGGGCAGGCCATGTTCACCTTCGTGCCCTACGGGCTCGGACCGGACGGCCCGAATACCGCCGGAATGCAGGTGAGCTGGCTGAACCTGAGTACCGGTCGCAGTGGCACCGCCGCCATGGGGCCGCTGCCCGAGGTCGCGCGTTCGATGGTTCCCGCGGCCGTTCCGCCGGACCAGCGGCCCGCGGCCGAGCAGGCGATCCGGGACTTCCTCGTCGCGTCCCTCCCGATGGGCGGGGTGCGCGCGGTCCCGGTGGACACCGGGAAGGGCACCGTGCTCGCCGCGATGTTCGGCACGGTGCAGAACGGCGCCAAGTCCTGCTTCTTCCTGCCGACGGTGGGAATCACCCCGGTGCCATGAGATTTCCGTCACCGCGGCACGGCTGCTCAGGGAAGCGGCCGACCTTTCCAGCGCGCCGTGCCGCGGCGCCGGGCCAGGTGTGATCGCACCCACAAAAGCAGATACACCGCCACCGACACCGGATGCGCGACGGCGGCAGGCAGATCCGAAGGTTTCAGCGGGCCGCCGGTTTCGGTCGAGCGGGCCAGCAGTCGCCCGGCGACGGCGGCGAGCCAGCCGACCAGGCCCGCCCGGCGGTGCGCCCCGCGGCCGAACACCGCCACTGCGGGCGGCACCCAATAGGCAAGGGCGGCAACCAGTCCCACCGCCGCTCCACCCGTTATCGTGCCGTCGTAGGCCGACCAGAGCCAGCGGGAGTAGCCCGCGTCCAATTCCGCGGCGTCGCGATACATCCTGGTGCGGGCCAGCGGTCCCGCGGCCACCAGAACCGTGGAATGACCGGCTCGCCGCAGCGTACGGGCGATGTCGAGGTCTTCGGTGACGCTTCCGGCCACCGCCGTGTGGCCGCCCACCGAGCGGTACGCGGCGTTGTCGAACACGAGGAACTGCCCGCAGGCCACCGCCGTGGCGGGCCGCAGGCTCCGGTCGGCCGCGGTGACCGGCAGCGTCGAGGCCCACGACCAGCACAGCAGGGGCTGCACCAGCGCCTCCGACACCGAGCCTGCCACTTGCAGGGGCCAGGGGGAGACCAACGCGGCGCGTCGTTCGCGCAGCGCGCCGACCGCCGCCGCGAGCGCCGTCGGAGCCAGCCGCACGTCGGCGTCCAAGAAGATCAGCACCGGCGTCGACACCTCCTCGGCCAGCCGGACGCAGGCGGCGGCCTTTCCGGTCCAGCCGGGGACCGGATCGGACTCACTGTGCAGCAAGGTGAAACGCGGGTCGCCGTCGATCGCCGCGCGGGCCGCGGCGCCGGTGTCGTCGGTGGACGCGTCGTCGAGGACGCGTACCGCCATGCGCGGCACGCCCACCTGGGCGCGCAGGTCGCCGATCAGCTCGGGTAGCCGGTCGGCCTCGTCACGCGCCGGGATACAGACGGTGACCGGTTCGATCACCGTCGTCGGGGTGTTCGTCAACCGCCGTACGGTGATCCGGTTGTACAGCGCGATGCCCGCGCCCAACACGGCGACCGCGGCGGCGAAGGACGGCAGGATCGAGTTCGCGCGCAACGTCTTCGGCAGGTCGGCACTCACCATGCGGGCCACGCTATCGCGGCACACCGACCTGTCGCTCAGCGATTCTGCGTCACCGAGCGCCACCAGCGGCTGAGCGAGAAGCCGACCTCCGGCGCGCCGGGCGCGGCGGGATTGCGGTCCATGTACGCCATGGCCGCGACGATGGCGGCCACCGCGAGCGTGATGCCGCCCGCGATGCCCGCCCAGCCCGCGAACGAGCGGGTGTTCGGGTCGGCGTAACTGACCTCGGCGCGCAATGTGGAGACATCACCGGGCGGCAGCTTCCAGGAGACGACGTTGTCGCCCTCGCGGCTGCCGTTGGTCTTGGCGACGCGGGCCGGGAACGCGATGGTGAACTGCACGTCCGAGCCGTGCGGCGGCACCGATTTCAGATCGACCCGCCCGCTCAGGCTGACCAGGTCGCCGGTGCGCTGGAATTGCAACTGGAACATGCCCTGGGTCTGCTCGGACAGCCCGCCGAGCTGCTGCACCTCGCCGAACGACAGATCCTCGAAGAAGACCTGGCTGCCCATATATCCGTCCTGGGCGTACGGCTCCACCCGCACCTTGGCGGCCAGCGTCTCGGGCGCCTTCAGCTGCGGGCCCTTGTCCCCGGCGTCGGCGGGCACCACGGCGGCGACGATCCGTCCGGACACCCGGTCGTTGGACGAGACCCCCATCGAAACCTGCACCCGCAGGCACGCTGCGAGCATCGGGACCAGCATCGCCGCGAGCAGGACGACCGAAGCGGCACGCGCGGCACGGCGTGGGACCCGCCGCGGCGGGCGATCCGGGGTATCGAGCTTCGTGGTGACGGGACTCGGCTGCACGGGTGACATCGTGCCAGGCCGTCCGCCCGGAATGAAACGCGCCACTCATCGCGCGCGTCGGCGCGCCGAGTGCGGGGAATCACGCCGGGTCAGCGGCGCGCGCGAGCCAGGACGACGAGCAGGGGAACACCGAGCACACCCATACCGGCGAAACCGTATCCGGCCGACGGCAGCAGACCGAGGAACACCGCGTGGGCCAGCGCCGACCCCAGCCAGGTCCACAGGAAGAAGGCCACCGGTACGGCGACCGCGATCGCGCGGCCACCCGGTCGCGCTACCCGTGGGGGATCCGGAGCCGCTCGCTCCCAGAGCGCCAGCAAGCAGCCCATCACGAGCGCGACAGCGAACCAGCCCAGGTAGTTGGTCACCGGAATCAGGTCCAGCCCGGGCAGGCCGGAGTGGGTGTCACACCAGGCCCACTGCCCGTCGGTCACCATCTGCGAATCCAGGAAAAGATCCCAGCCCACCGCGCCCACCGCCGTCGCAAGGACCCGCGTGACCGTGTGCCGTGACAACAACCCGGCCACCACCCACACCGGATACATCCCGCCGGTCCAGGCCAGCGGGACGAGCAGCGGCACCGTGAGCAGAGCGGGCCCGAGCCGGTCGGTCGCGTACTCGTAGCAGCCGAACGGTATGCCGGTCGCGGTACCGATCACCTCGGCGGTGAGCCCGACGCCGGAGACGATGATCAGGAAACCGACGGCATAGCGGAACCCCCTGGTCGCGGTCGCGTGCGCCAGTGCGGCGGCGGCGGAGAGCAGCACGACCGCGACGGTGACACGGTCGCGCGCACCACCCGCGGCGAGTGGGTAACCGATCTGCGCGACGATCGTCAGCACGACCAAGGCGAGTGGCAGCAGAAAACGCGCCGAGCGGTATCGGAACCGTTCTGTCGCCTCGGGCGGCAGTTCGCCCGAATCCGTCATCGTCGCAGCCACCGCGACAACCTGGGCCGGTTCAGGTCGCGCAGCGCGAGTGCGGCGGCCGTCCGTCCGCTGGCGCCGGAGACGCCGCCGCCGGGATGGGTGGACGCGCCCGTCAGATACAGTCCCGGCGCGCCGGGCACCCGCTGCCCCGCCAGCTCGGGCAGCGGACGCCACAGCATCATCTGGTCCAGCGACATCTCCACGTGCATCACGTTGCCGCCGACGAGCCCGAGTTCGCGCTCGAGGTCCACGGGTGTCTGTACGTGTCTGCGCAGCACCGTCTCCGCGAAACCGGGCGCGTAGGAATCGACTTCGGCGATGATCCGGTCGCCTTCCCGCTGCGCGAGGCCGGCCCAGTTCGCCCCGGAGGCCGGTCGGTACGGGTGCCATTGCGCCCACAGCGACAACTGGTGCTCGCCGGGCGGCGCGATGGTCGGATCCACGGCGCTGAAGCTCATGGCCAGCACGACCGGTCGCGGCGGGAGGTCACCCGCCAGCGCCGCGCCGTGCGCGCGACGCAACTGCGCGCGATCGGACACCAGCAATTGCAGGCCGCGGGCGGAGTGATCGATCGGACTGCCGGGATAACGGGGCAGCGCCGAAGTGGCGGCCCGCACCACCATCCCGATCCCGGGACCGACGCGGATGCGCGTGCGCCAGTCGTCGAGCACCGCGCCGTCGAAGCCGCCGTCGCGGAGCAGATCCAGAGTGGTCAGCACGTGGCAGCCCGCGATCACGGTGCTCGCGCGCAACTCTCGGCCCGAGGCGGTGCGCACCCGCCAGCGGTCCCCGTCGCGATGCAGGGCGGACACCGCGTCGCCCGCGGTCACCACCCCGCCGTCGGACCGCAGCCGCGCCACCAGCGCGGTGGTCAGCGCCCCGCTGCCGCCGACCGCGCGTCCCGGCGGCAGCGTGTGCATGAGCGCGGCGAAGCCGACCATCGGCGCCGTGCCCGGCTCCGACATCGGCGGCCCGGACTGCGCGCCGAACCAGGCCAGCGACGCCTTCAACCGTTCGTCCTCGAAGAACGCGTCCAACAGGGCGTCGCCGGATTGCAGGAACTCCCGCGAGAGTGCGCTGCCGCCGTTCCTCGCGTCCAGTCCCCAGAACGACCGCACAAGCCTGCCCGGCGTCGGTGCGCCGCCGAACGCCCGCATCACCCTGGCGCTGCGCGGACCCCACACCCGGACGAACCGGCGGTAGGCGTCCGCGTCCCGCGGGCCGCAGGCCACGGCGATGGAGGCGCAGGTCGCATCCAGGTCGCGATGGAACACCAGGGCGGGGCGATTCGCGTGCGCGGGCGTGAAACCCCATGGGTCGCAGTCGATGTACCGCAGGCCGAAACGATCGAGTTCGAGGTCCTCGACGATGCCGGTGTGGCGGATCATGATGTGCGCCGACGAGCCGCGATCGACCCGGTGGCCGGGGAACCGCTCGACCGTCGACACCGCTCCGCCGAGGACCTCGTCGCGTTCGAGCACTTCGACCTCGTGCCCGGCGCGGGCGAGGTAGCACGCGGCCACCAAGGCGTTGTGGCCCGAGCCGACGACGATCACCGTCACGTGATCCTCACAGCGGCAGCCGCCTGCCGAGGATCGCGAACGGCCGGTTGTCGCCCGCGAAGACGAAATTGCGGACCACGTCGGTGAATCCCTGCCTGCGATACAACCGCCAGGCGCGGTTGTCCTCACCGGCGACTTCGGGCGTCGACAGCAGCACCGCCCGCTCGGTGCGGTCGCGCAGCAGCCGTTCCAGCAGCGTGCCGCCGATGCCGCGGCCCTGCGCGGCTGGATGCACATGCAGCTCGGTGAGCTCGAAGTAATCCGAGAGCAGTTCGCGCGCGGAATGTTCCGGCCAACCCGAACGCCGCATTCCGCTGTGCACCTGCTGATGCCACCACTGGTGCGCGGCGCCGCGATAGCCGTAGGCGATCGCCACGATCGGCGCGTGGCGCAAATCGATCCGGCCGGAGTCGTCGGGCAGCACCGCGGCGACCGCCTGCCAGCCGGGCCGGGTGGTGTGCTCGGTCCACATCGGCGCGCGATGGTTCTCGGTCCCGCGCGGATAGTCCATGGCGGCCACGTAGACCGCCAGCGCGTCGTGCAGCCGGGAGCGCAGGGCCGCCACCGAGAGATCGATGACGGCGGGTGCGGGAGTGTGATTGGGCTTGACGGCGGTCATGGCTCTCGTCGGTCGCGCGGACGCGGAAAGTTGTCGGTGGGCGTCTCTATATTGAAGCTCAATTCAAACGTTCGAATACCTGTTCGGTCCGGGCGGTGCTGGAAAGCGGTGGGGCACGCCGTCTCCAGCGCCGCATACGGGCCAAGGTACGCGAGGGTGGAGGGACGGCGATGTCTGGTCGAGTGGAACATCCGGGCCGGCCCGGCCGGGCCGGCAAGTTGCTGGAGCGCGCGGACGGGTTGCTCATGCAGGCGGCTGGGGAACGAGATCCGCGGGAACGGTTCCGCACCGCCTACCTGGCGGCGCTGCGCGGGGCGGGCGCGGTGATCGCGCTCACGGGCGCCGACACCGCGCCGAGGGCGCGCTCGCGCAACGCGTGGGTGCTGATGCAGCGCGCCGCGCCGGAATTCGTGATGTGGGCGGACTACTTCAGCGCGCGCTCGGAGATCCGGGCGGCACTGGAGGCGGGCCTGGACCGGAATGTCGACGAACACGAGGCGGACGAGTTCTCTTCGCGGGTGGCGGCATTCCTCCACGACGTGGAAGATCTCCTCGCGGCATCGGCCCGGTTGCGGCCCGCCCCTGGAATGACCGGCGGTATGACCGCTTAGTTATCGGCGTGT
Organism: Nocardia sp. NPDC051900; assembly: GCF_044452545.1. Lineage (NCBI taxonomy): Bacteria > Bacillati > Actinomycetota > Actinomycetes > Mycobacteriales > Nocardiaceae > Nocardia > Nocardia sp. NPDC051900. Next base: position 40,859 of record NZ_JBITBU010000001.1, on the reverse strand, counting down.
TGGCCTACCTTCACCTTCGCCCCGGCGACGGGCGGGCTGGTTACGGACGAGGTCCGACTGTGCCCATTAGGCGTACCTCCGCCTTCGCTGCGGCCATGCGCGGGCTGATGACGGACTACGTCCGACTGTGCCCATTAGGCGTACCTTCGCCTTCGCTGCGGCCATGCGCGGGCTGATGACGGACTACGTCCGACTGTGCCCATTAGGTGGTCTGGCCCTGATCGAACTCGTATCATTGGTGACAGATGGCCGCCAAGGTCGGCTATCTGTCGTCTACCCGGAGGCGACAGCCACGTCCTAGTGCCGGGGGAGGTACCGTGCCACTCTCCGAGCACGAGCAGCGCATGCTCGAACAGATCGAGAGCGCTCTCTATGCTGAGGATCCCAAGTTCGCCTCGTCCGTCCGCGGCGGACGGCTACGTTCGACCTCGAGTCGTCGCAGACTCCAGGCCGCGGCGTTGTTCGTCCTCGGCCTCTTTCTCCTCGTCGCAGGCATCGCAGCGCCCGTGAAGCCCGGCGGCTTTCCGATCATCAGCCTGATCGGGTTCATCGTGATGTTCGGTGCAGGCGTGCTCCTGCTGCTGGGCACTTCCAAGAGCATCGCCAAGAACGACCGGTCCGGCGGGCAGGCGTCCTCCGGCGGCGGGCGAGGGCGCCAGCGCAAGTCCGGCGGTTTCTCCGAGCGTATGGAGGATCGCTTCCGGCGGCGGTTCGAGCAGGAATAGCTCGCCCGTAGCCTGACAACTTCAGCACGACCGGCGACGCCGCACCGCGATGGTGCGGCGTCGCCGGTTCGTGTGTGCAACCGATCACGCCGCGAATGATCTTCGGGTCCGACTTCCCCCTCGCCCCACACCTCCCCACGAACTTCCCCCACTTCGCCCCCTCCGGTGCCACACCAGGGGGTTTGCTGGGTGTTTTCGGGCGTTTGTCGCCTGGGGCGGCGCGTGTCGGCAGAACTCGCGAAAGTTCTCCACGCCGGTGATAGCTGACATGACCTGCGGAATCGTCTGAGTCGGGAGCCAGATCACCGCTTGTTTCGATTGAAAGTGGGGGAAAGTGGGGTAATGTGGAGCGCGCAGTACTGAAGGGCCGACCATCGAGGTGATCGAATAGGGAGGTATCGAGATGTTTCTCGGTACCTACACACCTCGCTTGGACGACAAGGGGCGACTCACGTTGCCTGCGAAGTTTCGAGACGATCTGGCGGGAGGGTTGATGGTCACGAAGGGGCAGGACCACAGCCTTGCCGTGTACCCGAAAGAGGAGTTCACCGCGCTCGCCCGGCGGGCCGCGGCCGCGTCTCGAAGCAATCCGCAGGCCCGTGCGTTCGTCCGGGCACTCGCGGCCGGAACGGACGAGCAACGTCCGGACGCGCAGGGCCGGATCGTGTTGTCCGCCGACCATCGTCGCTACGCCAACCTGAACAGGGATTGCGTGGTGATCGGTTCGGTCGACTTCCTGGAGATTTGGGACAAGCAGGCGTGGGAGTCCTACCTCGCCGAGCACGAGGAGGACTTCTCGCAAGCCAGAGACGAGTCGCTGGGCGGAATCTTCTAGCCGCGGGCGCGCGAGTGCCACGCGGTCTCTGCCCGGACGCGGACCCTGACGTACTTCCCCGACGCCAGGTGCCGAAAGTTCGGTCAGAGACCACGGGGCATTCGTGTCCGTATGGAAAGCACTGTGTATCAAGGCGACCCGTGTGCGGTGCGCGACGACGCGAGGCAGACTCCGGGAGGTCTAGGTGAACCGTGAACAGCGCGGTCCCCGCCATGTTCCGGTTCTGCTGGAGCGAGCCGACGCGCTGCTCGGTCCGGCCTTGGCCGAGCCGGGCGCGGTCTACGTCGACGCGACACTCGGCCTCGGCGGTCACGCCGAGCATTTCCTGAACACCTACCCGGGGCTCCGTCTCGTCGGGCTCGACCGCGACACCACCGCGTTGAAGCTGGCGGGCGAGCGGCTCGAGCCGTTCGCGGACCGAATCACGTTGGTGCACACCCGCTACGACGGCATCGTCGACGCGTTGGCGGAGGCCGGTTTGCCCGCCACCGGTTCGGTTTCGGCGATCCTGATGGACCTGGGCGTCTCCTCCATGCAGTTGGACGAGGCCGACCGCGGCTTCGCGTATTCCGTCGACGCCCCGCTGGACATGCGGATGGACCCGACCAGCGGGCCCACCGCCGCCGATGTGCTCAACACCTACAGTCACGGCGATCTGACCCGGGTACTGCGGACCTACGGAGAGGAACGCTTCGCGAGCCGGATCGCCGCCGAGGTGATCCGGCGTCGGCAGAGCAAACCGTTCCGCACCAGCGCCGAGCTGGTGGAGCTGCTGTACGCCACGATTCCCGCGGCGACGCGCCGCACCGGCGGGCATCCGGCCAAGCGCACGTTCCAAGCGCTGCGGGTGGAGGTCAACGGGGAGCTCGACTCGTTGCGGGCCGCGCTGCCCGCCGCGCTCGCCGCGCTGCGGGTGGGCGGCCGCATCGTCGTCATGTCCTACCAATCGCTGGAGGACAAGGTGGTCAAGCACGAGCTCGCCGCCCACACCGCGTCCAGGACGCCGGTGGGCCTGCCGGTCGAGCTTCCCGGCATGGGACCGGAGTTCCGGATGCTGACCCGTGGCGCGGAGAAGGCGACCGAGCAGGAGGTCGAGGACAACCCGCGGGCGGCCCCGGTACGCATGCGCGCCGCCGAGCGGATCCAGGAGGCGCGGTGAGCGAGCAGTGCCCACATCGCGCCGGCCGGGTGCGGATGTCCCGCAGCGGTAGCGGAGGCCGGATGAGACAGCGGAGCGCTGTGCTCGCCCGGCATCCCCGGAGGACAGAGGAGGGGAATCCATGAGCGTGCGGACGCGGACCGTCGAAGCGCCGGGCCGGGTCGCCCGGCGGGTCCAGGACGCCGAGCGGGTGAAGTCGGGCGCGGCGCAACGCGCCTACGCCCGGCGGCGAATGCGCGAAAGTGGTTCGGACAGCGCGTTCCTGCCCACCGTGCGGCGCTCGGCGATGGCGGCGCGCATCCCGTTCGTCACGGCGATCATCGCCCTGCTCGGTTGCGGCCTCGCGCTGACCTTGCTGCTGACCACCCGTGCCGCCGAGGACAGCTATCAGCTCGGCGACGCGCGAGCGACGAACCGGCGGCTGGCCGACGAGCGCGCGGCCCTGCAGCGCGAGGTCGAGGTCGCCGATTCGGCCCCCGAGCTGGCCCTGCGGGCGCGTGAACTGGGCATGATCCCGGCCAAGGACCCGGCTCGCCTGCTGGTCGGTCCGGACGGCTCGGTCACGGTGATCGGCAAGCCCGCCCCGGCCGAGGGCACTCCCGTGCCGCCGCTGAACGCCTCGCCTTCCGCGCGGTCGCCGCGAGGGGAGCGGGTGGTGCCGGTCACCACCACGCCCGGTGCTCCGGTGCCGGGTCAGCCGAACACGGGATCGCAGAACAACGCGCAAGTGAACCCGGCGCCAACGGCCGCGAGCCCGGCCCCGACTTCGGCGATCAACTCGCCGCAGCCCGGGGTCCCCGCGGCTTCGGTCACACCGCAGGCCACTTCGCCCCAGCCGCCCGCGGAAGCGTCGCCGCAGCAGGAAGCCGCGCGGGCCCCGGAGGCGGTGCCCGACGGAGCCCCGCAGTGACGCATCCCAGGCCCGCGCCGCGCAGGCGCGGGCCCTCGGCGCCCCGCACCACGGGCGGGCCGCGGCCACCGCGCTCAGCTGTCTCGGACGGCCCGCTCCGGTTGCGCCTCGGCGTCGGACGAGTGGTCATGTTCGTCGCGCTCGCGGTCGTCGCGCTGCAACTGCTGTGGGTGCAGAGCGTCGCCGCGCCGGGACTGTCGGCCCAAGCGGCCAGCCAGCGCACCACCCATCAGCCCGATCCGGCCATCCGCGGGCCGATCACCGACCGCTACGGCAAGGCGCTGGCCTTCACCGTGTCGGCCAAGGCGCTGCATTTCCGGCCGGTCGCGGTCCGGAAGGAACTGGCGGACGCCAAGGCCAAGAACGACAAGGCGCCCGATCCGGATCAGCGGCTGCGCGACATCGCGCGCACCATCCACGAGAAGCTCGGCAAAGACGCGCCCGCGGAAGCGGACCTGCTGGCCAAGCTGAACAGCGACGAGCAGTTCGTGTTCCTCGCCCAGAACGTCGATCCGCGCCTCGCGGACGAGATCACCGATAAATACCCGCAGGTGGGCTCCGATCAACAAAGCCCACGGGTCTACCCCGGCGGGTCCCTGGCGGCGAATGTCGTCGGCGCCGTCGGTTGGGACGGTCACGGGCAGATCGGGCTGGAGTCGTCGCTCGACTCGGTGCTGGCCGGTACCGACGGATCGCACACCTACGATCGCGGCTCGGACGGCGCGGTCATTCCCGGCAGTTGGCGCGACGAGCAGCCCGCGGTCAACGGGTCCGCCGTGGAGCTCACCTTGGACTCCGATCTGCAGTACTACGTGCAGCAGCAGGTGCAGCAGGCCAAAGACGTCTCCGGTGCGGGTTCCGCTTCGGCCGTCGTCCTGGACGCCAAGACCGGGCAGGTCCTGGCGATGGCCAACGACAACACCTTCAATCCCGACCTGGGACCGCAGAAGTGGGCCAATGCCCAGCTGAGCAACCCGTCGGTCACGGACGTGTTCGAGCCCGGCTCGGTGAACAAGATCGTCACGGCGGCCGCGGCCATCGACTACGGCCTGACCGATCCCGACGAGGTGCACCAGGTGCCCGGCGCGATCCAGATGGCGGGTGTCACGGTGCACGACGCGTGGTCGCACGGCGTCGAGCCCTACACGACCACCGGAATCTTCGGCCGCTCTTCCAATGTGGGCACGCTGATGCTCGCGCAGCGCGTGGGCGAGGATCGCTTCGCCGACATGGCGCACCGGTTCGGGCTCGGGCAGCGCACGGGCATCGGCCTGCCGGGCGAGAGCGCGGGCCTGATGCCGGACCGGGATCAGTGGTCCGGCGGCACCTTCGCCAATCTCCCTATCGGCCAAGGTCTTTCGATGACGACGCTGCAGATGGCCGGGATGTATCAGGCGATCGCCAACGACGGTGTCCGCATTCCGCCGCGGATCGTGCGGGCGCGGATCGCGCCGGACGGCGCCCGCACCGAGGAGACCCAGCCGGACGGCGTGCGGGTGGTGAGCAAGCAGACCGCCGCCACCTTGCGGACGATGTTCCAGGCGGTGGTGCAGCGTGACCCCATGAACGCCAACCAGAACGGCACCGGATGGCCAGCGGCCATCACGGGCTACCAGGTGGCGGGCAAGACCGGTACCGCGCAGAAGGTCGATCGCAATTGCCGGTGCTACTCCACGTCGTCGTTCTGGATCACGTTCGCGGGCATGGTTCCCGCGGAGAATCCTCGGTACGTGATCGGCCTCATGCTCGACGCGCCCGTGCGCAGTTCGGATGGCTCCGGGGGCGGTTCGGTGGCTCCGCTGTTCCACAACATCGCCTCGTGGGCCCTGCAGCGCGACCGCATCCCGCCGTCGGTCCAGCCGTCCAGGCAATTCGTCTTGCAGGCAGGGTGATCGATCCGTTCCGGGGATGTGCGGTCGGTAGCGAAGACATCGGATCGGTGTGGAGGAAGCAGCAGGTGAGTGCGGTGTTCGAGGGGCACAGGCCGACGACGGCCCGCCGTGCGCGCCGCGTCCTCGCCCGGCGGCGTCCGAGTGCCGCGTGGCGCGGTCCGGGCCGGGCGGGCGAACCCGTAGGGTGCGGTGGGCGACCTCCCCGGCGTTGCGACGGGGCGCATGGTCCCGCCGTGACCGGTCGCCGGTAACCTGACACGTCGATCGCCGCCCCCGAAAGGAGCCTGGTTTCTGTGCAGTCCGGTCAACCGCGCGCATTGCGGCCAGAGCATTCGCCGTCAACGCCGCTGGCGTCGCTGGCCGCCGTCATCGGGGCCACGACGAGCGCCGAATCGGACGTGGCGGTCACCGGCATCGAGCAGCGCTCGGATGCCGTGCTGCCCGGTGACCTGTTCGCCGCGCTGCCCGGGGCCCGCGCGCACGGGGCGCGTTTCGCGCGCGACGCCGTCGCCCGCGGCGCGGTCGCGGTACTGACCGACGCGGCGGGTGCGGAACTGGCCGGTCCGCTCGAGGTGCCGGTGCTGGTGCGGGAGAATCCGAGGGCGGTGCTCGGCGAGCTGTCGGCCACGATCTACGGCAATCCGTCCGAGCGGCTGCGCATCGTCGGGATCACCGGAACCTCGGGCAAGACCACGACCTCCTACCTGGTGGAGGCGGGCCTGGCCGCCGCGGGGCTGTCCACCGCGCTGATCGGCACGATCGAGACCAGGATCGGCGGCAGGCGGGTGCCGAGCGCGCTGACCACTCCGGAGGCGCCGCAGCTGCACGCGATGTTCGCGCTGATGGTCGAGCAGGGCGTGGACGCGGTGGTGATGGAGGTATCCAGCCATGCGCTGACGCTGGGCCGGGTGGACGGAGTGCGGTTCGCGGTGGGCGCGTTCACCAATCTGTCCCAGGACCACCTCGACTTCCACGCCGACTTCGAGGACTACTTCGCCGCCAAACGCAAGCTGTTCGAACCCGATTCGCCGGTCGCGGCCCGCACCGCCGTCGTCTGCGTGGACGACGAGTGGGGGCGGCGGCTGGCCGCCGGCCTGCCGAACCCGGTCACCGTCTCGACCACCAGGACCGCCGCCTGGAGCGTCACCGGCGCGGTGTCGGCGCACGGCGGCGAACAAGACTTCACCGCGGCCGGTCCGCAGGGCGAAACTCCCGTACGCCTTCGGCTTCCCGGCCGCTACAACGTCGCCAACGGCCTACTCGCGGTGGCGGTGTGCGCCGCGGCGGGCGTCGAGCCGTCGATCGCGGCTCCGGCGCTGGCGACCGTGGACGTGCCCGGCCGCATGCAGCGGGTGGAGCGCGGACAGGACTTCTTGGCGATCGTCGACTACGCGCACAAGCCCGCGGCGTTGGAGTCCGTGATCGCCACGCTGCGTGGTCATCTCGCGGCCGACACCGCGGGACGGCTCGCGGTGGTGGTCGGCGCGGGCGGCGACCGGGACGCGGCGAAGCGGCCGCTGATGGGCGCCGTAGGCGCGCGGGGCGCCGATCTGCTGATCATCACCGACGACAACCCGCGCACCGAGGATCCGGCGGCCATCCGCGCCGCCCTCGGCTCCGGTGCACTGGAGGTCCCGGAAGCCGAACGCGGCGAGGTGCGGGAGATCGGAGACCGAGCGGAGGCCATCGCCGCGGCGGTGGCGTGGGCGCGCCCCGGTGACGTGGTGCTGATCGCGGGCAAGGGACATGAGGCAGGGCAGGAGATCCAGGGCGTGAAGCACCCGTTCGACGACCGCGACGTACTCGCGGCCGCATTGGAAAGACGCAGTCCGCAAGGTAACCACGCGGAGGACTTGACGGTTTCATGATCGAGATGACACTGCGGGAGATCGCGGAGGTCGTCGGCGGCACGCTGCACGACGTCGCAGACCCGGAGGTGCGAGTGACCGGCGCGGTCGAATTCGACTCGCGCCGAATCGGTTCCGGCGATCTGTTCCTGGCGCTGCCGGGTGAGCGCTCCGACGGCCACGACTACGCGGGCGCGGCCGTCGCCGCGGGCGCGGTGGCGGTGCTGGCGGCGCGGCCGGTGGGCGTGCCCGCCATCGTGGTCACGCCAGGCGGCGGCGACGTGCCGTCGAGTTCGGTCGCGCTCAGCCACGATGCGGACGGATCCGGCGCCGCCGTGCTGACCGCGCTCGCCGCGCTCGCCCGCGCCAGCGTGTCGCGTCTCGCCGCCGACGGCGGGCTCACCGTCGTCGGCGTCACCGGCTCGTCCGGCAAGACCTCCACCAAGGACCTGCTGGCCGCCGTCCTGGCGCCGCTGGGCACGGTGGTGGCCCCGCCTGGGTCGTTCAACAACGAACTCGGCCACCCGTGGACGGCGTTGCGCGCCGACGCGGGCACCCGCTTCCTGGTGCTGGAGCTGTCCGCGCGCGGGCCCGGGCACATCGCGGCGCTGGCCGAGGTGGCGCCGCCGAGCATCGGCGTGGTGCTCAACGTCGGCACCGCGCATCTCGGCGAGTTCGGCAGCCGCGAGGCCATCGCCAAGACCAAGGGCGAGCTGGTCGAGGCGCTGCCGCCCACCGGGCTCGCCGTGCTCAACGCCGACGATCCCCAGGTCGCCGCGATGGCCTCGCGCACATCGGCGCGGGTGGTGACCGTCGGGCAGGCCGCGACCGCCGACGTGCGGGCCACCGACATCCGGCTCGATGACCAGGCCAGGGCCGCGTTCACCGTGCACACGTCCGCGGGCAGCGCCCAGGTGCGCCTGGCCGTGCACGGCGAGCACCACGTGGGCAACGCGCTGTCGGCGATCGCGGTCGCGCTGGAATGCGGCGCCGATCTGGACACCGCCGTCGCCGCGCTGTCCGACGCGCGCGCCGCGTCCGCCCGCCGGATGGACGTGCGGACCACCGCGGACGGGATCACCGTCGTCAACGACTCCTACAACGCCAATCCGGACTCGGTCCGCGCCGCGCTCAAAGCGCTGGTGAGCATGGCGCGCGCGGCCGAGACGCCGCGGCGCAGCTGGGCGGTGCTCGGTGAGATGGGCGAACTCGGCGAGGAATCCGTCCTGGAGCACGACGCCATCGGGCGGCTCGCGGTGCGGTTGGACGTCAGCCGGGTGGTCGCCGTCGGCACCGGCAGGCCCGCCCGCGCGCTGCACCAGGGCGCGGTGATGGAAGGCTCCTGGGGCGAGGAATCGGTCCTCGTGCCCGACATCGCGGCCGCGATCGCGCTGCTCGAGCAGGAAGTGGCCCCCGGCGACGTGGTGCTGGTCAAGGCATCGAAGTCGGTCGGCCTGTGGGAGGTCGCCGAGCATCTGACCGACCCGGCCGCCGTGGCCGCACGCGGCGGCGCGGCGGACAACGGGGTGGGACAGGACACGGAGGCAGCAGGATGAGACAGATTCTCTTCGCCGCGGCGATCGCGCTGACGGTCTCGATCCTGCTCACCCCGCTGCTGATCCGGTTGTTCGCCAAGCAGGGCTTCGGGCAGGAGATCCGGGTCGACGGTCCCGCCAGCCATCAGGCCAAGCGCGGTACGCCGACGATGGGCGGCGTCGCCATCCTGGTCGGCATGTGGGTCGGTTACCTGGGCTCCCACCTGATCGGCATCGGTTACGACGCCGACGGGCCGTCGGCCTCGGCGTTGCTCGTGCTCGGGCTGGCCACGGCGCTGGGCGCGGTGGGTTTCGTCGACGATTTCATCAAGATCCGCAAGCAGCGCAACCTGGGCCTGACCGCGGCGGGCAAGTATCTCGGCCAGCTGTCCTCGGCCGTGATCTTCGGCATCCTCGCCTTGCAGTTCCGCGGCGGCAGCGGGCTGACGCCCGCCAGCAGGCACCTGTCCTACGTGCGCGACATCAGCACGGTGACCATGGGCGTGGTCGTGTTCCTGGTGTTCGTCTGCTTCGTGGTGGTCGCCTGGTCCAACGCGGTGAACCTCACCGACGGCCTGGACGGGCTGGCCGCCGGATCGATGAGCCTGGTGCTGGGCGGATACGTGATCATCACGTTCTGGCAGTACTACCACGCCTGCGAGACCAAGCCCGAGACCGGCTGCTACAACGTGCGCGATCCGCTGGATCTCGCGCTGGTCTGCGCCGCGGGCGCGGCGGCGTGCGTCGGGTTCCTGTGGTGGAACGCCGCACCGGCCAAGATCTTCATGGGCGACACCGGTTCGCTCGCGCTGGGCGGCCTGCTGGCAGGCCTGTCCATCACCACCCGCACCGAGCTGCTGATGATCGTCATCGGCGCGCTGTTCGTCGCCGAGACGGCGTCGGTGGTGCTGCAGGTCGCGGTCTTCCGCACCACGCGCAACCGTCTGTTCAAGATGGCGCCGTTCCACCATCACTTCGAGCTCAGCAAATGGGCCGAGACGACGGTGATCATCAGATTCTGGCTGCTGGCCGCGATGGCCTCCGCCGTCGGGCTCGGGCTGTTCTACAGCGAATACCTCTCCGCGGTCGGGTGAACGAGATGGTCGAACATTCTCCGCGGGCTCTGCGCACTCCAGGGCCCATGCTGGAATTCCTACGCGGACGCGACGTTCTGGTCGCGGGCTGGGGCGTGTCGGGACGCTCGCTGGTGGAACCGCTGCGCGACATCGGCGCGCGTCCGGTGGTGACCGACGGCGGCGCAGCGGCCCTGGCCGAGGCGGCCGGGCTCGGGCTGGACGTCGCCACCACCGCGGAACTGGAGAACGCGGACTGGAGCCGGTTCGCGCTGGTGATCACCAGCCCGGGCTGGCGGCCGGACTCGCCGGTGCTGGCGTCCGCGGTCGCGGAGGGTACGCCGGTGTGGGGCGACGTGGAGTTCTCCTGGTGGGTCGATCAGGCCAGGATCTACGGTCCGGTGCGCAAATGGCTGGTCGTCACCGGCACCAACGGCAAGACCACCACGACCCAGATGACCCACGCGATCCTGCGCGCGGCGGGCATCGCCAGCGTCGCGTGCGGCAATATCGGCCTGCCCATTCTGGACGCGTTGCGGCGCAACCCCGGTCCGCAGGTGCTCGCGGTGGAGCTGTCGTCGTTCCAGCTGCACTGGGCGCCGTCGGTGCGTCCGGAGGCGGGTGTCGTGCTGAACGTGGCCGAGGATCACCTGGATTGGCACGGCGGCCTGGACGCCTACGCCGCGGCCAAGGCCAGGGCGCTGGTCGGCCGGGTCGGCGTGGTCGGCCTGGACGATCCGGTCGCGGCCTCGCTGGCCCGCAAGTCCAAGGCGCGCCGGACCGTCGGATTCCGGGTGGGCGTGCCCGCCGACGGCGAGCTCGGCGTGGTGGACGGCAAGCTGCTCGACCGCGCGTTCACCAAGGCCGCGATCCTGGCCGAGGTCGGCGACATCAGCCCGCCCGGCCCCGCCGGCGTCGCCGACGCACTCGCCGCCTCCGCGTTGACCAGGGCGATCGACGTCGCGCCGCAGTTCGTCCGGGAAGGCTTGATCGAGCACAAGGTCGGCCCGCACCGCGCGGCGTTCGTCCGCGAGCTGTCCGGCGTCGAGTTCGTCGACGACTCCAAGGCCACCAATCCGCACGCCGCGCGCTCATCGATCCTGGCGCATCCGCAGGTGATCTGGGTGGCCGGTGGCCAGCTCAAGGGCGCGCACGTCGACGACCTCGTCGAGGAGGTCGCCGACCGCCTGGTCGCGGCGGTGCTGATCGGCGCCGACGCACCGGTGCTCGCGGCCGCGTTGGCGCGACACGCGCCCGAGGTCCCCGTCGTCGAGCTGATCGCGGGAGACGATGCAGGGATGGGTGACGAAGCGTCGAGGGCCGCCGCGGCCGACGCCGTCATGGCGCGGGCCGTGCGAGCGGCCGCCGGGTTCGCCCGCCGCGGCGACACCGTGCTGCTGGCTCCGGCCGCCGCGTCGCTGGACATGTTCGCCGATTACACGCACCGGGGTCGCAGTTTCGCCCAGGCGGTGAACGCCCTGGAAGACGGTGACCTCGGAACCACCGATATCGGGGGTTTGCGATGACTGCCGACCGGGGCGGGCGGGGTATCGACATCCGCCTCGGTCGGTCGAGTCGCTGTCGCGGACGCGCAATCATCCTCCGCGTCCGCTGGTTCGCTGTCACAGTGGTGCTACCGGCGCGGGCCGCGGGTGTCTCGTGACTTCGGGCAACGGCAGGCGGTGGACCGGTAAGGCGGCCCGGACCTCGGGCGCACGAGAAGCCGGGTCGCCATCCCGGCGTGGCCGCGGCGTAGGGGCGGGTCCCGGTTCATGGCTGGCACGGCCGCTCGCGTCGTTCCATCTCGTCGTCACCATCGCCACGCTGCTGACGGCCCTCGGACTGGTCATGGTCCTGTCCGCGTCCGGCGTCGTCGAGTACGCCGAGGGCGGGTCGGCGTACTCCCTGTTCATCCAGCAGACGTTGTTCGCGGCGATCGGCGCGGTGCTGTTCTATCTGGCCCTGCGCGTTCCGCTGCGCCTGTTGCGCCAGGCGTCGTTCCCGCTGTTCGCGATCTCGGTACTGGCGCTGGTGCTCGTGCTCATTCCGGGCATCGGCACCAGCGTGCAGGGCGCGCGCCGCTGGCTGATCCTCGGTCCCGTCTCGGTGCAGCCGTCCGAGGTCGTGAAGGTGACCTTGATCGTCTGGGGCGCGCACTTGCTGGTTTCCCGGCGAGCGATGGGTTCGAGTCTGCGGGACATCCTGGTGCCGCTCGTCCCGGCGGGTGTGCTGGTATGTCTGTTGATCGTGGTCCAGCCGAATCTCAGCACCACGGTCGCGGTGGGCATCATCCTCGGCGCCTTGCTGTGGTTCGGCGGACTTCCGATCCGGCTGTTCGTGACGATCGCGGTTTCCGGCGTCGTCGCCGCGGGCGTGCTCGCGATGTCCGCCGGTTACCGGTCGAATCGGGTCCGGTCCTTCTTCAACCCGGGCTCCGATCCGCAGGGCGACAACTATCAAGCTCGACAGGCCCTGTATTCCCTTGCCGACGGAGGGATCTGGGGCAGGGGCCTGGGACAGAGCCGGGCCAAGTGGAGCTACTTGCCGAACGCCCACAACGACTTCATCTTCGCGATCATCGGGGAGGAGCTGGGCTTTCTCGGCTGCGCACTGGTGCTGGGCCTGTTCGCCTTGTTCGTCTACACGGGACTGCGCATCGCCAGCCGGTCGGCGGATCCGTTCCTGCGACTGCTGACCGCATCCGCGACCACGTGGATCGCCGGACAGGCCATGATCAACATCGGGTATGTCGTCGGTCTGCTGCCGGTCACCGGGCTGCAGCTGCCACTGGTGTCCGCCGGCGGCTCATCGCTCGCGATCACCTTGCTGATGTTCGGGCTGATCGCCAACGCGGCCAGGCACGAGCCGGAAGCCGTCGCGGCGCTGCACGCCGGACAGGACGGTCGTTTCAGTAGGCTGTTGCGGTTGCCCAAACCCGAGGTGTACGCGCCGGCTCGGGCGAGCGCCCGACGTGGCCGGGCGCCGCGGCCGTCCGATCGAGGATCTTCGGCGCTGCCGCAGGGCAGGCGGGGGCGTGCGGAACCGGCGCGCCGCCGCTCGCCGGAGAGTCGCGGCACCAGCTCGGCGCGTGCCACCAGGGCTTGGGAACCCAGTTATCCGGTCAATCACGCAAGAGAACGGGGAAGATCCAGGTGATCTCGGTAATCGTCGCGGGCGGCGGCACGGCGGGCCACATCGAACCGGCACTGGCGGTGGCCGACGCGTTGCGGCGGCTCGACGATTCCATCCGGGTGACGGCGCTGGGCACCGAACGCGGTCTGGAGACCCGCCTGGTTCCCGAGCGCGGCTATCCGCTCGAGCTCATCCCTCCGGTTCCGCTGCCTCGCAAGCCCACCGCCGATCTGCTGCGGTTACCCGGTCGGGTGCGCGCCTCGGTGGCGGCCACCAGGGCGGTCATCGATGCGGTCGAGGCCGACGTGATCATCGGTTTCGGCGGGTACGTGGCGCTTCCGGCGTATCTCGCCGCCGGCGCGGGCGTGCTGCGCCGCAGACGCCCGGTGCCGGTGGTGGTGCACGAGGCCAACGCCAAGGCCGGTATCGCGAACAAGGTCGGCGCCCGCCGCGCCGCTCGGGTGCTCGCGGCGGTCCCGGACTCCGGCCTGGCGGACGCGCGGGTGGTGGGCATTCCGGTGCGCGAATCGATCACCGGACTGGACCGCGCCGCACTGCGGGCCGAGGCGCGGGAGCACTTCGGCCTTCCGTCCGAAGGCCCGGTGCTGCTGGTCTTCGGCGGTTCCCAAGGCGCGCGGACGCTCAACGACGCGGTCTCGGGCGCCGCGCCCCAGCTGGCCGCCGCGGGCATCTCGGTGCTGCACGCGCACGGGCCCAAGAACACCATCGACGTGGACGGATCCGCCGCGGACGGCGCTCGCTACGTCGCCGTGCCGTACCTGTCCCGGATGGACCTCGCCTATGCCGCCGCCGACGCGGTGGTCTGCCGATCGGGCGCGATGACCGTCGCGGAGGTCTCGGCGGTGGGGCTGCCCGCGTTCTACGTGCCGCTGCCGCACGGTAACGGGGAACAGGAACTCAACGCTCGGCCCGTGGTGCGCCAGGGCGGTGGCAGAATTGTCCCCGACTCCGAGTTGACGCCGAAGTACGTGATCGATGAGGTGATTCCGCTGCTCATGGACTCCGCACGGCTGACCGAGATGGGCCGGGCCGCCGCAGGCGCCGGGCACCGCGACGCCGCCGACGAGGTGGCGCGGATCGCGCTGGAGGTGGCGCGCCGATGAGCGACACGACCGCAGATCGGGTGGTCCAGGACGCGGGCGTCGAACGGACCGCGCTGCCCCCGGAGCTGGAGCGTGTGCACATGGTCGGCATCGGCGGGGCCGGGATGTCCGGCATCGCGCGGATCCTGCTCGCCCGCGGCGGCGCGGTGTCGGGGTCGGACGCCAAGGAGAGCCGGGGCGTGCTGGCGCTGCGCGCTCGCGGCGCTCAGGTGCGGATCGGGCACGACGCCACCGCCTTGGACCTGCTACCCGGCGGCCCGACCGCGGTGGTCACCACTTACGCCGCCATTCCGAAGACCAACCCGGAGCTGGTCGAGGCCAACCGGCGCGATATCCCGGTGCTGCTGCGCCCCACGGTGCTGGCCTCGCTGATGCGGGGGCATCGCACCTTGCTCGTGTCCGGTACGCACGGCAAGACGTCCACGACCTCCATGCTCATCGTGTCGTTGCAGCACTGCGGGTTCGATCCGTCGTTCGCGGTGGGCGGTGAGCTGAACGAGGCGGGCACCAACGCCCACCACGGCACCGGTGACATCTTCGTGGCCGAAGCCGACGAGAGCGACGGCTCGCTGCTGCAATACGACCCGGACGTCGCCGTGGTCACCAACATCGAGTCCGATCACCTGGATTTCTTCGGCTCCGACGAGGCCTACGTGCAGGTCTTCGACGACTTCGCCGACCGCCTCGCCGCGGGCGGCCTGCTGGTGGTGTGCCTGGACGATCCGGGCTCGCTGGCACTGGCCGAGCGAGTCGGTGCGCGCTTGGCCGAGCGAAACGTCCAAGTCCTCGGCTACGGCTCCGGCGAACTCGCCGACGCGCCGGTCCCGGTGGGCGCCCGGCTGCACAGTTGGGAGCCGCGGGACGTCGGCGGCATCGCGCAATTCCAGCTCACCGACGAGGCCGCGCCGCGCACGCTGCGCCTGTCGGTGCCGGGCAGGCACATGGCGCTCAACGCGCTCGGCGCCCTGCTCGCCGCCCGGGCCACTGGCGCCGATGTCGGCGAGATCATCCAGGGCCTGGAAGGGTTCGGCGGTGTGCACCGCCGGTTCCAGTTCGCCGGTCGGGAGAACGGGGTGCGGGTGTTCGACGACTATGCCCACCACCCCACCGAGGTGCGCGCCGTGCTAGGCGCCGCCGCCGAACTGGTCCAGCAGGAGGCGCGCGACGGAGCCCGGTCCAGGCAGGGCCGGGTCATCGTGGTCTTCCAGCCACATCTCTACAGCCGGACCGCGACCTTCGCCCAGGACTTCGGCGCCGCGCTCAGTCTGGCCGACGAGGTCGTCGTGCTCGATGTCTACGGCGCGCGGGAGAAGCCGCTGCCGGGCGTGAACGGAGCGCTGGTGGCGCAATCGGTGACCAAGCCGGTGCACTACCAGCCGGACATGTCCCGGGTCGGGCGCCAGGTCGCGGGGCTGGCGTTGCCGGGCGACGTGGTGATCACCATGGGCGCGGGCGACGTGACGATGCTGGGCGGTCAGATTCTCGACGGATTACGGGCGCGTCCCCAGCACGGACGGTGACCCGGCGTGCGCGGGGTCGGGTCGGCGCGCGCGGCCGGGCGCCGCGCGGGTGATCGGTTCGGCGACCTCGACTGGCGCCGAATTCGCCTGTGGGGATTGCTGAGCGTGTGCGTCCTTGCAGTGCTCTGTGTTCTCGCCTGGTTCACTCCGGTGCTCTCGGTGCGCACCGTGCGAATCGAGGGCGCGGTGGCGGTGCCCGAACAACAAGTGCGGGATGTGCTCGAAATTCCTTCCGGCCGCTCGATCTTGCGGATCGACACCAATGCCGTGGCACGCCGGGTGGCGAGCATTCCGAAGGTACGCACGGCACGGGTGCAGCGGGTGTTTCCGTCCTCGGTTCGGGTGACGGTCGTCGAGCGCGCCGCGGTGTTGTTCTACGACAGCAGGGAAGGCGCGCATCTGCTGGACGCGGACGGCGTGGAATTCGCGGTCGAGCCGGCTCCGATCGGCGTGCCGAAGTTGATCACCGATCATCCCGGCGGCGCCGATCCGGTGACCAGGGCTGCGGTCTCGGTGATCGCCATCGTGCCGCCTGCGCTGGCGGTTCAGGTGAGCGAGGTTGTGGCACGGTCCATTTCGGATATTTCGCTGAATCTGAAGGGCGGCCGCACGGTACTCTGGGGCGGGAGCGACGACGCCGAACGAAAGGCGGCGGTCGTGTTGCCGTTGTTGACGCGCCCCGGAACGGTGTTCGATGTGTCGAGTCCCAATCTGGTCACGGTAAAGTGATCCACACCCATTGCGCCCAGGTAATTTTCGGCGGTCCGGGAGTTGTTCCGGCGCCGAGAAGGGAGCCGGGGGGCAACCGTTCACCATACGACGTGTGGAGCGGCGAGACGAGCGGGATCACGCAAGATTCTGGCTCTCGTTTCGGCGCGCCTGCGCGCGTATCGCGTCGGCTGCGAATAGCGTTCCGCACCAGTCGGATACTTGACATAACGCTAACCCTATGGTTGAGCTTTAGGGTTTGCCCGAGCCGCGGTTCGCTCCTCGTAGCGACCCGACCCCCGGACCGGGCCGAAAAGGCGGTGTGCCGAGCATCCGGAAACGACAGGCTTTAGATCGAAGGAAGGCGAGAGCCCATGACGCCCCCGCACAACTACCTTGCGGTGATCAAGGTCGTCGGTATCGGCGGCGGCGGTGTGAATGCCGTCAACCGGATGATCGAGCAGGGACTCAAAGGTGTCGAGTTCATCGCGGTCAACACCGACGCCCAAGCGCTGCTGATGAGCGATGCCGACGTCAAGCTCGACGTCGGCCGCGAGCTGACCCGAGGTCTCGGAGCAGGCGCGGACCCCGAGGTCGGCCGTAAAGCCGCCGAGGACCACAAGGACGAGATCGAAGAGGTGCTCAAGGGCGCCGACATGGTCTTCGTGACGGCGGGTGAGGGCGGCGGCACCGGCACCGGTGGCGCCCCGGTCGTCGCGCAGATCGCGCGCAAGCTCGGCGCGCTCACCATCGGCGTGGTCACCCGCCCGTTCTCCTTCGAGGGCAAGCGGCGCGGGAATCAGGCCGAGGTCGGCATCAATCTGCTGCGCGAGTCGTGCGACACGCTGATCGTCATCCCGAACGACCGGCTGCTGCAGCTCGGCGACGCGGCGGTGAGCCTGATGGACGCGTTCCGCTCCGCCGACGAGGTGCTGCTCAACGGTGTGCAGGGCATCACCGACCTGATCACCACCCCGGGTCTGATCAACGTCGACTTCGCCGATGTCAAGAGCGTGATGTCCGGCGCGGGCAGCGCGCTGATGGGTATCGGCTCGTCGCGCGGCGAGGGCCGCTCGGTGAAAGCGGCCGAGGCGGCGATCAATTCGCCGCTGCTGGAAGCCTCCATGGACGGCGCGCACGGCGTGCTGCTGTCGATCGCGGGCGGGTCCGATCTCGGGCTGTTCGAGATCAACGAGGCGGCTTCGCTGGTGCAGGAGGCCGCGCACATCGAGGCCAACATCATCTTCGGCACCGTGATCGACGACTCGCTCGGCGACGAGGTGCGGGTCACCGTGATCGCGGCGGGCTTCGACGGCGGCGGCCCGGCCCGGCGCACCTTCGAGACGTCGGGTCGCAGCACCATCGGCACGGCGCGGTCGGGTGAGATCGGGCAGAGCCGAACCAGCGAGTTGACCGCGCGAAGCAGCGACAGCACGCCGAGCACGTCCGTCACGGGTACGGCTGGCCGCGGCACGTTGCCGAGCTACCGGGACACCGAACGGCCGCGCCCCCTGGGCGAGCCGTCGGTGACGAGCGGCACGCGACCGCACATCACGCCGCCGGATGCCGACGACGATGACGACGACGTGGACGTGCCTTCGTTCATGCGGAGGGGCTAGGCGTACCTCCGCGTTCGCTCCGGCCATGCGCGTGCTGCGTACCTCCGCGTTCGCTCCGGCCATGCGCGTGCTGCGTACCTCCGCGTTCGCTCCGGCCATGCGCGGGCTGCGTGCCTCCGCGTTCGCTCCGGCCATGCGCGTGCTGAAGACGGACTGCGTCCGGCAGCACCCATCAGGCGCTGGAATCCGGTTCCGGCGCAGGCCGGGACCGAGCTGGAAAGAGCGATCCCGGCCCGCGCCGGGACGCGTCGGAGGGATACGCCGAAGCGGTCCCGAAGCACGACTGTGCACAGGAATTCGGGGGACGCCGGTGCGGGGGCCGGCCGGGCGGGACCGGGCGCCGAGGCGCTCGATACGACGCGACTGATTCCGTCCCGGGGGAATATTCGCTCTCTACCTGGGCATTTCGACGCCCTTCACCGAGCGCCACTACGCTCGTCGCCATGACTATCGCGCCGACCATCACTGTCCGACGGGTCACCACGACCAGGTCCGGAGGCTTCTCGGCGCCACCCTACGACTCGTTCAATCTGGGCGACCACGTCGGCGACGATCCGACGGCCGTGCGGCGCAACCGCGACCGGCTGGCCGAGGGCATCGGCCTGCCGCCGGAGCGCCTGGTCTGGATGGAACAGATCCACGGCCGCAACGTGGAGATCGTCGACGGGCCGCGCGCCGAACCGATCCCGGCCACCGACGCGCTCGTGACCACCGTGCCGGGTCTCGCGCTGGTCGTGCTCACCGCTGACTGCGTGCCCATCCTGCTGTCCGACGACGAGGCGGGCGTGATCGCCGCGGTGCACGCGGGGCGGATCGGCGCTCGCATCGGCATCGTGCCGCGTGTGCTCGACGCGATGGTCTCGGTCGGCGCGCGCCTGGATCGGGTCGGCGCGCTGCTCGGGCCCGCCGCCTCCGGCCGTCAGTACGAGGTTCCCGCCGCCATGCGCGCCGACGTCGAAGCGCATCTGCCCGGCAGTGCGACCACCACGGTCCGCGGCACGCCGGGCCTGGATCTGCGCGCGGGCATCTCCCGGCAGCTCACCGAGGCAGGCGTCGGCGCGATCGCGGTGGACCCGCGGTGCACCATCGAGGACCGCACCTTGTTCAGCCATCGCCGTGGCGCGCCGACCGGCCGGATCGGCGGGGTGATCTGGATGGAGGCCGCCGCGTGACCGCGCGAATCGCCCGTCTGGTCGACGCTCCGTGCGCCGGGGAGGCGCGCGCATGAGCGCCGAAGCCGGGACCGCGGTGGACGGCGCACTCGCCGCCAGGACCGCCGAGCTGTCGGACAACCTGGCCGGTCTGCTCGCTCGCATCGACGCGGCGTGTCGCGCCGCGGGTCGGTCGCCGGATTCGGTGCGGCTGCTGCCGGTGACGAAATTCTTCCCGGCTTCGGACGTGGCGATCCTGCATCGGCTCGGCCGGCGCGAGTTCGGCGAGTCGCGGGAGCAGGAGGCGGCCGCCAAGGTGGCGGCGTTACGTGAGGAAGACCTCTCCGGCATCCGCTGGCACATGATCGGGCGGTTGCAGCGGAACAAAGCGCGCAGTGTCGCCCGCTGGGCGCACACCGTTCACTCGGTCGACAGCGAACGTCTGGCAACCGCTCTGGACGCCGGCGCGGTGGCTGCGCTGGAGGCGGGCGAACGCACCGAACCGCTGCGGGTGTTGCTCCAGGTGAGCCTGGACGACGACCCCGCGCGAGGGGGTGTCACGGCCGCTGATCTTCCCGTGCTCGCGCAACGGATTGCGGACGCTCCGGGATTACGTTTGTCGGGTCTGATGGCCATTCCACCCTTGGGTTCGGAGTCCGATGCCGCATTTGCGCGACTTGCGATGTTGCACACGTTGTTGGTCGCCGATCATCCGGACGCGACAGAGCTTTCCGCGGGAATGTCGGGGGATCTGGAATGCGCGATCGAACATGGTTCGACGGTTGTGCGTGTCGGTACCGCCTTGATGGGTATGCGACCGATAACCTCGGGCTAGCAAAGAAACCTCATCAGTCACATTCGACACATATGCTGGGATCTGACGAGGGCTGAGCAAGACTTCAACACCCGGCCGCCACCGGGGCCGAAGGAAGGTCGACCAATGAGCACGCTGCACAAGTTCAAGGCGTACTTCGGCATGGTTCCGCTCGAGGATTACGAAGACGACTACGTCGACGATCGCGCTCCCCGAGGGGTGGACGAGCGCGGCGCTCGCCGGCCCCGGCCCCGTGACTACTCCGACCGCGACGGCTACGTCGATCGCTACGCCGACGATCGATACGGCGCAAGCCGTTTCGACGACGTCGACTATCCCGAGCCCGCGTACAAGTCGCCCTACAAGGCGGGTTACTCGGTGTCGCGGCGCGACGACTACGCCGACGAGCCCTACGGCGACGACCGCTACGACGCGCCCCGGCGTCCGACCCGGATCGACTCCGCGCCGTCGGGCCGGTTCCGCGCGGGCGGGAGCCCGCCTCCGCTGCGCGGTACGACCCGTGGCGCGCTCGCCGTCGATCCCGACGCCGAGGAGCGCAGGCTGGAGGAGCGCGTGCGTCCCGAGCCCGCCCCGGTGCGGCGGCCCGGGATCTTCGAGGACGGAGGCCCCTTGTCCAAGATCACGACGCTGCGCCCGCGCGATTACAGCGAGGCTCGGATCATCGGCGAACGCTTTCGCGAGGGCAATCCGGTGATCATGGACTTGGTGGATCTGAGCAACGCCGACGCCAAGCGGTTGGTCGACTTCGCCGCGGGCCTGGCCTTCGCGCTGCGCGGATCGTTCGACAAGGTGGCGACAAAAGTGTTCCTGCTCTCACCGGCCGATGTCGACGTATCAGCGGAAGAACGCAGACGCATCGCGGAAACCGGCTTCTACAACCAGAAATAAGCTCGTGATCTGGGGGGTGGAGCAGACCGGTCGCAGGTTGTGCGGCGCGGTCATTTTGCGCGAAGCGATTTTTACGGCAGAGTGAACTCGTGGCCTTGTTCGCGGTGCTGTACTTCGTACTGTTCATCTTCTGGCTGTTGCTGATCAGCCGGGTGATCGTCGAGTTCATCCGTAGCTTTGCCCGAGACTGGCGTCCTACCGGTGTCGTGGTCGTCGTCCTGGAGGTGATCTTCACGATCACCGATCCTCCGGTGAAACTGCTCAGGCGCTTGATACCTCCGGTGTCACTGGGCGGAATTCGCCTGGATCTGTCGATAATGGTCCTGCTTTTCATCGTCTTCATCCTGATGTCGATCGTGGGCAGGCTCGGGCAGCCGGTAGCTCCGGTGTGACAGAATGGGCCGTGAAGACAGCTTGCTAGATCTGCTAGATCTCCAAAAGACGCGTGAAGGGATCCTTCCATGCCGCTGACCCCAGCCGATGTGCACAACGTCGCGTTCAGCAAACCGCCGATCGGGAAGCGCGGCTACAACGAGGATGAAGTCGACGCGTTCCTGGATCTGGTGGAGCAGGAGCTCTCGCGTCTGATCGAGGAGAACGCCGATCTGCGCCAGCGGGTCGCCGAACTCGACGCGGAATTGGCCGACGCGAAGAAGAACCGCGGCCCGGCCGGAGTGAACAGTCCGAAACCGCCGATTCCGCAGGCCCCGCCGCCGCAGCCGGAACCGATCAAGCCCCCGGTTCCCGTCGCCCCGCCCGCTCCGATGCCCGCCGCGCCGGTGGCCAAGGACGCGCCGGGCGCGGACGCGAACCTGCAGGCCGCCAAGGTGCTCAGCCTCGCCCAGGAGATGGCGGATCGGCTGACCAGCGACGCCAAGAGCGAGGCGGAGAGCTTGCTGTCGAATGCCAGGGCGAATTCCGAGCGACTGGTCGGAGACGCCAGGACGCGGTCGGAGGCCATGATCGCCGACGCCCGTCAGAAGTCGGACGCGATGCTGACCGACGCGCAGAGTCGTTCGGACAGCCAGCTGCGCCAGGCCAAGGAGAAGGCCGACGCGCTGCAGGCGGACGCCGAGCGCAAGCACACCGAGATCATGGCGACCATCACCCAGCAGCGCAGTGTGCTGGAGAGCCGGATCGAGCAGCTCAAGACGTTCGAGCGGGAGTACCGGGTGCGGTTGAAGTCCTACCTGGAGTCGCAGCTGGAGGAGCTGGAGAACCGTGGCTCGGCCGTTCCGGTCGACGGCGGCGAAGCCTTCGCGGATGCCAACACGGCGAACAACCTCGCGCCGGCGTCATTCGCCAAGGGCGGCAAGTAGCGCGCCGCGCCCCAGCACAGCAGTTCGCATACCGTTTAGAGGAACTGTCGAGCCGCCCGGCATGCCTTGGGGGTCACCATGCTCGTCTTGACACTCGTCCTTGCCGCGATCGGCTTCGCCCTGCTCGTGGCCGCGCTCACCACCGGATCGGTGATCTGGGCGTGGGGCTGCATCGTGGTGTGCGTCATCGGCGCGATGCTCTTGTTGGTGAGTGCTTTGTCCATGCGGAGTCCGGATAGTGATTCCCCGCCGCCTCCTGGTCGTCATGCCAAACGCTGACCTGCCTCACAAAGTGAGTTGACCGCTCCGGCTAGAATCAAACATGAATACGGCGTCGATCCGGCCATCACCGGGGAGCCTTCGGAAGAACGGCGGCACGGCCTGCGGGCCGGGCGCTCAGTAGAACCGAACGGGTGAGCCCGTCACAGCTCGCGAATGAGAGGTCCGGTGTCGCCACGCCGGACAAGCGGGGTGGTACCGCGGTTTCGGCGCACCGGGCGCCGTCATCGTCCCCGTGCCAACGACTCGGCACGAGGAGACGTATCCGCGATGGCGGACCAGACTTCCAGCAACAGCGCGTACCCGCGCGTCGACCTGAGCGTCGGCAGCGGGGCGTCGTTCCCCGAGATGGAGCGCCGCGTGCTCGACGCGTGGGCGGCCGCCGACACCTTCCGCGCGAGCATCGAAAACCGTTCCGGCGCAGCCGAATTCGTCTTCTATGACGGGCCGCCCTTTGCCAACGGTCTGCCGCATTACGGACATTTGCTCACCGGATACGTCAAAGACCTCGTCCCGCGTTTCCAGACGATGCGCGGCAAGCGGGTCGACCGGCGATTCGGCTGGGACTGTCACGGATTGCCCGCGGAAATCGAAGCCGAAAAGCAGCTCGGTATCACGGACAAATCACAGATCGACGCGATGGGGCTCGCGGAATTCAACGCGGCCTGCAAAACATCGGTGCTGCGCTACACCGGGGAATGGCGCGACTACGTGACGCGCCAGGCTCGCTGGGTCGACTTCGACAACGACTACAAGACGCTGGACACCGACTTCATGGAGTCGGTGATGTGGGCGTTCAAATCGCTGTACGACAAAGGGCTGATCTATCAGGGCTTCCGAGTGCTGCCCTACAGCTGGTACGAGCAGACGCCGTTGTCGAATCAGGAAACCCGCCTCGACGACGCCTACAAGATGCGCCAGGACCCGGCGGTCACCGTCGACATGGCGTTGCGCGTGCCCGCGGAGCATCCGCTGCACGAACTCGACGGCGCCAACGCGCTGATCTGGACCACGACGCCGTGGACGCTGCCGTCCAACTTGGCGATAGCGGTGCATCCCGACGTTCGCTACGTGCACCTGCGCGCGGCCGACGGCAAACGCTATGTGCTCGCGGCCGAACGGGTTTCGCACTACGCGCGGGAGTTCGGCGCGGAGCCGGAGGTGCTCGCCGAGTTCGACGGCGCCGCGCTGGCGGATCTGTCCTACGCGCCGCCGTTCGACTTCTTCCTCGGTCATCCCCACGCCCACCGCGTGCTCACCGCCGACTACGTGACCACCGACTCCGGCACCGGCATAGTGCATCTCGCACCCGCCTTCGGTGAGGAGGACATGGACGTCGCCTCCGCGCACGGCATCGAGCTGGTGCAGCCGCTGGACCCGGGCGGCAGGTTCACCTCGATGGTTCCGCCGTACGAGGGCCTGATGGTGTTCGACGCGAATCCGGTGATCATCAAGGACCTCAAGGCCGCGGGAAAGCTGTTGCGGCACGAGACGATCGAGCACTCCTACCCGCACAGCTGGCGCTCCGGGCAGCCGCTGATCTACATGGCCGTGCCGTCCTGGTTCGTGGCGGTCACCAAGTTCCGCGACCGCATGGTGGAGCTGAACAAACAGATCACCTGGGTGCCCGAGCACATCCGCGACGGCCAGTTCGGCAAGTGGCTGGAAGGCGCGCGCGACTGGAACATCAGCCGCAATCGATACTGGGGCAGCCCGATCCCCGTGTGGGTGTCCGACGATCCGGCCTACCCGCGCGTCGACGTGTACGGCTCGCTGGACGAGCTGGAGCGCGACTTCGGGGTGCGCCCGGCCGATCTGCACCGCCCGATGATCGACGAACTCACCCGGCCGAATCCCGATGACCCGACGGGCCGCTCGACCATGCGCCGGGTGCCGGAGGTGCTGGACTGCTGGTTCGAGTCCGGCTCGATGCCGTATGCCCAGGTGCACTATCCGTTCGAGAACAAAGAGTGGTTCGACAGCCACTTCCCGGGCGATTTCATCGTCGAGTACAACGGCCAGACCCGCGGCTGGTTCTACACGCTGCACGTGCTGGCGACGGCTCTGTTCGACAGCCCGGCGTTCAAGACCGTCGCGGCGCACGGCATCGTGCTCGGCGACGACGGCCTGAAGATGAGCAAGTCCAAGGGCAATTACCCGGACGTCAACGAGGTGTTCGACCGGGACGGCTCGGACGCGATGCGCTGGTTCCTGATGAGTTCGCCGATCCTGCGCGGCGGCAATCTCATCGTCACCGAGCGCGGCATCCGCGAGGGCGTGAGTCACGCGCTGCGGCCGCTGTGGAACGCGTGGACGTTCCTGCAGCTGTACGCGTCGAAGCCCGGTGTGTGGCGCACGGATTCGCCGCACGTGCTGGATCGATACATCCTGGCGAAGCTGGCGCGAACCAGGGACGTGATCACCGAGGCGCTGGAGACCTACGACATCGCGGGCGCCTGCGATGAGCTGCGCTCGTTCGCCGACGCGCTGACCAACTGGTACGTGCGGCGCTCCCGCTCGAGGTTCTGGAGCGAGGACCGCGACGCGGTGGACACCCTGCACACGGTGCTCGAGGTGGTCACCCGGCTGGCCGCGCCGCTGCTGCCGCTGATCACCGAGGTGATCTGGCGCGGGTTGACCGGCGGTGACTCGGTGCACCTGGCGGACTGGCCGAAGGAGGGCGAGCTGCCGGACGATCCCGAGCTGGTCGCCGCCATGGACGAGGTGCGCCTGGTGTGCTCGACGGTGCTGAGCCTGCGCAAGGCGCAGAACCTGCGGGTGCGGCTGCCGCTGGCCGAGGTCACCATCGCCGCGGCCGACGCCGAGCGGCTGGCGCCGTTCGCCGACATCGTCGCCGACGAGGTCAACGTCAAGAAGGTCGACCTGACCACCGACGTGGATGCGCACGGCCGGTTCGAGCTGGTGGTCAACGCCCGCGCCGCGGGGCCGCGGCTGGGCAAGGACGTGCAGGCGGTGATCAAGGCGGTGAAGGCCGGTGACTGGGCCGAGGACGCCGACGGCACGGTCCGGGCGGCAGGCATCGCCCTGCTGCCGGAGGAGTACACCCAGCGTCTCGTCGCGGCCGAGCCCGAGTCGACCGCGGCGCTGCCAGGGAACGCGGGTCTCGTGGTACTGAATTCGGTGGTCACCGAGGAGCTGGAGGCCGAGGGCTGGGCGCGGGACCTGATCCGCGACCTTCAGGAGACCAGGAAGTCCGCCGGGCTGGACGTCTCCGACCGCATCACCGTGGTCCTGGACGTTCCGGCGGACCGGGCCGCGTGGGCCGAGACGCACCGTGACCTGATCGCGGGGGAGATCCTCGCCACCACGCTGACCTTCGGCGACGCCGGAGCGGAGGCCGCCGATCTGGTCGGCGGAGTGCGGGCGCAGATCACCAAGGCCTGAGCGCCGGGTTTCGAGCCGGGGCGGGACCGAAAGGTCCCGCCCCGGTTGCTGTTCGAGCGGTCTTCGTGCCGTTTGTTCCGAGCCGATCGGTGGCAGCGATCCGAGCCTGCAGGAATCGGTCCGCTCGATGTTCTCGGCGGGGCCGGACAGGTCTGGGCGCGGTCTGTTCGGTCGCCGACGCCCCGGGTCGCTCACCTTGCGGCCGCGTACCGCACGCGACCGGTCGGCAACCCGATGGCAGGGTTTTTCCGATCTCAAACCTGGCATTCACGGCGCAGTCTAGTGATTTAGATCACATGCTGAGAATTTGCTGATTCCCGACAATTCGCCGATCTCCCAGGCACAATCTGCGGTGTCGCTGCTGTTACCCAGGTGATCTCCGGGGCGGCAGTTTCTCTTTTCGGCGTGTCCTACTTGGAATTTGGCCGTGCTGGGAATGTGACCGGCGCGGGTGGCCGCGGCTCCGCATCGGAGGCCGCTGCTGATGCCATGTATTAGCCAGGCTGCCGATCGGCGGCCAGTCAACCGCGCCCATGGAAGGGGCGAGCACGTGCCGAGAAAATCGTTGCACCGCATCGCACTCGGATTCCTGCTCTCGATTATCGCGATCCTCCTGTTCGCCGGCCCCGCCTGGGCCGACACCGGCAGCTCCTCCGGCAGCGGGCCGGGCAGCGCGTCGTTCGGCTCGGCGGGTAGCGGCAGTTCCTCGTCCGGCAGCGCCAGCGGCTCGGCCGACCTGCCGATACCCAGTGTGTTCGGCGTCGGCGCGCTGGCCGCGGCGACGACGCAGATCGGCAAGCCGTACGAATGGGGTGGGACCGGCCCCGACAGCTGGGACTGCTCGGGCCTCGTGCAGTGGGCGTACCGTCAGGTCGGCGTGAGCCTTCCGCGGACCACGTGGCAGCAGGCGAAGGTAGGCGCGCCCGTCCCGCGGGGCTCGCTGTCGCTCGGCGACGTGATCGTGCTGAACAGCGATGGCTCGCATGTCGGTATCTACGCAGGAAACGGCCGGGTGCTCAACGCGTACGGTCAGGGCGTGCCGGTCGGCTTCACTCCGCTGGACGAATTCGACATCTACGCCATCCGTCGCTTCTGAGCGCGGCTACTCCAGCGCTGAAATGGCCCCGACCCGCGAATTCGGGTCGGGGCCGTGGCGAATCGCCGGACGTCGCAGGCGGTCTGCCGGTCGGAGCGGAGCCGGTCGCCTGGAACCGGGCCGGGGTGCCGATGCAGTTACCGTCCGGTGTGCGGGGCCGCGATATGGCCCGGACGTGCGCTAGTCGCCGAGTCCGTCGGCGAGGGTGCGCAGCAGCGGTCCGTACTGCTGATGGGCCAGCGCCGAGGCGAATTGCGCCACCAAATAGTCGGCCGGGTTGCCGGTGTCGTACCACCGGCCGCGGATCACCTGGCCGAAGACCGGACTGTTCGCCGCGTGCACGTTGATCGCGTCGGTGAGGTACACCTCGCCGGTGCGGTGTTCGTACCACTCTTCGGTCTGCCTGCGCAGCTCGTCGATGATGCCGGGGGTGACGACATAGCCGCCGATCGCGGCGAAGGACGACGGCGCGTCCTTCGGCTTCGGCTTCTCGCGCAGGCCGGTGATGCGCAGCAGCCCGTTTCCGTGATCGTCGGCGACCACCGGCACGCCGTAGCGCTGCGACTCGGCGGGATCCATCGGCATCAGCGCGAGGACGGGGGCTCCGGTGGCCTCGTAGGCGTCGATGAGCTGCTGAGCTCGGGGCACCTCGGCGACGAACACGTCGTCCGGCCACAGCACCAGCATGGGCTCGTCGCCGAGGTTGCGGGCGGCGTTGAGCACCGGGGTGCCGTTGCCGTACGGCCCGTGCTGGTCGAGGTAGGTGATGTGGCCGAGCCGGGACAGCTCGCCGACCTCCTCGACGGCATCGGCGAACGCGGTCTTGCCGTCCGCGCGCAGCTGGGCGACCAGCGCGGGATTGGGTCGGAAATGGTCCTGGATCAGTGATTTTCCGCTGCTGACCACGATGGTGATGTCGGTGATGCCCGAAGCGACCAGCTCGCGGACCGTGTGCTCGATCACCGGCTTGTCGCCGACCGGCAGCATCTCCTTGGGGATGGCCTTGGTCAGCGGAAGCAGCCGGGAGCCGATACCGGCGGCCGGGATGACGGCCTTGCGGATATTCATGGGTCCGATCATCACATATCGGACCGTGGGTCAGGCCCCGTCCCCACGGCACGTCGGCGGTTATTTCGAGACCGCGCGGTACTTGTTCCGGCACGGAAAAGCGCAGATCAAAGCCGTCGCGACCGGGCCGGACGGTCCCCGGGGCGCGAGACGGAGTCGGCCCCGATACCGGCAGGTAACCGGCAGCTAGCGCACAGCCACCTGACAGCGTCACCGCCTGCTCCGCACTGTCGGTGGACGGGCGTACATTGCAGCCGTGCGTACCGAGAAGCCGAGCGTCGAGCGCCCGGTCGCGCCCTCGACCGGGGTCGGGACCACCCGCGCCGAAAGCTCGGTGGGCCGGCGGGCACCGGTGCTCGCCGACGCGGACAGCGCCGCTCGTCGC
Organism: Nocardia sp. NPDC051900; assembly: GCF_044452545.1. Lineage (NCBI taxonomy): Bacteria > Bacillati > Actinomycetota > Actinomycetes > Mycobacteriales > Nocardiaceae > Nocardia > Nocardia sp. NPDC051900. The sequence continues at coordinate 12,354 of NZ_JBITBU010000001.1, read as the reverse complement.
TGGGTTCTGCACATCGACATGGACGCGTTCTTCGCCTCGGTCGAGCAGCTGACCCGGCCGACGCTGCGGGGCAGGCCGGTGCTGGTCGGCGGGACCGGCGGGCGCGGCGTCGTCGCCGGAGCCAGTTACGAGGCGCGCGTGTTCGGCGCCCGGTCGGCGATGCCGATGCATCAGGCGCGCCGGTTGGTCGGCGTCACGGCGGTGGTGGTGCCGCCGCGCGGCGCCGTCTACGGCGTGGTCAGCGGGCAGGTCTTCGACGCGTTGCGCAGCCGGATCCCGGTGCTGGAGACGCTGTCGTTCGACGAGGCGTTCGGCGAACCGGCCGAGCTGGCCGGCGCGACGGTCGCCCAGGTGCACGCGTTCTGCGCGGACTTGCGCGCGGTGGTGCGGGAACGGACCGGGTTGACCGCCTCGGTGGGCGCGGGCACCGGAAAGCAGCTGGCCAAGATCGCCTCCGGCTTGGCCAAACCCGATGGGATCCGGGTGATCTCGCCGGTCGAGCAGCCGCGACTGCTGGCAGGTCTGCCGGTGCGCAAGCTGTGGGGGATCGGCCCGGTCGCGGAGAGCCGGTTGCGCTCGTTGGGCATCGAGACCGTGGGCGCCTTCGCCGCGCTGCCGGAGTCGGAGGCGATGTCGATTCTCGGCGGCAGCGTCGGCGCCGCGCTGCACCGACTGGCGCGCGGCATCGACGACCGTCCGGTCGCCGAACGCACCGAGGCGAAGCAGATCAGCGCCGAGACAACCTACGAAACCGACATCGTCAGCCTCGAGCAACTGCGTCCGGCCATCGAGGACATGGCCGCCGCGGCGCACCGGCGCCTGACCGGTGACGGGCGCGCCGCGCGCACGGTGGTGCTCAAATTGAAGAAGTCCGATATGAGCATCGTCACCCGCTCCTACACCCTGCCCTACGCCACCGAGGATTTGGCCACTCTCGCCGCCGCCGCGCAGCGTTCGGCGCTCGACCCCCGGGAGTTGGGCCCCATCCGCCTCGTCGGCGTCGGCTACGGCGGCCTGTCGACCGTCCGTCAGGAATCGCTGTTCCCCGAACTGGATCGCGGCCCGGTCCCCGAGATCGCCGCGGTGGAAACGGAACCCGAACCGGCGCACGCCCCCGAACTCGGCGATGCCGCGCACACCGCGCCGGTCCTACCGGTCGCCCTCTGGCGTCCCGGCATGGACGTATCGCATCCCGAGCACGGTCACGGCTGGGTGCAGGGCGCCGGGCTCGGCGTGGTGACCGTCCGCTTCGAAACCCGTTCCACCGGTCCGGGTCCCGCGCGCACCTTCGCCGCCGACGATGCCGCCCTCACCCGTGCCGATCCGCTGGGCAGTCTGCTCTGACGGCCGGGGCCCGAGGCTCGACATCGCCGGGCCGGACGCGTACGTTCGCTGCCGACGACCATCGCCGGTCCGATGTGGATCCGGGTGCCGCCACCCGGGGCCGGTAGCCTGGGACCTCGTGCAGCGCCGCCGGTTCGGGGGCGGCTGCCATGGTGGAACACGACACGGACCTCTCGAACGCAAAGGACGAGCAGTTGAAGCTTCGTAAGACTGGACGCATCGCGATCGCCGGACTGGCCATCGTCGCCGCGCTTGGCCTGACCGCCTGTGGTGGCGACGACAAGGACAGCAAGCCCGCCGCCAAGACGTCGACCAGCGCCAAGGCGTCGGCGACCGCGAGCGCGAACCTGCCGCCGGTCCCGACCCCCGCGGAGCTGAACACCGCCCTGGCCCGTGCGCTCGACCCGTCGGTGCCCGCCTCCGAAAAGCTGGACAACGTCCAGGGCGCCGAGGCCGATCCGACGCTGCCGGACCGCCTGTCGCAGGCCGCGGCAGGCGCCGACGTGAAGATCGTGGTCACCGACGTCACCTCCTTCGGCGACAGCGTGAACGCGAAGGCCAAGTTCATCCTCAACGGCCAGGAGAACATCGTCGACGTGCCGTTCGTCGCCGACAACGGCAAGTGGAAGATCCAGAAGACCTGGGCCTGCACCATGCTGACCAACCTCGGTCAGCAGTCGGCGGCCTGCAGCTGAGTTCACCCGACGGGCCGGTCGTCGCGCTTCGCGGCGCCCGGCCCGTCGTCGCGCGAAATGCTCTGCCGCATTTTGTAGTACGCGCAGGTCAGAGCATGCGCAGAATCGCGTACATCGAGGTGGCGTGTGCGTACAGTTCGCCGTCTTCGGCGCCGATCAGGCGGGCCTCGGCGCTGGCCGTGGTGGTGCCGACATGGATCGCGGTGCCCTCGCAGCGCAGCGTGCGCGTGTCGCTGCGCACGGCACGGTGGATGTCGATGCCGATCTTGACCGAGGTGGAGCGCGTGCCGCCGGCCAACTGCGTCAGTACCGCCGAGCCGAGGGCCGCTTCGAGCACCGTCGCCACGAAGCCGCCGTACACCCCGCCCGCCGGGTCGAGCAATTGGTCACCCGGCTCGCCCTCGAAAACCACGGTCCCATCGCCGACCTGGGCCAGCCGGAAACCCAGCGCGCTCAGAATCGGTGCGCCCGGGAATCGTCCGTCGAGCGTTCCCTGCAAAATCTCCCGTCCGGTCATACCGAGCGGGTCGGGTGTCTTCTCAGCCGGTGGCCGCCCCGCGTCGGTGCGGGCGCGAAGGGGTCTGGGCGCGGTCATACATCGACGCTACGGAGAAGGCGAAGCCCGCAGAAGTGTCGGATCCGACACCTTCGCGACCAATTCCGACGAACTCGAGTTGTCGGAAAGCGGGAAGCTCACGGTGTGGACCGTGTTTCGCTCGCGTGGGAGCCGGATTCGCTGGTGACAGGGCGCGATGTGCGCCGCGCGCGACGGGTTCGTAGCAGGGCGTCGGTGGTGAATATCACCAGCGCCGCCCAGATGAGGGCGAAACCGGCCCAACGGGAGGCGGGCATCGGCTCGTGCGCGACCGCGACGCCCCAGGCCATCTGGAGCGCGGGGGTGAGGTATTGCAGCAGGCCCATGGTGGACAACGCGACGCGCTGGGCCGCGACGGCGAACAGCAGTAGCGGAACCAGGGTGACCGGTCCGGTGGCCACCATCAGGGCGGTATGCGCGGGGGCGGAGGCGAATTCGCTGTGCCCGGCGAGCGCGAGCGCGATCGCGAACGCCAGCGCGAAGGGCGCGGCGACGACGCCCTCGGCGGCGATGCCGCGCAGCGCGTCCAGCGGGATCACCTTCTTCACCAAGCCGTAGGTGGCGAAAGAGCAGGCCAGGGCCAAGGCGATGATCGGTGGTCTGCCGTAGTCGACCGTGAGCACGGCCACCGCGGCCGCGCCGAGCCCGAGGGCGGCCCATTGGGCGCCGGTCAGCCGCTCACGAAAGAGCGCCACACCGAACGCGACGGTGACCAGCGGGTTGATGAAATACCCGAGCGCGCACTCCACGACGTGGCCCGAGGTGACCCCATAGACGTACACGCCCCAGTTGAGCGCGATCGCGGCGGAGGCCACGGCCGCCAGCCGCCAGACTCGGCCGTCGATGCCGCGCAGTTCGCGGATCCGGCCGCTGACGGCGAGCACCGCGAGCACGACCACCAGCGTCCAGACGATCCGCTGCGCGACCACTTCCCCCGGACTGGCGAACGCCAGCAGCCCGAAGAACGCGGGGAAAAGTCCCCACAAGAAGTACGCGCTCGCTCCGAACGCTACACCGGGGATGGACCTGCTTCGCCGCACGATGACGAACGTAGTTGTCCCGTAGCCTTGCGGTCATGTCGATTACCGTGCAGGCATCGGGCGCGACCGGCCTCACCGCGACCGAGGTCGAGCAACGTCGTCATGATGGACTGACCAACGACGTCCCGGATCGCGCGAGCCGTTCGGTTCGCGACATCGTGCGCGCGAACGTCTTCACCAGGATCAACGCCATCCTCGGCGTCCTGTTCGTGCTGGTGCTGGCCACCGGATCGATCATCGATGGCATGTTCGGCCTGCTGATCGTCGCCAACAGCGCGGTCGGCATCATCCAGGAGATCCGCGCCAAGCGCACCCTGGACCAGCTGGCCATCGTCAGCCAGGCCAAGCCGACCGTCCGCCGGGACGGCAGGGCCGTCGAGATCGCGCCGCGCGAGGTGGTGCTCGACGACCTGATCGAGCTCGGTCCCGGCGACCAGATCGTGGTGGACGGCACGGTCGAGGAGTCCGCGCAGCTCGAGGTGGACGAGTCGTTGCTCACCGGCGAGGCCGACTCGATCGAGAAGGCGGTCGGCGCCACGGTGATGTCGGGTAGTTATGTGGTGTCCGGGTCCGGCGCCTACCGCGCCACCAAGGTCGGCCGGGACGCCTACGCGGCGCGGCTGGCCGAGGAGGCGAGCAAGTTCACGCTGGTGCACTCCGAACTGCGGAGCGGTATCGACAAGATCCTGAAGTTCATCACCTACCTGCTGATTCCCGCCGGACTGCTGAGCATCTACAACCAGCTGGTCTCCAGCAAGGAGTCGTGGCGGCCCGCGCTCACCGGCATGGTGGCCGCGCTGGTGCCGATGGTGCCCGAGGGGCTGGTGCTGATGACGTCGATCGCGTTCGCGGTCGGCGTGGTGCGGCTGGGCAGGCGCCAGTGCCTGGTGCAGGAGTTGCCCGCGATCGAGGGGCTGGCCCGCGTCGACGTGGTCTGCGCGGACAAGACCGGCACGCTGACCGAGAACGGCATGCGGCTGTCGGACCTGAAGACGCTGGACACCTTCGACGACACCGAGGTACGCACCGCGCTGGCCGCGCTCGCGGCCGACGACCCGCGCCCGAACGCGAGCGTGCAGGCGATCGCCGAGGCTCTGCCGGACGGTCCCGGCTGGCAGCGCACCGCCGTCGCGCCGTTCTCCTCCGCCAAGAAGTGGAGCGGTTGCTCCTACGGCGAGCACGGCGACTGGCTGCTCGGCGCGCCGGACGTGCTGCTCGACCCGGGATCCGCGGACGCGCGGGTCGCGGAGGAACTCGGCGCATCCGGCCTGCGCGTGCTGTTGCTGGCGCGCGGCGACCGTCCGGTGGACGCCGCGGACGCCCCGGGGGGCGTGCGGCCCGCCGCTTTGGTCGTGCTGGAGCAGAAGGTCCGGCCCGACGCGCGCGACACACTGGATTACTTCGCCAGCCAGAGCGTCTCGATCAAGGTCATCTCCGGCGACAACGCGGTGTCGGTCGGCGCGGTGGCCTCCTCGCTCGATCTGCCGGGCGGTGACCACCCGATCGACGCGCGGGAGTTGCCGGAGGACGGCGACGAATTGGCCGCCGTGCTGGACGGCAACACCACCTTCGGCCGGGTACGGCCGGATCAGAAGCGCGCCATGGTGTCGGCGTTGCAATCGCGCGGGCACACGGTGGCCATGACCGGCGACGGTGTGAACGACGTACTCGCCTTGAAGGATTCGGACATCGGCGTGGCGATGGGCTCGGGCAGCCCGGCGACCAGGGCGGTGGCGCAGATCGTGCTGCTGGACAACAAGTTCGCCACGCTGCCGTACGTGGTCGGCGAGGGACGCCGGGTGATCGGCAACATCGAGCGGGTCTCGAATCTGTTCCTCACCAAGACCGTGTATTCCGTGCTGCTCGCCTTCCTGGTCGGCATGGCCGGTATCGGCTCGCAGATCTTCGACTACGAGCCCATCGGCTACCCCTTCCTGCCGCGCCACGTCACGATCGCGGCCTGGTTCACCATCGGCATTCCGGCGTTCATCCTTTCGCTCGCGCCCAACAACGAGCGTGCCCGCACGGGTTTCGTGGGGCGCGTCATGCGGTTGGCCATCCCGTCGGGCGTGGTGATCGGCGCGGCCACCTTCGTCTCGTACCTGATCGCCTACGCCGGGCCGCACGCCACCGAGGAGCAGAAGGTCCAGGCGGGCACCACGGCGCTCATCACGTTGATCATGATCGCGGTGTGGGTGCTCGCCATCGTCGCGCGGCCGTACGTGTGGTGGAAGGTGATGCTGATCGCGGTGTCGGTGGCGGCGTACGTGTTCCTGTTCACCGTTCCGTTCACCCGCGAGTTCTTCAAACTCGACCCCTCCAACCTCGCGCTCACCGGTGCGGCGGTGGTCTGCGGCGTGGTCGGGATCGTGCTCGTCGAGGCGGCCTGGTGGGTGAGCGCTGCGCTGCGCGGCGAGAAGCCGCAACTGCTGCCCAGCTCGCCCGGCGGAGCCGACTGACAGACTGGACGCCTGACTCGCCGCGCCACGAGAAGCCTTGTGCGAAGCGGCCATTCAGACTTGGAGTACCTTCTGGAGATTATGGAGGTACTGCTGCACCAGATCGACGCGTTCGCCGACGCACCGTTCTCGGGCAACCCGGCCGCGGTGATGCCGCTCCCGTCGTGGCTGCCGGATGCGTTGCTGCAACAGCTGGCCGAGGAGAACAACCTCGCCGAGACCGCGTTCTATACCTCGCGGTTACCTCCAGAGGCGGGCGTGCCGCCGGGCGAGTGGCCCGCCTTTCACCTCCGGTGGTTCACCCCGAGGGTGGAGGTCGCGCTCTGCGGGCACGCCACTCTCGCCAGCGCCGCGCAGATCCTGGCCGACATGCACCCCGGTGAGGACCGGGTGAGCTTCTACACGCGCAGCGGCTGGCTGCACGTCGACCGCACCGACGACGACGAGTTCGTCCTCGACCTGCCTGCCGTGCCGAGCATTCCGGTGCAGCCCGATCCGGCGCTCGTCGCGGCGCTCGGGGTGCGTCCGGTGGGCGCGTATTCCGGCACCGACGAGGTGATCGTCGTGGCGACCGAACAGGAGGTGCGCGATGCCGCGCCCGTGCTGGCGGCGTTCCCCGCGCTGCCGCGCGCCGCGATCGTCACCGCGCCCGGCGATTCGGTCGACTTCGTCTCCCGGGTCTTCGCCCCGGCCGTGGGCGTCCCGGAGGACCCGGTGACCGGGTCCGCGCACGCGCAGCTGGTTCCGCTGTGGAGCGAGCGGCTCGGCCGCACCGAACTGCACGCCAGGCAGCTGTCCCGCCGCGGCGGAAGCTTGCGCTGCGAACTGACCGGCGACCGCGTGCTGTTGTTCGGACGGTGCCGCCGCTACCTCGACGGCGTCGTCACCCTGCCGGACTAGCTCCGGCCGCTCACGGCTCCGGAACCGGTCCGTCGTCGGGGCCGGGCGCGACGACGTCGCGGTAGTCGGGCAGCAGCGGTGCCACCGCGAAGCTTCCCGCCACCGCGTCGGCGGGCAGCGCCTGGACCGCGCGGACGCCGTTCTGCCCGGCCAGGTTTCGCAGTCGCGCCGGGGTGCCACGCACGACGAGCCCGACGACGCAGCCGCAGCCGCTCCGCAGTCGCGCGGCCGAGAACGCGACCACGCGGGCGGAGCGGTCATCGACGGGGCGAGGAAGCAGCCAGGACGCGTAAGACGCCGAATCCACCGCCGCCTGAACGCCTTCCGGTACCGGCACGGCCACCAGCGGCGTCTGCACGCCGGGCGCGGGCACCCGGTAGAGCACCTGCGCGATCCGCGATCCGCCGCTGTGCTGCGGAATCTCGCCGGGCGCCAAGGGTTCGGCGAACGACACCAGCGCCCAGCGCGGTTCGTCGCCGCCCGTGTCCAGCGAGTCACGAGACCGGGCGAGGTACTCCGCGACCTGCTCGCCCTGGTCGGGCCCGAGCCGGTCGGTGGACACCGGGGCGCGGTACGGCGGTTGCAGCGCGCCGAGCGCGAAGATCAGTGCGATCAGCGCGACGGCCGCCGCGCCGAGCAAGATCCCGCGCCAGGGCGGCACCCGGCGGTCAGGCATCGCGCAGGACGTCCAGCGCGTGTTTCAGGTCGTCCGGGTATTCGCTGGTGATCTCCAGGTAGCGGCCGTCGGCGGGGTGCTGGAACCCCAGCGACCGGGCGTGCAGCCACTGCCGTTGCAGCCCGAGACGCTCGGCCAGGCGCGGGTCGGCGCCGTAGGTGAGATCACCGCAGCACGGGTGGCGGATCGCGGAGAAATGCACGCGGATCTGATGGGTGCGGCCGGTCTCCAGGTGGATGTCGAGGAGGCTGGCCGAATGGAACGCCTCGACCGTGTCGTAGTGCGTGACGCTGGGACGGCCGTCGGCGGTGACGGCGAACTTCCAGTCGTTGCCGCGGGCCCGCCCGATCGGGGCGTGGATGGTGCCGCTGCTGGGGTCAGGATGCCCCTGCACCAGGGCGTGATACCGCTTGTCGACGGTGCGCTGCTTGAACGCGCGCTTCAGCACCGTGTACGCGTGCTCGGACTGTGCGACCACCATCACGCCGGAGGTGCCGACGTCCAGGCGGTGCACGATGCCCTGCCGCTCGTGGGCGCCGGAGGTGGAGATGCGGTATCCGGCGGCGGCGAGTCCGCCGACGACGGTCGGGCCGCTCCAGCCGACGCCGGTGTGCGCGGCCACGCCGACCGGCTTGTCGACCGCGACGATGTCGTCGTCGGCGTAGAGGATCTTCATGCCTTCCACCGGTTCGGCCTCGATGGTCAGCTCCCGCTTCGGCTCCGGGAAGATCACCTCCAGCCAGGCTCCCGCGGTGAGCCGGTCGGATTTGCCCGCGGCGACGCCGTCGAGCTGCACCGAACCCTCCTCGGCCAGCGTGGCCACCGCGGTGCGGGACAGGCCGAGCAGACGGGACAGGCCCGCGTCGACGCGCATGCCGTCGAGCCCGTCGGGGACGGGCATGGTCCTGGTCTCCCTCATGCCGCGCTGCCCTCGCTCGCGCCGGTCCTGCCGTGGCCCACCCGGGTGCCGTTCGGTTCGAAGCCGAACACGGTGAGCACGACCAGCAGGATCGCGCCGCACACGATGGCCGAGTCCGCGACGTTGAACACCGGCCACCAGCCGATCGCGACGAAATCCACCACGTGCCCCTGCAGCGGGCCGGGCGCGCGGAACAGCCGGTCGCCCAGATTGCCGACCGCGCCGCCGAGCACCATGCCCAGTCCGATCGCCCACCACAGCGAACGCAGGGTGCGGCCGATGCGCACCACGCCGATGACGACGGCGGCGGCGACCAGGGTCAGCAGCCAGGTCATGCCGGTGGCCATGGAGAACGCCGCGCCGGGATTGCGCACCAGGCTCAGGCGCGCGAAGTCGCCGATGATCGGTACCGGATCGCCCGGCGTCAGCTTCGCCACCGCGAGGGTCTTGGTGAGCAGATCCAGGCCGAGCACGACCGCGGCGAGGACGAGTAGCGTACGCAGCCGCTGCGGCGGAGCCTGCTCGGTCGTCGGGTCGGCGGTGTTCGCTGGGTTTTCCTCGGGCGGCCGGTCGTCACTCACACCGACCATCATCTCTCGAGCGGAATCGAGTCCGGTGCGCGCGTCCGATTGCCCCGGCCCGCGCCCGCGGCGTTCGCGTGCCACGCCGATCGGTTCGCGGTCGAATGTCCCAGCTGACACTCAGGAATCGGTCGTACCCTGTTGCTCGTGACGGTGTTGTCTTCCCCCCGCCTGGCCCGAAGCGCGAGCCTAGCCCGGAGCGCGCGCTCGGGTGTGCTGCTCATGGTGCTCGCGCTCGGGCTCTCGGCCTTCGGGGTCGGTTGCGGCGACGGCGCCGAGTCGAGCGGTGAGGCCGACGGAACGGAGCCGCTCGGCATCGGCAAGGAAGTGACCGTGCCGATTCCGGCCGCGGTGACCACGGTCGAATCGGCCGGTGCCGAGCCCCGATCGATGCTGCGGCCGGAGTATCCGGCGGGCACCGTGCAGCGGGTCACGCTGTACACCGCCCATCACATCCAGCAGCAGATCGATGGGCAGCCCAAGCCCGACTTCTCCACCCCGGCGCTGACCATTCCCATGACCGCGGAGACCACCGTGGAGGGCATCGATCTCACCCTTGGCTCGGTCACCTCGCCCGATCCCACGCTGGCCAAAGCGCTCACCAAGATCGGCGGCTCGCACGCGGGCTTCGACCTCAGCGATCTGGGCGCGATCACCGCACTGCGGCTCGAGCCGGCGCCCGACGCGTCCAACACCGCGCGCGCCGCGCTGGAGCAGGCGTTCTACCAGGCCGTCTACCGTTCGATCGCGTTTCCCGACCAGCCCGTCGGCGAGGGCGCGGTCTGGACGGTGCGCCAGGAGGTCAGCGGCGGCGTCCTGCTCGACCAGGTGACCACCGCGACGCTGAGCAAACGCGACGGTGACCGGCTCACCATCGAGCTGCACGTCACCCAGAAGCCGAAGTCGCCGGTGTGGAACCTGCCGAACAACGCGGGCACGCTGGACATCGACGACTACGTCATGCAGGGCGCGGGCACCATCACGGTGGATCTCGGCTTGCCGCTGCCGGTGGCCGGGTCGATCACCGTCGGCGGGCACCAGGCCTACCGCGATCCGCACAGCGACAGCACGCTGCAGCAGGCGATCGAGACGCAGGTGTCGTGGACCGAATGATCCGTGCGTGCGGACTGCTGGCCGCGGTCGCGTCCCTCGTCGTCGCCACCGGATGCGGCTCGGGGGACCACGCCGCGCCAGGACAGCCCGAGCTTCCCGCGCTCGGACCCGTCGTGGCCGCGGCCCCGGTGACCACCGCCCCCGAGACCGATTCCGCTCGGCTGCGCGGGCTGTTGCTCGCCGACAGCGATCTGCCCGCCGGTTTCACCGCGCTCGCGCCGCCCGCCGACACCGGCGGAGGCGCTACCGGCGCCTCGCCGACGAATCCGGCCGAATGCGTGAAAGTGCTCGCGCCGCTCGGTGCGCAACGCTCCGGCGCGCTGGCGCGGGCGTCCACGCAGTACACCGGGCCGAATTTCTCCAGCATCGATATAGACGCGGCCAGTTATCCACCGGACGCGGTCGCGGCCGCTTTCTCGGAAGTGCAGGAAATCCTGCGTCGCTGCACGCACTATGCCGGGGCCGACGGCTCCGACATTCCGATGGACTACCGCGTCGGCGGGCTCGTCCAGCCGCCCGCGGGCGATGCCTCCGCGCCCTTCCAAGTGCGCACCACCAGTGACGACCTGACCCTCCGCTCGTCCGTCGCGATCGTTCAGGTGGGAAGCACGTTGGTGCAGGTCGCGGTGACCGCGCCGGAGGCGGTGGACCCGGGTGTGCTCAGCGCGCTGACCGCGGCCCAGGTGCGCAGGCTGCAGGGCGTCGCCGGACCGTGATTTCCCGCGATCCGGCCGAATCGCGCCTGTCGCCGGAATAGGCTCGGCATGATCCGACACAACGCCTCGACCGGAGGTTCCCCATGTCTGATGTCAAACCCGTTCCCGATGGATATCCGGTGGTGTCGCCCGGGCTCGCGGTCGACGGCGCCGCGGCGGCGATCGATTTCTACAAGAACATTTTCGGTGCGACCGAGCGTATGCGGATGCCCGGTCCGGACGGCAGAATCGCGCATTGTGAGCTGATGTTCGGCAATTCCGTCGTCATGCTCGGCGATTCGGCGCCCGATATGGACTTCCTCGACCCGAAGACGGTCGGCGGCACCCCCGTCAACCTGTATGTGTACGTCGAGGACGCCGACGCCGCTTTCGCCGCCGCGTTGTCCGCGGGCGCCAGGGAACTCACGCCCATGACCGATCAGTTCTACGGCGATCGCAGTGGCGCCTTCGAGGATCCGTGGGGACACCGATGGACGGTGGCCACCCACGTGGAGGATGTGCCGCCCGACGAGATGGACCGCCGGATGGCCGAGCGGTTCGGCGGTTCCTGATCCCGGCGGGTCTGCTCATTCGGCGACGACCGAATCCCCGTTGACCCGGATGCCTTTCGGGGCGAGTGGTTTGCTCGCCGGGCCGTGGGCCACCGAGCCGTCCAGCGCGAACTTGCTGCCGTGGCAGGCACAGTTGATGGTGCCGCCGGACACCGTCGCGACCTTGCATCCCGCGTGCGTGCACACCGAGGAGAGCCCGATAAAGGTGCCCGCGCTGGGCTGGGTCACCACGGTGTCGCCCACGATCACGCCGCCGCCGACGGGAATGTCGGCCGTCTTGGCGAGCGCGTTCGCGGGACTGTTCCCATCGACGGGCCGGTCTGCCTGCGCGGCGGTGGCGTCATGCGGCGCGGGAGCGTCGTCGCCCTTGCCATAGGCGGTGCAGGCGGTGACCGCCGCCGCGGCGGCGACGCCCGCACCGGCGACGACCACACTGCGGCGGGTGCGGAGTTGTTCGTGGAATGTCATGTCGGTCGGATCTCCCTCGAAGGCGCGGCCGGCCTTGCGCCGGTTTCCGCTTCGCCTTGTTCACGGAGAGAATGATCAGGCGGTTCAATCTACGATCCGATTCGATTCGTATGACAGAGCGGCGGACCCGGACCCCCTCATCTGTTTGTGGCCGGGTCCGCCGTTCTTTGTGGTTACCCGCGGGCGATCGATTCGAACACCTTCGGGTCGACGAGGGTGGAGGTGTCGCCGAGTTCGCGTCCTTCGGCGACGTCGCGCAGGAGTCGGCGCATGATTTTGCCGCTGCGGGTTTTGGGG